>JAFQGT010000014.1 GCA_017415425.1 Oscillospiraceae bacterium | reverse complement strand
GAAATACGTGCCATATTCTTTCAGCACCTCCTATTAGCCTTGTCTCTGCTTGTGCTTGGGGTTTTCGCAAATTACCATAACGCGACCCTTGCGCTTGATGATCTTACACTTTTCGCACATGGGTTTAACGGACGGTCTTACTTTCATACTGTTTAACCTCCAATAGAGATAAATTCTCTTGTGTCTTACTTACTTCTCCAGGTGATCCGGCCGTGGGTCAGATCATACGGAGACATTTGAACGGTTACCTTGTCACCGGGCAAGATCTTGATAAAGTTCATACGGAGCTTGCCGGAAATGTGTGCCAGAATGGTGTGTCCATTGCCGATATCTACATTGAACATAGCATTCGGCAGTGCATCGGTTACAATGCCCTCAATCTCGATTACGTCGTCCTTTGCCAAGTTTGGAACCTCCTAGGTTGTACTTTGCATTTGCTGGCTTAAGTAAGCCAGATCTCTTCGTAATTCGCTGTTAAGCACCTTGTCGCCTGTACGCAGTTTCTCAGCGACTCTGGTCTCAGAGCGAAGGACCTTAGTTGTGTGCTTGCGCTTTTTACGTTTGGGTTTTTCAATCGTTCGGTCTTTTCCGTTTACCAGGGTCAAGTAGGTATCGTCTGCTTCAAGCACATAAAACAGCTTGCCCTCATCCCTGCCTGCGGTTGAAACGACCACATCTGCAATTGTTAAATCCGGTAAATCAGGGTCCATAATCAAAGTCCTTCGGCGACGGTGAGTATTTCCGGCTCCCCGTCGGTGATGAGTACAGTATTTTCATAGTGAGCCGAGAGTTTTCCGTCTGCGGTGGCCGTGGTCCAGCCGTCAGGCAGAACCTTGACATCGTAAACACCGGCGTTGACCATAGGCTCAATAGCCAGAGTCATACCGGGAAGCAATCTCGGTCCACGTCCGGCAGCACCGAAATTCGGCACTTCCGGTTCCTCATGGAGCTGTGCGCCTACGCCGTGACCTACGAAGGAACGCACAACTGAAAAACCGTTAGACTCCACATACGTCTGAATGGCGTGGGAGATATCGGACACTCTGTGTCCGCATCTGACAAAGCGCAGACCCTCGAAAAAGCTTTGCTTTGTCACATCGATAAGTCTTTGAGCCTCGGCAGAAACTCTGCCGCAGGGAAAGGTTGCAGCGCAATCACCGTGAAACCCCTTGTAGAAAGCACCTACATCTACGGAGACGATGTCCCCTTCTTGCAGCAGGTATCCGTCGGGAATTCCGTGGATCACCGTGCTGTTTACGCTGATACAGGTACTAGCGGGAAAGCCGTTGTAGTGCAGGAACGACGGTTTTGCGCCCTGGCTGAGAATAAATTCTCTGACGGCTCTGTCAATCGCTTTCGTGGATACGCCTGGTCTTACCATTTCCCCTGCCAAGGCACGGGCTGCCGCGGTAATTTTACAAGCCCGACGCATACAGGAAAGCTCTTGTTCATTTTTGATTGCAATCATACCGTTTCTCCCAAAGCTCGCAGGATATCCTGGAATGCACCTTCGATGGACTGATTGCCCTCCACAAGCCGGAGCTTGTTTTGTTCGGCGTAGTAGTCCTTCAGGACCTCGGTGGACTGATGGTAAATAGCAAGGCGATTTCTCACCGTTTCCGGTGCATCGTCCTTACGGATCACCACTTCGGTTCCACAAAGGTCGCAGGTGTTGTCCTTTTGGGGAGGATTGGCGGTAATGTGATAGCTGGCGCCACACTTGGGGCAGACCCTCCGGCCGGTCATCCGGCCCTCGATCACAGCATCGTCAATCTCAATAGAAACCACGTGGTCAATGGAAATACCCTTCTCGTCCAAAGCCTTAGCCTGGGCCAGGGTGCGGGGCACCCCGTCCAGGATAAAGCCGTTGACACAATCGGGTTGGGCGGTCCGCTGAGCAACGATGCTCAAAATCAGTGCATCGTCTACCAGCCTGCCCTCATCCATAACCTTTTTTACTTGCTTGCCTAGCTCGGAACCATTTGCCATGGCCTCTCTAAGCATATTGCCGGTGGAGATGGTAGGGATCTGCAGTTTTGCAGAAAGCATTTCTGCCTGCGTGCCCTTACCTGCACCGGGTGCACCCAGTAAAATTAGGTTCATAAGAAGCCTCCGGTATTAGTCCAGGAAGCCCTTGTAGTGGCGCATCAGCATCTGAGCTTCCAGAGCCTTCACAGTCTCCAGCGCAACACCCACAACGATAATGACGGAGGTGCCGCCGATAGCCAGATTCTTAACACCGGAAACCAGGTTGCCGCCAACGATGGGCAGCAGAGCGATGATTGCCAGGTAGATAGCGCCAAAGACAACGATCTTATTGATGACCTTCTTAATGAAGTCAGCGGTGGGCTTGCCGGGACGGAAGCCGGGGATAAAGCCGCCGTTCTTCTTCAGGTTATTGGAGATCTCAGTAGGATCGTACTGGATCGTGGAATAGAACCAGCTGAAGAAGAAAATCATCAGACCGTAGATTGCAGCATACACCCAAGTGTCGCTGCCCCAGATGTTCTTGTACCACCAGCCATCGGTCTTACCTATGAAGGTAGCGATGGTAGCGGGCAGAGAAGCGATGGACTGGGCGAAGATAACGGGCATAACACCGCTCATAGCCACCTTAATGGGCAGATTGGTGCTCTGACCGCCGTAGACCTTACGGCCAACCACGCGCTTTGCGTACTGCACAGGGATGCGGCGTTCTGCATCCTGAATAAACACGATGAAGACCACCAGCAGCAGCATAACCACCGCGATGATGGCACCGACCCACCATTTCATATTCAGCAGACGGCTAAAGGTTCCGGGCAGACCGGAGATGATGTTTGCAAACAGGATCATGGAGATGCCGTTGCCGATACCAAACTCGGTGATCTGCTCGCCCAGCCACATAACCAGGGAAGAACCTGCAGTAAAGGCCAGAACAATCACGATTGCAGGCAGAACGCCCTTATCAGTGAGGATGTCCACGCCATAGCTGGTGCCGCTGTTGCGGATCATGGTGTAGTAGGCGAAGCCCAGCATCAGACCCAGAGCAACAGTGGAATAGCGGGTAATGCGCTCGATCTTCTTCTTACCAACCTCGCCCTCTTCCTTAGCCATCCGCTCCAGAGCGGGAATGGCGATGGTGAGCAGCTGGATGATAATAGAAGCGTTAATGTAGGGCTGAATGCCCAATGCCATAACGGATGCCTGAGAGAAGGCAGAGCCGGACATAGCATCGTACAAGCCCAAAATGGTGTTGGACAGAGTTGCGTCAAAGTAGCTTGCCAAGGTTGCCGCATCGATGAAGGGAACGGGAATCACATTACCGATCCGGTAGATGAGCAAAATCAGCATAGTAAAGATCAGCTTTTTGCGGAGCTCGGGAATCTTCCAGGCGTTCTGCAGAGTGCTAAACACTTAAACCACCTCGGCCTTTCCGCCTGCCTGCTCGATTTTTTCCTTTGCAGACTCAGAGAAAGCCGCTGCTTTAATAGTAATCTTCTTGGTCAGGGTGCCGTTTGCCAGAACCTTCAGACCATAGGGGCAGGCATTCAGAACACCTGCTTCGATCAGAGCAGCTGCATCCACAACCGTGCCATCCTCAAAGCGGTTCAGAACAGCCAGATTGATGGCAGTCAGAGGTTTTGCGAACACATTGTTAAAACCACGCTTGGGAATGCGGCGAACCAGAGGCATCTGGCCGCCTTCGAAGCCGACACGGGTCTTGCCGCCGGAACGGGCGTGCTGACCTTTGTGTCCACGGCCGCCGGTCTTACCGTTACCGGTACCGACACCACGGCCCTTGCGCTTGCCCACGAAAGTGGAGCCAGCGACAGGAGAGAGTTCATGGAGTTTCATTATCGTTCTCCTCCTTATTCTACTTCAGTGACCTGCAGCATAAAGCCGATCTTAGCGATCTTGCCGCGAGTCTGGGTGTTGTCGGGCTGGATGGTGACCTGGCCGATCTTACGCAGACCCAGGGAGTGGGCGGTTGCGATTTGCTTTTCCAGACGACCGTTCAGGCTCTTAACAAGCTTAATTTTCAAGTTTGCCATGTTAATTGCCCTCCTTAACCAACGATTTCTTCTACGCTCTTACCGCGGATAGCAGCAATCTGCTCGGGAGAACGCAGAGACTTCAGACCCACCATAGTTGCCTTAACAACGTTCTGGGGGTTGTTGGAACGCAGGCATCTTGCGGTGATGTTGGTGATGCCAACTGCTTCCATAACTGCACGGACAGCGCCACCGGCGATAACGCCGGTACCCTCAGGAGCGGGTCTCATCAGGACCTTGCCGGCACCGAAGATACCGGTAACCTCGTGAGGAATGGTGCCGTGGGGAGCCAGAGCAACCTTGGTCATATTCTTCTTAGCATCGGTGATGCCCTTGAGAATTGCCTCGGAAACTTCGGCAGCCTTACCCAGGCCGTAACCGACGGTACCCTTACCATCGCCGACAACGACCAGAGCGGAGAACTTCATGACACGGCCGCCCTTAACGGTCTTGGAGACGCGGTTCAGGTAAACGACCTTCTCAATGAGCTCGGGAGCTTCATTTCTAGGAGTCTTTTCGTAAGCCATTATTTTTCCTCCTCTACCTTAGAACTTGAGTCCGCCTTCGCGGGCGCCATCAGCCAGGGCAGCAACACGGCCGTGGTAAACATAGCCGCCGCGGTCGAACACGACCTGCTCAATACCCTTTGCCTTTGCACGCTCTGCGATGACCAGGCCAACCTTCTTTGCTGCTTCAGCATTGCCGGTGGAGCCCTCAAAATCCTTTTCCAACGTATTGGCGGAAACCAGGGTTACGCCGTTTACATCATCAATGATCTGAGCATAGATGTTCGCATTAGAGCGGAACACGTTCAGACGGGGACACTCGGGAGTGCCGGAAATCTTACCGCGAACACGCACATGGCGCTTCTGACGGGCAGCATTCTTGTTGAAATATTTAACCATTTCGGCACACCTCCATTACTTCTTGCCACCGGTCTTACCAACCTTGCGGCGGATAACTTCGGTGGAGTACTTGATGCCCTTGCCCTTGTAGGGTTCGGGGGGACGCTGACCACGGACTTCGGCGGCAAACTGGCCAACGACCTGCTTGTCGATGCCGTGGACAATGATCTTGTTGGGGTTGGGAACTTCCACGGTGATGCCGGGGATCTCATCCATAACGACTTCATGAGAGAAGCCCAGACGCATAACCAGCTGAGTGCCCTTCTTTTCTACACGGTAGCCAACACCGTTGACATCCAGTTCCTTGCTGTAGCCCTTCTCGACGCCCTCGACCATATTGTTGATCAGAGTGCGGGTCAGGCCGTGCAGGGACTTGTGCAGATGCTCTTCATCGGGACGATCAACAGTCAGAACGTTGCCGTCCAGCTTAATGATCATATCGGGATGCAGAGTATGAGTCAGGGTACCCTTGGGACCCTTAACGGTGACGACATTGCCTTCGGCAATCTCCACCGTAACGTTTGCCGGAACGATAACCGGCTTCTTACCAATTCTAGACATTCTGCTTTCCTCCTTACCAAATGAAGGCCAGAACTTCGCCACCGATGTGGTTTTCGCGAGCCTTCTTATCGGTCATAACACCCTTGGAAGTGGAAACGATGGCAATACCCAGGCCCTTCAGGACGCGGGGCATATCCTCAACGCCGGCATAGACACGCAGGCCGGGCTTGGAAACGCGGCGCAGGCCGGTCAGAACGGGCTGCTTCTTTGCCAGATACTTCAGGGTGATGTGGATGATGCCCTGATTGCCGTTGTCCACGATGGAATAGGCCTTAATGTAGCCCTCGTCCAGCAGGATCTGAGCAATCGCCTTCTTCAGGTTGGAAGCAGGAACATCCACGGTTTCGTGCTTTGCAGAATTCGCATTCCGGATGCGGGTCAGCATATCTGCTACGGGATCGGTGATTTGCATGTTAATATCCTCCTTATAGAAGTTACGGGCTAAACCCGTGTAGATCCGGGGGTATCCGGGGAATGCGGTCTGGCCGTAGCCAAACCCATCTTCCCAGGACGAACCGGATCACTTTTACATTTTAATACGAACTACCCTTACCAGCTGGCCTTCCGCACACCGGGAATCTGGCCCTTGTAAGCCAGCTCACGGAAGCAGATACGGCAAACGCCGTAGTTACGCAGGTAAGCGTGGGGTCTGCCGCAGATCTTGCAGCGGTTGTAGCGGCGGGTAGAGAACTTGGGCTCTGCCTGCTGCTTCAGGATCATAGAAGTTTTAGCCATTATGAATTCCTCCTAATCAAGCGTGGAAGGGAGCGCCCAGCTGGGTCAGCAGCTCTTTGGCTTCCTCATCGGTGGTAGCGGTGGTGCAGATGCAAATATCCATACCACGGATCTTGTCTACCTTGTCGTACTCGATCTCAGGGAAAATCAGCTGTTCCTTCAGACCGAAGGCGTAGTTGCCACGGCCGTCAAAGGAGTTGGGGTTGATGCCACGGAAGTCACGGACACGGGGCAGCGCGATGCTGAACAGACGGTCCAGGAACTCGTACATCTTATCGCCACGCAGAGTAACCTTCACGCCGACGGTTTCGCCTTCACGCAGCTTGAAGTTAGCCACGGACTTGCGAGCCTTACAGGTGATGGGCTTCTGGCCGGTGATAGTAGCAATATCCTTGCAGATAGCTTCGATTTCCTTAGCGTTATTCTTGCTCTCACCGCAGGCAACGTTCACAATGACCTTGCTCAGCTTGGGGATCTGCATAACGCTCTTGTAGCCGAACTTCTTGTTCAGAGCGGGAGCGATCTCAGCCACATACAGTTCTTTCATTCTATTAGCCATTGATTCGTTCTCCTCTCTTAGATTTCGGCGCCGCACTTGCGGCAGATGCGGGTCTTCTTGCCGTCTTCTACCTTGTAGCCGACGCGAACGCCCTTTTCGCACTTTTCACAGTACAGAGCGACCTTGCAAGCACGGATGGGGGTCTCCTTCTTTACGATGCCACCGGCTTCGCCCTGCTTACGGGGCTTGGTGTGGCAGGTAGCGACGTTGACCTTCTCCACAATGACCTTGTTGTCAGCGGGCATAGCAACCAGTACCTTGCCCTTGACGCCCTTGTCCTTACCGGACAGGACGATAACGGTATCATTCTTCTTAATGTTCATACCTTGGTTCCCCCTTAGATTACTTCGGGTGCCAGGGAGAGGATCTTCATAAAGTCCTTCTCACGCAGCTCACGAGCAACCGGTCCAAAGATACGGGTACCCTTGGGGTTTCTGTCTTCCTTGATGATAACAGCAGCGTTCTCATCAAAGCGGACGTAGGTGCCGTCCTCACGACGCATGCCCCGCTTGGTACGGACGATCACAGCCTTGACCACATCGCCCTTCTTAACAGTGCCGCCGGGAGCAGCCTTACGAACGGAAGCAACGATCACATCGCCGATGTTACCGTATTTCCGCTTGGAGCCGCCCAGAACCCGGATGCAGTGGATTTCCTTGGCGCCGGTGTTGTCGGCAACCTTCAGGTAGCTTTCCATCTGAATCATAATCTGCCGACCTCCTTACTTAGCCTTTTCGATGATTCTGACCAGTCTCCAACGCTTGTCCTTAGACAGGGGACGGGTCTCCATGACTTCCACGGTGTCGCCGATGTTGCACTCGTTGTTCTCGTCGTGTGCCTTCAGCTTGTAGGTCCGCTTCATAGTCTTCTTGTACAGAGGATGCTGCACGCTATCCTCGATTGCAACCACAATGGTCTTGTCCATCTTATCGGAGACGACCTGACCGATTCTGGTTTTACGGAATGCTCTGGTATTCTCAGTCATTTACGTTTCCTCCTCAGACATTGGTCTCTTTCTCACGAATAATGGTCTTGATGCGGGCAATATCCTTCTTGACCGCTGCAATCTGCATGGGGTTATCCAGCTGATTGGTAGCGTGCTGCATACGCAGCATAAACAGGTCCTTCTTCAGTTCCTGCAGCTTCTCTTCCAGCTTTTCAACAGAAAGAGCGCGAACTTCCTTGATTTCTTTTGCCTTCATCTTATTCACCACCAATCTCAGTCTCTACTTCCCGAGCGATGATCTTTGTCTTGATGGGCAGCTTGTGCTGAGCAAGACGCATAGCCTCGCGGGCGACCTCTTCAGAGACGCCACCGATCTCAAACATCACCTTCTGGTTCTTCACAACTGCGACCCAGCCTTCGGGAGCGCCCTTACCGTTACCCATACGGGTACCCAGGCCCTTCTTGGAATAAGGCTTGTCGGGGAAAATCTTGATCCAGACCTTACCGCCACGCTTGGTGTAACGGGTCATAGCAATACGAGCTGCCTCGATCTGGTTGCCGGTGATCCAGCCAGGCTCGCAGGCCTGGATACCGAAGTCACCGTAAGCAACTTTATTGCCGCGGGTAGCAGCGCCGGTCATACGGCCGCGCTGCACCTTGCGGTGCTTAACTCTTTTGGGCATCAGCATTAGCGGTTGCCTCCTTCTCTGCGGTAATTGGGTCTGTCGCCCTGGCGGCGCTCACGGCGCTCACCGTTGTTTTCGCCGTTGCGGCGATCGTTGCGACGCTCGCGACGCTCACGACGCTCACGGGGAGCGGGCTCGGGAGCAGCGCTGCGCAGGGTAGTATTCAGGACCTCGCCCTTGTAGATCCAAACCTTAACACCGATGCGGCCATAAGTGGTAGCAGCCTCAGCGAAACCGTACTCAATGTCAGCACGGATGGTCTGCAGGGGAATGGTACCTTCGTGATAGGACTCGGAGCGAGCGATTTCAGCGCCGCCCAGACGGCCACCGCAGGTAACCTTGATGCCCTTGGCACCCAGGCGAGTAGCCTGCTGCATTGCCTTCTTCATAGCGCGACGGAAGGAAATACGCTTCTCCAGCTGAGCAGCGATGTTCTCGGCTACCAGCTGTGCGTTCAGATCAGGGCTGCGAACCTCAACAATGTTCAGGTTAACGCTCTTACCCAGGCGGGTCTCCATATCCTTACGCAGATTCTCGATCTCAGTGCCAGCCTTGCCGATGACAACGCCGGGGCGAGAGCAGTTGATGTTGATCTTGACCTTACCGTTAGAACGCTCGATCTCGATCTTAGCGACGCCAGCGGCGTACAGCTTTTCTTTCAGATACTTACGGATGTTGTAATCTTCGACAACCAGTTCGCCGACCTTCTCCTCGCGGGCATACCAGCGGGAATCCCAGTCCTTGATTACGCCAACACGCAGTCCATGGGGATTAACTTTCTGTCCCATAGCTACCTCCTGATTAAGCCTTCTCGCTCACACCGATGGTGATGTGAGTGGTTCTCTTCATGATGCGGACGAAACCTCTTCTGGAGGCGATGCGGCCTCTCTTCAGCACGGGACCGGGGTTAGCGATCACGGTGGAAACATACAGGTTGTCGGCATTCATGCCGTTGTTGTGCTCAGCGTTTGCCACAGCACTCTTAAGGAGCTTTGCCATAGGCTCGCAAGCGGCCTTGCTGGTCTGGCTCAGGTATGCAGCGGCGGTCTTCACGTCCTTGCCCCGGATCATGTCGCAAACCAGCTTCACCTTACGGGGAGACATACGGACGTACTTTACATGTGCAAATGCTTCCATTTGAAGTACCTCCTTACTTGGAATTGGCGGTCTTGCTGCCAGAGTGACCGCGGAAATAACGGGTGGGAACGAACTCACCCAGCTTGTGACCGACCATATCCTCAGTGATATAGACGGGAACGTGCTTCCGGCCGTCGTGGACAGCGATGGTGTGACCGACAAAGGAGGGGAAGATGGTGGAAGCTCTGGACCAGGTCTTCAGGACCTTCTTTTCACCGGCCTTGTTCAGTTCCTCCACGCGCTTGTACAGCTCAGGAGCTACGAAAGGGCCCTTTTTGATACTTCTGCTCATTTCATTTCCTCCTTACTTGCTGTTTCTGCGCTTGACAATGAACTTGTCAGTGCGTGCCTTGGTGTTGCGGGTCTTGTAACCCAGAGCAGGCTTGCCCCAGGGAGTAACAGGACCGGAGCGACCGATGGGAGAGCGACCCTCACCACCACCGTGGGGGTGATCGCAGGGGTTCATAACAGAACCGCGGACGGTGGGACGGATACCCATATGACGGGTACGGCCGGCCTTACCGATGTGAACATTCTCGTGATCCACGTTGCCAACCTGACCGATACAAGCGGTGCAGTTGGTGCGGACATACCGAACTTCGCCGGAGGGCAGACGGACCTGAGCCAAGTCGCCTTCCTTAGCCATCAGCTGAGCAGCGGTACCGGCGGAGCGGACCAGCTGAGCGCCGTGACCGGGCTGCAGCTCCACATTGTGGATCACAGTACCCACGGGGATGTTGGCAATGGGCAGGCAGTTGCCGGGCTTAATGTCGGCAGTAGCGGAAGAGACAACCTTGTCACCGGCCTTCAGACCGTTGGGAGCCAGGATGTAGCTCAGAGTGTTGTCTTCGTAGCGAATCAGAGCGATGAAAGCACTGCGGTTGGGATCGTACTCCAGGCGCTCAACAGTAGCTGTCATATCCAGCTTCTGACGCTTGAAGTCGATGATGCGGTACTTTCTCTTGTTGCCGCCGCCGCGGTGGCGGACGGTGATGTGACCATAGCTGTTGCGACCGGCGTTCTTCTTCAGGGTCTCAACCAGGCTACGCTCAGGTTTTGCCTTCTTGTCCACGCCCTCGAAACCGGAAACAGTCATATTTCTTCTGGAAGGGGTGTAAGGCTTAAAAGTTTTAATAGCCATTTCGCGTTAACTCCTTTATTGAGATTGGTTTAGACCATACCCTCGAAGAACTCGATGGTCTTGGAATCAGCAGTCAGGGTGACAACTGCCTTCTTGTAGGCAGCCCGGCGGCCGGCGGGATATGCACCGGTACGCTTTACCTTGCCCTGCATGCGGACGGTATTGACCTTGGCGACCTTCACGCCGAAGATCTCTTCGACAGCGGCCTTGATCTCGGTCTTGGTGGCATTGATGGCGACCTGGAAGACGTACTTCTTGTCAGCCACATCAGCCATAGACTGCTCGGTGATAACCGGCTTTACAATAATATCGTAAACGTTCATTATGCAAATACCTCCTCGATCTTCTGGAGGGCTGCCTTGTCCACAACCAGCTTGTTGGCATTCACGATGTCGTAAACGTTCAGCAGGTTAGCGAAGGTGACCTCGCAGCCGGGGATGTTGCGGCCGGACTTAACGACGTTTGCGTTAGCCTCAGCAGTAACGACCAGAGCCTTGCCCTGTACGCCGACAGCGTTCAGGAAAGCAGCGAACTCCTTGGTCTTGGGAGTCTCCATCTGGATGGAGTCGATGACCACGATTGCAGTCTCAGCAGCCTTAGCGCTCAGAGCGGACTTCAGAGCCAGACGACGGGTCTTCTTGTTCAGGGTGTAGCTGTAATCGCGGGGCTTGGGAGCAAACACGATACCGCCGTGAGTCCACTGAGGAGCACGGGTAGAACCCTGACGGGCGCGGCCGGTGCCCTTCTGACGCCAGGGCTTACGGCCACCGCCGGAAACCTCAGCGCGAGTCAGAGCGGACTGAGTGCCCTGACGCTTGTTAGCCAAGTGGTTCTTAACAACGTCGTGAACCACGGACTGGTTGGGAACAATACCGAAAACAGCTTCGGACAGTTCGATCTCGCCAACCAGCTCGCCGGACATATTGTAAACATTCGTCTTAAGCATGATTTAAGATCTCCTTTCCTTAGCCTCTTGCGGAAGCCTTCTGGGGGTTTCTGCCGGAAGCCTTCTGCGGGTTCTTGCTGATATCTGCACCAGCCTGCTTGACCTTGTGAGTCTTCACAGTGTTGCGGATGTAGACCAGACCGCCCTTGGGGCCGGGGATGGCGCCGCGGATAACGATCATATTCAGCTCTGCGTCTACCTTAACAACTTCCAGGTTCTCAATGGTGACCTGCTCGTTGCCCATCTGACCTGCGCCGATCTTACCGGGGAAGATACGGGACTGATGAGAAGAAGCACCCATAGAACCAGCGTGACGGTGGACGGGGCCGCCGCCGTGGGTCATGTCGGTGCGATGTGCGCCGTGGCGCTTGATAACACCCTGATAGCCGTGGCCCTTGGAGATGCCGGTGACATCGATCCAGTCGCCTGCAGCGAAGGTATCAGCCTTAACAACGTCGCCCACATTCAGGGAAGCGGTGTTTTCCAGACGGAACTCCTTCAGGTGCTTGACAGCCTCAACACCAGCCTTCTTCAGGTGGCCGGCTTCGGGCTTGGTGAGCTTGGTTTCCTTAACGGACTCAAAGCCCAGCTGTACGGCTTCATAGCCGTCGTTTTCGATGGTCTTCTTCTGAGTGACGGTGCAAGGACCTGCTTCCACAACGGTAACAGGGATCACCTTGCCGTTCTCATCGAAGATCTGGGTCATGCCCACTTTCTTGCCGATGATTGCTTTTTGCATTTTTGGTTTTCTCCTTTTTTAGGTTATTGGTTGACGCTGCATTGGGAACAGCTGCCAACATGACCCGTCGCCCGATGCTTTTCAGTGCGGGCAGCGGTGAATTCCTATATAGAATGTATAGGAATTACAGCTTTATCTCTATCTCAACGCCAGCGGGCAGATCCAGGCTCATCAGAGCCTCTACGGTCTTCTGGTTGGGGTTGAGGATATCGATCAGTCTCTTGTGGGTTCTGCGCTCGAACTGCTCACGGCTGTCCTTATACTTGTGAACAGCGCGAAGGATGGTAACGACTTCCTTCTTGGTGGGCAGAGGGATGGGGCCGGATACGGCTGCGCCGTTCCGCTTTGCGGTCTCGACGATCTTTGCAGCGCTGGAGTCGATCAGCTGGTGATCATAAGCCTTCAGTCTGATACGGATCATTTCCTGGTTTGCCATGGTTTTGTTTCCTCCTTGAATTAACGTACTCAGTTTACGTGGTTTCTGGGTACGGTCGAACTGTTTTGTTAACGCCTCCGTGCGTATCATTCCAGGCCAAGAAAAATGGCCGACGCAAGGCCGACCCTTTTCCTGCCGCAGCGATATACGCAGCGCTAACAGGACAGTTCAGCCGCCCGATGACCGGACATACTCCGCAGAAGTTACCGTTTTTACACGCAATCTCCTGCATCATCGCAGTGCACGCGCAGAATTCCCCTACACGCGCCCGATTATGATATCACCCTATTTTATGTTTGTCAATAGTTTTTTTGGAAAAAACCACAAAAATTTCTGTGTATTTTCAGTTAGAACAGAGAATTTTTATTTCCCCTTCAAACTGAAAAAGGGAGTGCCGAAGCACTCCCTTTCAATCATTTCGTTTTCGCTGCCAAATTCTGCATCCAGCTGCCTCTACGGATCATAAAAAAGCCCATAATGCATTTGAAGAACTCCACACCGTTACAGATGATGTACATCCAAACCACACCCATATCCGTAAACCGGCTCAGCACCACCGCCACCGTCACCACACAAGCCCAAAGGTAACCGCTGTCGAATAAAAACGTGATGAGGGTCTTCCCCCCGGAACGGAGGGTAAAGTACACCGGGTGGATATAGGCGTGGATAGGCATCGCCGCGGCAGAGACCAAGATCAGCCGGGTAGCCAAGCTGCGTACCGCGTCCGTGGTACTGTAAAGCATCGGGAATATCCCGGAGATCGCCGCCAATATTCCTCCGAACACCACGCCGCAGAAAATGCTCAGAGCCGTCAGCTTCCGGTTGGCATCCATCACCACTTCCCGGGTATTGCCTGCGCCCAGCATTTGACCCATAATGATGCCCACCGCGTTGCCCAATGACATATACACCACGCTGGACAGGCTGTAAATGGTGCTGGAAATATTCAGCGCCGGCACCACATCCAGACCGCAGGTGGAATAGCACTGGTTCAGCATCGCCAGTCCCGAGCCAAACAGCGCCTCATTGATCAGCAGCGGCGTACCCTTTATGGCAAACTGCCGCAGTAGCTTTCCCGGAATGTAGCAAGACCGGTATGCTCCTACAATATAAGGCTGGCTGCTTGTGTGGGTATGCATCCAGGTGGCTACAATGGCCAGCTCCACATAGCGGGAGATCACTGTTGCCAGAGCAGCGCCTCTGACACCCATCCGGGGCAGACCGAGATTGCCGTAGATCAGGCAGTAGTTCAGCGCCAGATTAGTCAACACCGCCACAACACCTGCTGTCATAGGCACAGAGGCCTTTCCGCACTCCCGCAGGGTGCTGGCGTAGGCATTGGAAATGGCAAAGGGCACAATGCCCCAAAGCATCACCTTTAAGTATGCCTGCCCGTGCTGCAGCGTCTGGGCTGCGTCCTCCGGACTTCCCTCGCCCTGCAGATACAGACCGATCAACAGCCTGTCCCCCACTGTCAGCACCGCAATGCCAAGGGCAGAGATTGCCAGACACAGCAGCACCTTGAACCGGAAGGAGTAGCGAATACCCTCGTGATTCCCGGAACCAAAATACTGCGCGGTAAAAATACCCGCGCCGGCCACTGCGCCGAACACGCACAGATTCAGCACGATCATCAGCTGGTTCACGATGGACACACCGCTCATCTGCAGTGTTCCCACCTGTCCTACCATAATGTTGTCCAGCAAAGAAACGAAGTTGGAGATTCCGTTTTGTATGATCAGCGGCACCGCAATGGCCAATGTTCTTTTGTAGAAACTCCGGTTTCCGATATATCGTTGTAGCATAACTACCTCATTCAAAATTTTTCAGATTTCGACATACTATATAGGAATTTTCTCCCATTGTCAATGCCCTCTCCATAAAATCCCAATTTGTCCGTAGGCAAATCATTTGACAATCCTCCCCTGGTCTGCTATCCTAATCCCCGGGAAAGGAGGAATGTGCCATCAAACTGAAGAATATGGCTCTGTGCGGCCTGTTTGCGGCGCTGCTGGCGCTGTGCGCCTGGCTGTCCTTCCCGATGGGAGATGCGGCTGTCACCTTGCAGACCTTCGGTGTTTTTCTGTGTTTGGGTCTTCTGGGCGGTAGCCGGGGTACCATCGCGATTTTTGTGTACCTGCTGCTGGGCGCGGTTGGTCTTCCGGTATTTTCCGGATTTCGGGGCGGTCTTGGGGCGCTTTTGGGGGTCACCGGAGGCTACCTGACCGGATTTTTGGTCTGCGCCTTGGTATATTGGCTGCTGAGCGTTCTGCTTCCCAGCAAGCAGCTGCTTGCTATGATCGCGGGACTTCTTACCTGCTACTGCTTTGGCAGTCTTTGGTACTACTATATTTATATAGATAGCGGCACCGCTGTCAATCTGGGGTTAATCCTGGCAAAATGCGTTCTGCCCTACCTGCTGCCAGATGCCATAAAGCTGTCCCTGGCGCTGATCTTAACAAAAAAACTCCGCCGATTCGTATATTAAAGGAACTTTCCCCATAGATTGTCCCGGGAGGGATCATCTATGGGGAAAAAACATATTTTAATAGTATCTGTCGCGTTACTGGCCACCGTACTGCTGTCTGCCCTGCAATTTTCCGGACAGGCACTGCCTACCGGCGCCTGGGGACTGTCCTTTCCTGCGGAAGGGCAGCCGCCCATCGGACCGGCGGCGGTACAGCAGCTGTCAGCCTATGACAGTGCCTATTTGGGAGACACCACGCAGCCGGTGATCTACCTGACTTTTGACTCCGGCTATGAAAACGGCTGTACCACTAAAATTCTGGATGTGCTGAAGAAACACAACGCCCCTGCAGCCTTCTTTCTGGTGGGTCACTATATCGAAACCAACGCCGATCTGGTGCGGCGAATGGTGGACGAGGGGCATATCGTGGGCAACCACACGATGCATCATCCGGATATGAGCAAGCTCACAGACAAAGCCGCCTTTGCAAAAGAGCTGCAGGCGCTGGAGACTCTGTTTCAGGACACCACCGGCAAGGAGCTGCCCAAGTACTACCGGCCACCCCAGGGAATCTACTCACAGGAAAATCTGCAAATGGCCAAAGACCTAGGCTACCGCACCGTCTTCTGGAGTCTGGCATACGCCGACTGGGACAACAACAAGCAACCCACCAAGGAGCAGGCCTTTTCCAAGCTGCTACCCCGGATCCACAACGGTGCAGTGGTGCTGCTCCACTCCACCTCCGTCACCAACGCAGAGATTCTGGACGAGCTGCTGACCAAATGGGAGGAAATGGGCTATCGCTTTGCCTCTATCGACCAATTATTCGCAACGCAAAAGGGAGCTGTATAAACAGCTCCCTTCATTTTATCCTTTGTATCTGGGCTGGCAGGTGAGATTCACACCCAGCCGCTTGAACACCTTCTCGTCCACCGCGGACAATATCACAGAAGAATGCACCTCGCAACCCCGGAGCTTGCCCAGCTGCTCCATTGCCTGCTCGGCTCTGGGGTCAGTGGCGGCGCAGATAGACAGGGCGATCAGCACCTCATCGGTGTGCAGACGGGGATTGCGGTTGCCCAGATGGTCCACCTTCAGATGCTGGATGGGGTCAATCACTTCCGGCGCGATCAGATGCAGCTCATCCTCCAAACCGCCCAGTTCCTTCAAGGCGTTCAGCAGCAGCGCAGCGCTGGCACCCAGCAGATTGGAGGTCTTGCCGGTGACGATCTTGCCGCTGGGCAGTTCAATGGCGGCGGCGGGTTTTCCGGTCTGCTCCGCTCTTTCCAGCGCAGGCGCTACCACACGGCGTTCCTCCGGAGACACGCCGGCCTTTTTCATCAGCAGTTCCAGCTTCAGGATCTGACTGTTATCGGCCTTGCCCTGTTTTTGGTCACAAAGTCCGGTGTAGTACCGGCGGAGGATCTCCTGCCGGGAGGCATCTCTGCAGACGGCATCATCAACGATGCAGTTGCCCACCATATTCACGCCCATATCCGTGGGGGATTTATAGGGGCACTCCCCTAAGATCCGCTCAAACATGGCCACCAGTACCGGAAACGCTTCCACATCCCGGTTATAGTTGACGGTGGTGGTGCCGTAGGCATCCAAATGGAAGGGATCGATCATATTCACATCGGAAAGATCCGACGTAGCCGCCTCATAGGCCAGATTCACCGGGTGATTCAGCGGCAGATTCCACACCGGGAAGGTCTCAAACTTGGCATAGCCCGCCTGCACCCCCCGCTTATGCTCGTGGTAGAGCTGACTCATACAGGTAGCCAGCTTACCGCTGCCGGGACCCGGCGCGGTCACCACCACCAGGGGCCGGGTAGTCTCGATAAAATCGTTCTTGCCGTAACCCTCATCGGATACGATATGGGCAATGTTGGCGGGGTAGCCGGGAATGTCGTAGTGATGATACACCCGAATATCCATTGCCTCAAGCCGTTCGCTGAAGGCCTTTGCCATAGCCTGACCGGAGAACCGGGTCAGCACCACGCTGGACACATACAGTCCGAAGCCCCGGAACACATCGATCAGCCGAATCACATCCCGGTCATAAGTAATGCCCAGATCGCCCCGGATCTTGTTCTTCTCAATATCGTCGGCGTTGATAGCGATGACCATCTCTGCCTGCTCCTTCAGCTGCAGCAGCATCCGCAGCTTACTGTCGGGCTGAAAACCCGGCAGCACCCGGGCGGCGTGATTGTCATCATATAGCTTGCCGCCAAATTCCAGGTACAGCTTGCCGCCGAATTTAGCGATCCGCTCCCGGATGTGAGCAGATTGGGTCGTAATATATTGATCGTTGTCAAAACCGATTTTTGTCATTGCGTTTCACACCCCTTTTGACAGGATTCCAAGCAAATATCTTTTTTATTGTATAAGAAAATCTTGCAAATAGCAAGCGGTTTTGCAAAATTCCCCGCAGAAAACCTACTGGTATTTTGGGGAAATATATGCTATACTGGTGTCAAATGTAAGAGAAAGAAAGGGTTTACCTATGGATTCTGCCATTTATCAGGCCTATACCCAGATCCTCCACCGGGAGCTGGTCCCCGCAATGGGCTGCACCGAGCCCATCGCCGTAGCCTATGCTGCCGCCGTCGCCGCCCGGGAACTGGGTCAGCTGCCGGAAAAAGTGGAGATCACCGTCAGTGCCAACATTATTAAAAATGTAAAGAGTGTCATCGTACCCAACACCGGCGGTCTCCACGGTCTGGAAGCCGCCGCTGCTGCCGGTATTCTGGCCGGCGACCCGGACAAGAAGCTGCTGGTGATCTCCCAGGTCACCGATGCGCAAAAGGCTCAAATAAAAGCCTATCTGCAGGAAGCCCTGTTCTGTGTGAAGGAATCCCCCTCGGAGGCGCTGTTTGATATTGTGATCCGGCTGGAAAGGTCCGGTCACAGCAGTTTGTGCCGAATCAGCGGCGGTCATACCAACATCGTCAAAGTGGTTCGGGACAGAGAGATCTTGCTGGAAAAAACCGTAGAGCTCTCCCAACCGGAGGTACACAGCGATCTTGACCTGCTGAATATCGAATCCATCGTGGAATATGCCGACTGCGTAGTCATAGCGGATGTGGAGCAGCCTCTGTCCCAGCAAATCCGCTGTAATATGGCCATCGCCCAGGAGGGTCTGGATCGAGATTACGGCGCCCGGGTGGGGCAGGTTCTTCTGGGCAGCAGAGAACACGACACCATTACTCGAGCCAAAGCCTATGCCGCTGCCGCATCCGATGCCCGGATGGGTGGCTGCGAACTACCGGTGGTGATCAACTCCGGCTCCGGCAATCAAGGCATCACCGCTTCCGTCCCCGTGGTGATCTACGCCCGGGATATGGGAGCCACCGACGAGCAGCTGTACCGGGCATTGGTGGTCTCCAATCTTGTTACTCTGCACTTAAAGAGCGGCATTGGCCCGTTGTCTGCCTACTGCGGCGCTATCAGCGCAGGCTGCGGCGCGGCCGCCGGCATCACCTATCTGCAGGGGGGCAAATTCCGGGAAGTTGCCCACACCGTGGTCAACGCCATCGCCATCAACTCCGGTGTGATCTGCGACGGAGCCAAAGCCAGCTGCGCCGCTAAAATTGCCTCCGCCGTGGAAGCAGGCATTCTGGGTATGGAGATGTTCCGCCGAGGCAGCCAGTTTGTAGACGGCGACGGTATCGTCAGCAAGGGTGTGGAAAATACCATTCGCAACATCTGCCAGCTGGCCAGTGAAGGTATGCGCCACACCGACGCGGAAATCATTAAAATTATGCTCTCATAAAAACCGCACCTGCTTAAAAGCAGGTGCGTTTTTTTGTTACTGCATCAGCTTGCACACAAGGTTCGTGTACGCCACAGGATCTTCCAGAGGCAGGTCTGCCATCAGCAGCGCCTGGCAGCAAAGCAGCTGGGCGTAATCTCTGGCCTTCTGGGTATCGCCGACCATAGCGCTTTGCATTGCCTGTACCGCCGGATGCTCCGGATTCAGTTCCAAAATCCGGCTTCCGGGGATGGGCATATCGGGATTGACCCGCTTCATATACTTCTCCATTTCAAAGCTCATACCGGAGCCGGGGGTCATCACCGCAGGAACAGTACACAAAGAGCCGGACAGCTTTACTTCCTGTACCGCTTCACCCAAAGTCTCCTTAACGAAGGTCAAAAGGCCCTCCATTTGAGTCTTCTTTTCTTCCAGCGCCTGCTTCTGCTCCTCGGTCTGCAGATCCAGGTCTTCGGTGGCTGCGTTGCAGAAGGACTTTTCCAGATAGGTCATCAGGGTGCGGGGAATGAACTCGTCTACATCCTCAGTAAACAGCAGTACATCATAGCCCTTCTGCTCCAGTGCCTGTACCTGAGGAAGCTTGCCCATCCGCTGGGTGCTTTCACCGGAGATATAGTAGATCTTCTCCTGTCCTTCCGCCATAGCCTCCACATACTCTGCAAGGCTGATCAGCTTACCCCGCTTGTGGCTGTAGAACAGCAGCAGGTCCTGGGTTGCCTCCTTGTGAGCGCCGTAATCCGCCACGGTGCCGTACTTCAGTTGACGGCCGAATGCGGCGTAGAATTTTTCATAGTCCTCTCGCTCAGTTTCCAGCATAGCCTTCAGCTCGGACTTGATCTTCTTTTCAATGTTCTTGGCGATAATGGTCAACTGCCGGTTATGCTGCAGCATCTCCCGGCTGATGTTCAGAGACAGATCCAGGCTGTCCACCACGCCCCGGATGAATTGGAAGTACTCCGGTACCAGATCCTCGCAGTTATCCATAATCATCACGCCGGCAGAGTACAGTTGCAGACCCCGCTTGTAATCCTTGGCATAGAAATCAAAGGGAGCTTTGGCAGGCACATACATCAGTGCCTTGTAGGATACCGTACCCTCCGCGCTGGAGTGGATGGTACGCAAAGGTTTCACATAATCAAAGAATTTTTCCTGATAGAAGCCCTCGTATTCCTCTTCGGTCACATCCTTTTTGTTTCTCTGCCACAGGGGGATCATAGAATTGAGGGTGTCCACATCCGTATAGCTTTCGTATTCTGGCTTGTCCTGAGGCGCATCCTCCTTCAGACGGGATTTGCTCACCTCCATACGAATAGGGTAGCGGATATAATCGGAGTACTTCTTCACCAGCATCCGGATCTCGTACTCCTCCAGGAAACGGGAGAAATTATCGTCGGCGGTGTCAGGCTTGATCTGCATAATCACATCGGTACCGGCCGCGTCTCTGTTCGCCTGTTCAATGGTGTAGCCGTCAGCGCCGTCCGATTCCCACTTCCAGGCAGTATCCTGTCCGTATTTTCTGGAGATGACGGTAACCTTCTGCGCCACCATAAACGCGGCATAGAAACCCACGCCAAACTGACCGATAATGTCGATCTCCTCGTTTTTCTCCATCGCCTGCTTGAAGCCCAGAGAGCCGGATTTGCAGATGGTTCCCAGGTTTTCTTCCATCTCCTCCCGGGTCATACCGATGCCGTTGTCGGAAACGGTCAGCACGCCCGCCTTCTTATCCCGGGTGACGGTGATGGCGAACTTGTCCCGGCTCACGCCCACCTTGTCATCAGTCAAAGCGGTGTATGCCAACTTGTCGATGGCGTCGCTGGCGTTGGAGATGATCTCCCGGAGGAAGATCTCCTGGTGGGTATAGATGGAGTTGATCATCAGATCCAGCAATCGCTGAGATTCTGCCTTAAACTGCATTTTTTCCATAATTCAAATTCCTTTCTTTTGTGCTTTTAGCACTCTTATTATTTGAGTGCTAAAATTATATCATACCTGCGGAAAAATGCAACCCCTGAGGAAAAAGTTTTTGAAATATTCATATTTGGACGTTTTCCCCTTGATTATTCCCGTATTCTCGGTATAATTACAATGAATATTTGTGTGCTTATGATAGGAGTATAATATGATCACTGTTAACAATTTGGGTATGCAGTTCGGCGGTCAGTGGCTGTTCCAGCACGTAGACCTGCAATTTTTACCCGGCAACTGCTACGGCATTATCGGTGCCAACGGTGCCGGCAAGTCCACCTTCCTGCGGATTCTCACCGGCGAGCTGGAGTCCACCAACGGCAGCATAACGGTGGAGCCGGGCAAGCGGGTTTCTGTCCTGAAGCAGAACCAGAACGCTTACGACCAGTACACCATTATGGACACCGTCATTATGGGCAACCAGCGCCTGTACGATGTGATGAAAGAAAAGGATGCCATTTACGAAAAGCCCGACTTTACCGACGAAGACGGCCTGCGGGCCTCTGAGTTGGAGGCTGAATTTGCGGAGATGGGCGGCTGGGAGGCCGAATCCGACGCCTCCCGTCTGCTGCAAGGTCTGGGCATTCCCACCGAGCTGCACTATGATATGATGGGCGATACCGACCCCCGGCTGAAGGTGAAGGTTCTGCTGGCAGCGGCGCTGTTCGGCAACCCCGATATCATTATGCTGGACGAGCCTACCAACAACCTGGATATCGAAGCCATCAACTGGCTGGAAGACTTCCTGCTGGACTTCCCCGGAATGGTCATCGCGGTATCCCACGACCGTCACTTCCTGAACACCGTCTGCACCCACACGGTGGATATCGACTATGGCAAGATCAAGATGTATGTGGGCAACTACGACTTCTGGTACGAGTCTTCCCAGCTGGTGCAGGCAATGATCCGCAACAAGAACAAGAAGAACCAGGAGAAGATCGAAGAGCTGCAGCTGTTTATCCAGCGATTCTCCGCCAACAAGTCCAAAGCCAAGCAGGCTACCGCCCGCCGGAAGCTGCTGGATAAGCTGACGGTGGAAGAGATGCCCTGTTCCACCCGCCGCTACCCCTTCGTGGGTTTTATGCCGGAGCGGGAGCTGGGTAAGGACATCCTCACCGTAAAGGACGTTTCTGTCACAGTAGACGGTGAAAAGCTGCTGGACAAGGTCTACTTTTCCGTGGGTAAGAACGATAAGATCGCCTTTGTAGGCGAAAACGAGCTGGCCCAGACCGCCCTGTTTCAGATCCTGATGGGAGAGCTGGAGCCAGACGAAGGATCCATCAAGTGGGGCATCTCCACCTCCCGCAGCTACCTGCCCAAGGACAATACCGAGTACTTTGAAGGCAACTCTATGGAGCTGGTGGATTGGCTGCGTCAGTATTCCGTGAAGAAAGATGATGTATACCTGCGAGGCTTCCTGGGTCGGATGCTCTTCGGCAACGACGATGTGTTTAAGCCTGTCAATGTGCTCTCCGGCGGAGAAAAGGTCCGCTGTATGCTGTCGAAAATGATGCTCAGCGGTGCCAATGTGGTGCTGCTGGACCAGCCCACCAACCATCTGGATATGGAATCCATCCAGGCAGTGAACAAGGGTCTGGAGGCCTTCACCGGCGTGGTGCTGCTGGCATCCCACGACCACGAATTGCTCAACACCACCTGCAACCGGGTCATTGCATTCCAACCCGACGGTACCATCATCGACCGCTATGGTACCTACGATGACTATCTGGAGTGGATGAGTCAACAAAAGGAGAAATAATATGCAAAAACTTTTAGATATGATCACCGCCAAGATGCAGCAGGCCTTTGCCGATGCCGGCTATGACGCTGCCTTTGGCCGGGTAACGGTATCCAACCGGCCCGACCTGTGCGAGTATCAGTGTAACGGCGCCCTGTCTGCCGCCAAGCAGTATAAGTGCGCCCCCATCGCCATTGCAAACGCTGTGGCAGAAAAGCTGGATAAAGCCGACTTTTCTATGATCGAGGCCGTTATGCCCGGCTTTATCAACCTGAAACTGTCCGACGCTTTCCTGCAGGCTTATCTGGAGGAAATGCGCAGCGCTGAAGACTTTGGCATTGAGAAATTTGGTGCCGGTCACACCGTGGTGGTAGACTACGGCGGAGCCAATGTGGCAAAGCCTCTGCACATCGGTCACCTGCGGCCTGCCATCATCGGCGAAAGCCTGAAGCGGCTGCATAAGTTCTTCGGTTATCACACCATCGGTGACATTCACCTGGGCGACTGGGGTCTGCAGATGGGTCTGATCATCGCAGAATTGCAGGAGCGGCAGCCGGACCTTCCCTATTTTGACCTCGACTACACCGGCGAATATCCCAAAGAGTCTCCCTTTACCCTGTCGGAGTTGGAGGAGATCTATCCCACCGCGTCTTCCAAGAAGACCGACCCGGTGTTTGCCGAGAAGGCCCACACCGCCACCTTTGAGCTGCAGCAGGGCCGCCGGGGCTACCGGGCCATCTGGGATCACATTATGGGCGTGTCCCTACCGGATCTGCACCGGATCTACGATCTGCTGGATGTCCACTTTGAAAAGTGGCTGGGCGAAAGCGACGCAGATCCCTATATCCCCGGTATGATCGAAGATCTGAAGACCAAGGGTCACGCGGTGGAGTCCAGCGGCGCGCTGGTATTCCCCGTTGCGGAAGAGGGCGACAAAAAAGAAATGCCCCCCTGCATTCTGGTCAAGTCCGACGGCTCTGCCATCTATGCCACCACCGACCTTGCCACAATGGTCCAGCGGATGCAGGACTGGCAGCCGGATAAGATGCTCTATGTCACCGACAAGCGACAGAATCTGCACTTTGAGCAGATCTTTCGGGCAGCCAAAAAGGGCGGCATCGTGCGTGCCGAAACCGAACTGGAACACGTGGGTCACGGCACGATGAACGGTGCCGACGGCAAACCCTTCAAAACCCGGGACGGCGGTGTGCTCCGATTGGAAGCGCTGATCAACGATATGACCGAGTTCGTCCGGGCAAAAGTGGTGGAGAACAAGATCGTGGACGAGACGGAGGTAGAGGATACCACCGACAAGATCGCTCTGGCAGCGCTGAAATACGGCGACCTGTCTAACCAGCCCACCAAGGACTACAATTTCGATCTGGAGCGCTTTGCCGCTTTCGAGGGCAATACCGGCCCGTATATTCTCTACACCATCGTCCGGATCAAGTCCATTCTGGCCCGGTACGGCGCGTGGGAGCACCTACCCATCCAAGTACCTGCCAACATCTACGCCAAGGATCTGATGCTTGCCATCACCAAGGCAGGTCCTGCTCTGGAGGCAGCGCTGAAGACCTCCTCCCCCAATATGATCTGCGCCTACATCTACGACCTTGCCGGCGCAGCAAATAAGTTCTACCACGAAACCCGGATCCTCACCGAGGAGGATAAGGCATTGCAGGCCGGCTATATCAGCCTGATCGGCCTTGCCAAACGGATCCTGGAGACCTGCATTGATCTTCTGGGCTTCTCTGCCCCCGAAAAAATGTAACAAAATACAGGAGGGAATTTTATGAAACGAGCCGATTACATCAGCTGGGACGAATACTTTATGGGCGTGGCGATGCTGGCCGCTATGCGGAGCAAAGACCCCAGCACCCAGGTAGGCGCCTGCATCGTCTCCCAGGACAACATCATCATCTCCACCGGCTATAACGGTATGCCCAAGGGCTGCAGCGACGACGAATTTCCCTGGGACCGCACCGGCGAGGAGACCAAGTATCCCTATGTGGTACACGCGGAGCTCAACGCCATCCTCAACGCCAACGGCCGTGACCTGCGGGGCAGTAAGCTGTATGTGGCCCTGTTCCCCTGCAACGAGTGCGCCAAGGCCATTATTCAGAGCGGTATCCGGGAAATTTTCTACCTGTCCGACAAGTATGCCGACACCCCCACCACCAAGGCCTCCAAGCGGATGCTGGATGCGGCCGGTGTCCGCTATACCCGGCTGCGCACCGGTGTCAAGTCCATCACTTTGGACTTCATCCCGGAAGAAGAAAAGTAAGCCCAAACAGGGTGCGTAATAAAATTGTACAATCCTCAATCATAACAGCCGGGGCGGCCACTGGCCGCCCCGGCTGATTATATGCATTTATTCCGTTTCGTGTGGTGTAGACCACGGCTGATACCCGGCTGGTGTACCGCAGAGTCTGCAAACATTGTTAGCGTTATAAATACAGTTTGAGATCGTTTTTTGAGCTGGAAATCCACCGCAGCTGGTGCAGTAATTTACGTGTCGGTTCACACCGGATGTTGTTGTGCTGTGATATTTGTAACCCCAAGTGTGGCTGGTGTGTTGCCCGATGATCACCTTTGCGCCCCATATGTCTGATGTGGTGGGAGAACTGGCAATATAATCTTCGTGCCAATACATAAGTTTGCCTCTATTTTTATTTTCATACAAATCCATTAAGCCAATTATATGCCCAAATTCGTGCGCAACTACATTTGTGGGTATCTCTGTGATTGGATTTCCGTATTTATCTAAGGCATCCAAAGTGATCTCCCATTCCGTTGTGTGCCCGCTGCTGCTATTGACACTAAGATGTACTGCCTCTGCAGCAACACCATTATTGAGTTCTAACATAGTGATCTCACCTGTGCCACCCTCTTCTACCAGCTGAAATGTCACGACACTGCTCCATTGATTTGCGGCGCTAACAACACTATCGCAAATAGGATCGCAAAGATACGAATTGCCGTCAGCGAACGAATATGTCATATTATCAGTTCCGTTCATATGTTTCTTTTCGTAAGCACACCAACCAACATCTTCTCCGCCGAGACAGTAATCGTATACCCGATTACCCAATCCATCGATGCCAATTGGATGATAGGTTTCTTTCAAAATTCCACTCTGTGAACTGGAATGCGCCAATACAACAGAGGACGAGGTTAGCAGCAGTACGAAAGAAAGGATGATACTAAATGATTTCACAATAAATTTCTTATTTATAACGTTTTCCTCCTGTAAATAATCAAGTTACAGATAGCGCTTTATTAAAGCGATCACATCTGCTTCTGCAAACACATAGGGATACGGGTGATAGGTTTCGGCACGGATGGGATCATCCGCAATTGCGTTGGCATATATCTGCTTGAAAAGCTCCCGATCCTTCATATAGTTGGTGGAAATATCCATACTTTCACCAAAAGTTGCATTGCCACCAGCGTAGGGGGTTGCAGCATAATAACGGTTACCGCTGTCGTCATAGGAAACATCAAGGATTGTTACATAAACTCCAGTAATCCAGTACACTTCATAATCCGTATTTAGGTAGTCCGGCAGATCGTCATACCAATCGGGTATCCGTGTTAAAAAAACAAGGAACTCGTTTCCGTAGGTAAACAAGGGGAAACCGCCAATCGTACTTCTAGAGGTGCCATTCTGTGCCAATATAAATGTTTTAGAAAGTTCTCCCTTAAAACACTCTAATACCTCTGCTTCAAAATAAGTGTTGGTACCTTCTGTTACTTCGCCCAGCCAATCGCCAATACGAATTCTCGCAATAGCATCTGATTCCTCTACCGCTTCTTCAAAGGTATGATGCTTATAAAGTGACACCGTTTTTGGATGATCTCCAATTCTTGTAGGCGGCAGAACAGGCGATTCCTCCGTCGGCTGTGTAGGCGTATCAGCAGCCGGAGTATTACAGCCGGCAATCAATAAGAGCATTACCAGTGACATTATAAGGCATAGAAGTTTTTTCATATATATTTCCTCCTATAACAAATATCGTGCATTTACAGGTCGTTCAGTAAAGAAATCACATCTTGTTCTGCAAAAATATAGCGGAGGGGGCGCGCACGGACAGGATCATCTTCCCTGGCCCTGGCTAACACCTGGGTATATATCTCCTGATTTTCTGCGTAATTTGTAGAAATGTCCATAGATTCGCCCATCCAACCCAGCCAATCAGTATAGTAACAGTTGCCACTTTCGTCATAGGAGACAGCCAACATTGTGGAGTGTACTCCTATAGTATAGTAGATTGGTGTGTAACCAAGCGCATTGTTTTCATCGCCCACGCCCAAAAAAACCAAAAACTCATTACCATAGGTGTATAAGGGATCAGTCTCAAAGGTCGCTATTGAGCAGCCAGGTTGCTTTAATACGAATGTATCAGGAATGTCCCCCCTGAAACACTGTAACACCTCAGCCTCATAATATGTTGAAAACCGATCTGTATCCTCTCCTAACCAATCGCCGATACGAACTCTGGCAATCACCTCCGCCTTCTCTATAGCTATCGAAAATGTATACTTCATTCCAAGATCACCGGAGGCGTATCCGTAAATTCTTTGGGGCGGCAGCACAGGCGCATCTTCCGTCGGCTGCGTAGAGGTTTCGTCAGTGGGTTGCGCAGGCGTATCAGCAGCTGGCGTATCACAGCCGGCAATCAATAAGAGCATTATCAGCGATAGTATAAGGCATAGACATTTTTTCATATTGATTCCCTCCTGCAAAATCATATTATTCCGCAAAACAAAAAAGCGCACAAGTAGCAGTGAATCTACAGCTCTATTTATGCGCAAATATCTATGTGTAAAGGCAATCATCGATTGCCCTGTTGCCATTTATAGAAAAATTTGTCACGATGCTTTTGAAAACATTACATAATTTCATAGATAGGGGTCATCCCTAACGGCAAAGTACAGGGAGGACCACTACACGCAACACTTCTCCATATTGTATTTACTTGTTTTTTGCAGACATCGCATATATCCGCATATTGGAAATAATGGCGTGCGCCTGTATGATACTCGTTGCGAGTATATCCGTATGTATAATCGTGGTATCTGTAAAAATAACAACGAATTGTCCCAGTATAAGGATTTGAACAGTAATCGTCAGGAACATTGTTAATAGCATGCAAGTAAACTCCAGCCTGCCCCCATTTAGAGCAAATTGTCACTGCACCAGAAGAACTAACACTATACACAACACCTGAATGTAGCGGGTTATTATTGGCATCCAAATATACGACTATATCTTTCTCTTGAACAGATGATAGGTCAATTTGCGTACAAGCACCATCATTCCGGAACTGCGTAATGTTCATGATCCAGTACGGATTATTATTAGCATAACGATACCAAGCATACGAATGGCAATTGAAAACAGTGGTTGGGTCTGCCAAGCGGGTGTTGCCAGCTTAATCATAAATGTCGTTAATATCGCTAATTTCTTCAGGTACCCATTCGCGATTAGGAACACAAACTTCAGCACTAAGATTGTTAGCGGTGCTAATTGTACCTGCAGAATAGTAATTTATTCCATTGATTGTGCCAACATAACCACCCACTGCTGTTGCCGCTACGGTTGTGTCGGTCTCTACTTGTAAGCTTTGCAAATTTGGATATTGCGAAGAAAAGTTTCGTACATTTCCCATAAGTGCTTTTACAGGAGCTTGCTCCAACACTTTTTTTAACTTAATTTCATCCGCGTTAAAATCGGTGCTCTTGCCCAAAGCATTTTCTGCATAGTGATCCAGCTGTTTCAAAAAATCCTTTCTGGTAATCAGTTCCGAGAACGCCGTATGGTAAGTGTAATCCAATACTACCGGATTTACAGGCACAGAAGAACAGGAATACACTTGCTGGCCCATATAATTAGATTCCATAAAGAATTCCAGCAGTTTTGCGGTAGAGCCGGACAAGACCTCTTTGGGGGTGCCATAAAGCCACTGCAAATACTCCGGATCCCTTTCTATAGTTAGCACATAATCTGATGCACGCACACTTTCTGCATCAGTCTCAACTGTTTCCCAAATTGTAGAATCTTCATCTATAGCCACTGTCTCCAAATCTTCTCCGCTCACATCGATCTTTTCCAAATTCACAGGATAATCCTGAAAAAACGCAGGTACTGTCAAGCAACAACAAAGAAGAAAAACCAACATTAGAAAGCAAATCTTTTTCAGCATACTTAGAACTCCTTTCTGCCATTGAATTACAATGTTATTGGGCGTCCCAATAACGGGTATCTTGTGCGGGTTGTTTGCCTAACGGTGATTAAAAAAGCGGACATCTCTTGGTCACGGACACAGGGCCGAAAGACACGCCTCCGGATGTGCCACTAACCGTCAAAGTATAGTTGCGTAGCCGACTCACAGCGCAGGTCTCACTCATTGTAACAACAGAGGTGCCTGTTTTTGTCCAGGAATCCACCAGTGTATCATTCTGCCACAGTTCCATAGTGACGCGAATGCTTTTTCCAGTGTCAACAAGCTGATACTCACAGGTTGCGGTCGTTCCGGAAAACTCTAAGGAAGGTTCTGGGACTGTTGCCAGTCTGGGTTAACCCGCATACACCTCCGGGATACAGATCAGCATAAAACAAAGCGCGATCAGAATTGCCTTTTTCCACATATCATTCACCCCCTTTCTTTCGGTTCTATCAACTAAAACGAAAGAAAGGGGGCAAAACGGGACACCGATCAAAAAATTTTTGTTTTTTCGTCTAATTAACCAGTTTTATGCCATCTGCTATATAAAAATCCTGCGACTCTTAGCAAGGGCAGCGAGATAGGGAAGTTGTTAGCTGCGCAGACAAAATGGGGCTTTCGCAAAGACATGAATTGGGTCAATAGAATTTATAGGAGTGTCCATCGGCCGCCCTACGGTCTCTTAAATCTATTGTGTTAGATGTGGTGCGGACCACGGCTGATACCCGGCTGGTGTGCCGCAGATTCTGCAAACATTATTGGCGTTATAAATACAGTTTGATATGGTTTTTTGTACGGGAATACCACCGCAGCTGGTACAACTTGAAGTTATGTGCTGATTGTTACCGGCGCTTGTGGTATTGTGATATTTGTAACTCCAAGTGTGGCTTGTATGTTGGCCG
>JAFQGT010000013.1 GCA_017415425.1 Oscillospiraceae bacterium | reverse complement strand
ACCGGTGCTGCTCAGATGGACGGCGCTATCCTGGTTATCGCTTCCACCGACGGCCCCATGGCTCAGACCAAGGAGCACCTGCTGCTGGCTCGTCAGGTTGGCGTGCCCGCTATCGTTGTGTTCATGAATAAGGCTGACCTGGTTGACGATGCCGAGCTGCTGGAGCTGGTTGAGATGGAGATCCGTGAGACTCTGTCCTTCTACGAGTTCCCCGGCGACGACATCCCTGTTGTCCAGGGTTCCGCTCTGAACGCTCTGATCTCCGAGTCCAACGATCCCAGCGCTCCCGAGTACGCTTGCATCAAGGCTCTGATGGATGCTGTCGACGAGTACATTCCTACTCCCGACCGTAAGGCTGATATGCCCTTCCTGATGCCCGTTGAGGACGTCTTCACCATCTCCGGCCGTGGTACTGTTGCTACCGGTCGTGTTGAGCGTGGCCAGATCAACAAGAACGATAAGGTCGAGATCGTCGGCCTGCGTGAGGAGAAGAAGGAAACTGTTTGTACCGATATCGAAATGTTCCACAAGCTACTGGATTACGCAGAAGCTGGCGACAACATCGGTGCTCTGCTGCGTGGCGTTGACAAGAAAGAAATCGAGCGCGGCCAGGTTCTGTGCAAGCCCGGTTCCATCAAGCCTCTGACCAAGTTTGCAGGTCAGGTTTACGTCCTGTCCAAGGAAGAAGGCGGCCGTCACACCCCCTTCTTTAACAACTATCGTCCTCAGTTCTACTTCCGTACCACTGACGTTACCGGCATCATCAGCCTGCCCGAGGGCGTTGAGATGTGTATGCCCGGCGACAACGTTGTTATGAATGTTGAGCTGATCACCCCCATCGCTATCGAGAAGGGCCTGCGTTTCGCTATCCGTGAAGGTGGCCGTACCGTTGGTTCCGGCGTTGTTACCGAGATCTACGAGTAATTCTTGATTCCAAAACGCTTACAAGACCCCCAGTCTTCGGACTGGGGGTCTTTACCCTTTCGTTACAATTATTTCCGGTTTTACACTAGGATTTTCCGGGAAGTTATGTTATAATTTTGAAAAATAAATGGGAGTGTGAAAAATCTTGAGAGAGCTGCAAGCGAAAATCAAAGAAGCGTTGATTTCCGCCCTGCCGATCACACTGATCGTCTATCTGGTTGCGCTGCTGCCGTGGTTTTCTATGACACGGACAGAACTGATCACCTTCACGGTAGGCGCGATTCTGCTAGTCCTGGGCATTGGCCTTTTTAATATGGGTGCGGATCTGGCAATGACTCCGATGGGTACTCACATAGGTGCCGGCCTGTCCCGGCAGAAGAAACTGTGGCTGCTGCTGAGTGTGTGTTTTGCTATGGGCCTGCTGATCACCGTGGCAGAGCCGGACCTGCAGGTGCTGGCTAAGCAGGTCAGCTCCGTGATGAACGGTACAGTGCTGATCTATGCGGTTGGTATCGGTGTGGGCGCATTTTTGATCGTTGCCATTTTGCGGATCGTGTTCCGTCGTCGGCTGGCAATGATCCTGATGCTGTTTTATATGCTGCTGTTCTCACTGGCACTGATGCTGGCGGTGGGAGATCGGCTGCCGCTGCTGCCGATGGCCTTTGACTCCGGCGGCGTGACCACCGGACCCATCACAGTACCCTTTATTATGGCATTGTGCGTGGGTATCTCCAGCGTGCTGGGTGACCGGCGTTCCCAGGAGAATAGCTTCGGTATGGTGGCCCTGTGCTCGGTAGGCCCCATTCTGGCAGTGCTGCTGCTGGGTGTTTTTTCCACATCTGATCTGTCCTATTCCGTGCCGGATTTTTCTGTAAATGCGGATATTTTCGGTTCTTTCTTGCATACAGCTGCTCATACTTCCAAAGAGGTGGCTATTGCCTTGGGTATGATCGTCTTGTTCTTTGTTGGCTGCCAGATCGCCTTCCTGCGCCTGCCGATGCGGCAACTGATGCGGATCGGCGTAGGTGTGGTAATCACTTATGCAGGTCTGGTGATTTTCCTTACCGGCGTCAATGTGGGCTTTATGCCCATCGGCTACAAGCTGGGCATGGCCCTTTCGACGATGAATCCCTGGTTGGTTACAGGGTTGGGCCTTCTGATGGGCATTCTGGTGGTGCTGGCTGAGCCGGCCATCCACGTGCTGAACTCCCAGGTGGAGGAAGTGACCGGCGGTTATATCACCCGCAAGTCAATGCTGGTGGGCCTGTGCATCGGTGTGGGCGCAGCCATCGCTCTGTCTATGGTACGGATCGTCTTCGATTTCTCTTTGGTCTATTGCATCATTCCCGGATATTTCCTGTCCCTTGCTCTGTCGCTGTTTGTTCCCCCTGTGTACACAGCCATTGCCTTCGATTCCGGCGGCGTGGCCAGCGGTCCGATGACCTCCGGCTTCGTTCTGCCCTTTGCCATCGGCGTGTGTGTGGGTACTCACGGTGCCGATGCGGTGCTGCGGGACGCCTTCGGCGTGGTGGCTCTGGTGGCAATGGCTCCGCTGATCACCATTCAGTTTTTGGGCTTCCGGGGAATCATCCATAACCGGATTCAGGAGAAGCGGGCTATGAAGCGGATCCTGGATGCAGATGATCAGCAGATCATCAACTTTATGTAAAGGGGGCGGCGGAATGGCAAATACAGTGAACGAATCGGCGATCAAAAAGCTCAAACTGGTATTTACCGTGGTGGACCGCTCCAAGACCGAGTTCTATTTGGATGTGTTGAGCCAGTTTGAAGTGAATTTTCAGACCGTTTTGGCAGGCAAAGGCACTGCCAATTCAGAGCTGATTGATATGCTGGGTCTGAATATCAACAAAGGTGTGATCCTCAGCGTGGTCCGGGAGGATATGGTGGAGACGGTTATGCAGTGCCTGGAGGAGAAGTTTGCCACCATCCGCAACGGCAAGGGCATTGCCTTTGCGGTACCGCTGTCCAGTGTGATCGGTGTGAGTTTGTATCAATTTTTGAGTAATAACCGCCTGAAGAAGGAGGAGAACCAATGATAACCAACAACCACGAAGTGATTTTTGCTATAGTGAATGCCGGTTTTGCCGAAGAGGCGATGGATGTAGCCCGGGAGCAGGGTGTCCGGGGCGGCACGATCCTCAACGCCCGCGGCGTGGCTAAGGAATCTGAGGCGGCCTTTTTCGGCATTACCATCCACGCGGATAAGGAGATCCTGATGATGGTGGTGGAAAAGGAACTGCGGGATAAGGTGCTCAACGCCCTCTACAACAGAATGGGTATGGGCAAAAAGGCGCAAGGCATTGCATTTTCTCTGCCTGTGTCCGATGTGACAGGCCTGGCAGCGCCCCAGCCGAAGGCAGAATAAGCAAATAGAAAAGCACCGCAGAAGTATTCTTCTGCGGTGCTGATTTTTTGGGGCGCGACCGGGCCTATAAGCCGGGTTCTGTCTTGACAGCCATCTATCTAGACCCGCAATTACTCACGGGTTCCAGCCACCTCCTGAGAACGGCCGGGTCAGCCATATGTTCTCCCACGGTGTTGCTTCGGATAGAGTTTACATCGTAAAACCTATGTCTCCATAGGCCGGGTGGGCTCTTACCCCACCTTTTCACCCTGGCCTAACGGCGGCTTTGCCGCTATTAGGTGGTATATCTCTGTTGCACTTGTCCTGGGGTCACCCCCGGCGGGCGTTACCCGTTATCCTTACCCTGTGAAGCCCGGACTTTCCTCACCTGAGCCCTTTCGGAGCTCAGCCGCGGCTGTCCGACCTGGTCGCTGAAATATTGTAACCCAAAGTAAGGCAATTGTCAAATACCCCCGTTGCTCCAGGGGTGGATAGGAACGGAATCCAGAAACTGCAGCCGGTAAGTGTCTACCATTTCCAGCGCTGTTTTTTCTGAGGGGGCATCCGTTACGTGCTGTGGCTGGTGGGCATCGCAGCCGAAAACCACCGGGCAGCCGATTTCTCCCGCGATCTTCCAGAAATCCTCCCGGGGATACTGACGATGCTCCCGCAGACCCAGGAAATTCAGTTCCAGCGGTACAGATAACTCCTTGGCAGCCAGACACAGCCGGGTCATTTGGGTGGCGTAAGCCTTTGGATCACTCACAAAATACAGCAGGTCCGGATGGGCAACATAGGAAAACAGTCCCGTCTGCATTCCGGCGATCACCTGATCGCAATACCGGCTCAAAAGTGCCACATCCTCGGTGGGGCGGCCGTTGTAGGGCTCGTTTTGCTCGTTTCCGCACCAATGCTGCCCCAGAAGCAAATACTCAATCTCAAACGGCGCGATCATATCCAGCAGGGCAGGGATGCGATCGGGGTAGTATTCTACCTCCAGACCCAGCCGAATATCGATCTGTCCGGCGTATTTTTCTTTCAGTGCCAGAACGGTAGTCACATAGTCTTTTAGTTCCTCCGGATACATCCGCATATGGGAATAATAAGAGCCGGGGAAGCGAAAGGGGGTGTGATCGGAAAAACCCAGAATCTGCAGTCCGCCTGCGATGGCCTGCTGCACATATTCTTCCTCCGTACCGGTGGCGTGACGGCATCGGGCTGTATGGGTGTGAAAATTCTCTTTCATAATAGCTTGTCCTTATGCCTTATTTGCCGTTATTGTACTGCGCTTGGGTCCGGTTGTCAAATATCTTGCAAATTTACAGGAAAATGGCTATACTATATCTTAGAAAAGTATTGCCGAGACGAGGTGGCAGGAATGGAACGAATTTTGGAAAATTATTTTACCTCTCTGCAGGGAAAAACCATTGCGGTACTGGGATTGGGCGTCAGCAACCGCCCGTTGGTGCGGCTGATGCTCCGGTATGGCTGCTGGGTCATCGGTTGTGACAAAACGCCACGGGAACAGCTGGAGGAAGAAGTGCTGGAGTTGGAGCAGCTTGGTTGTCAGCTCCGGGTGGGAGAAACCTATCTGGATGGACTGGCAGCGGATATGGTGTTCCGCACCCCCGGTATGCATCCTGCCAATCCTGCATTGGAGCAGCTGCGTCAATCCGGCGCGGAAGTGACCAGCGAGATGGAAGTGTTCTTTGAACTGTGCCCCTGTACCATTCTGGCAGTCACCGGCTCTGACGGAAAGACCACTACCACCACGTTGATCTCCGAAATGCTGAAGGCGGCGGGGAAGACCGTGTGGCTGGGTGGCAATATCGGTACGCCCCTGCTGCCCCTGCTGGATGAGATGCAGGTGATAGATTTTGCGGTGGTAGAGCTGAGCTCCTTCCAACTGATGGATATGCGCCGCAGCCCCCACGTGGCGGTGGTCACCAATCTGGCACCCAACCATTTGGATGTCCACAAGGATATGGATGAATATGTGGAGGCGAAAAAGAATCTGTTCCGTTTCCAGATGGCGGACGACCTGCTGGTTCTCAATGCAGACAATGCCATTACCAGGGAATTTTCCGGAAAAGGCCGGACCCGGTATTTCTCCCGCCTGCACCACAACGAAAACGGCGTATGCTTGCAGGGGGATATGATCTGCCGGAACGGCGATCCGGTTTTGGATACCCGGGATATTCTTATCCCCGGGGTGCATAATGTGGAAAATTATATGGCTGCCATTTTGGCGGTAGAGGGTCTGGTGGAAGACGAAATCATACGCAAGGTAGCCCGGGAGTTTGGCGGTGTGGAGCATCGGATCGAGCTGGTGCGGGTCAAAGACGGCGTGCGCTATTATAACGACTCCATCGCCTCCTCTCCCAGCCGGACCATTGCGGGCCTTAACAGTTTCAGCCAACAGGTGCTGCTGATCGCCGGCGGCTATGATAAGCACATTCCCTACGATGTGCTAGGGCCGGTGATCTGCGAGCGGGTAAAGAAACTGTACTTAAACGGCGCCACCGCCGGGCAGATCCGCGCTGCGGTGGAAAATGCGCCCAATTACAGAACCGGTTATCCGCAGATCATAGATTGCGGCGATCTGACGTCCGCTGTGTACAAAGCTGCAGCGGACGCCCAGGCGGGGGATGTGGTGCTGCTGAGCCCCGCAGCTGCGGCCTTTGACCAGTTTAAGAATTTTATGGTTCGGGGAGAGTACTTTAAGAAGCTGATTAAGGAGCTGTAATATGGATGTTTCCAAACTAACAAATGCCATACGCAAGGTGCTGCCTTTGCCGTATTGCGGCGCGGTGATCGTGGCCGCCGGCAATGCTTCCCGGATGGGTGGCATCGATAAGGTAATGGCACCGCTGGCAGGAGAGCCGATGGTGGTCCACTCGGTCCGGGCGTTTCAAGCCTGCGATGCAGTTCGGGAGATCGTGATCGTGACCCGTACAGATCTGATCGAGCAGATCGCGGCTCTTTGCCGGGATATGGATAAAGTCCGGGCGGTAGTGGTCGGGGGCGCAGATCGGGCGGAATCTGTCCGTAGCGGCTTGTCGGCTCTGTCGAAAAAAGTCCGGCTGGCAGCCATTCACGATGGAGCAAGACCGCTGATCACCCAAGCGGTGATTGACCGAACCGTCCGCGCAGCCAGTACCTACGGCGCAGCAGCGCCCGGTGTGCCGGTGAAGGACACCGTAAAGGTGGTTTCCGGCGGCCTGGTGACAGCTACCCCGGATCGCAGCACCCTGCAAGCGATCCAGACTCCTCAGGTCTTTGACATTGACCTGCTGAAGGGCGCGCTGGAACAGGCAAAAAAAGACAACGCCACCATTACCGACGATTGCTCGGCGGTGGAGCGTATGGGAATGGCGGTGCGGATCGTGGAGGGTGACGAGCGCAATATCAAGGTTACGACTCCGATGGATCTGACCATAGCCCGCATTTGTTTGGAGGAAGCACAATGAGAATCGGACACGGATATGATGTGCATAGATTGGTGGAGTGCCGGGATCTGATCCTGGGTGGTGTCACCATTCCTTTTGAAAAGGGTCTTTTGGGTTACTCCGATGCGGATGTTCTGCTCCACGCAGTATCCGATGCCCTGCTGGGTGCCGCCGGTTTGGGGGATATCGGCAGACATTTTCCTGACACTGACCCTGCATACAAGGGTGCAGATTCTCTGAAACTGCTGATGCAGGTGGCGGATAAAATCGCCGCCGCTGGTTACCGGGTGGGCAACGTGGATGTGACGATGATTGCCCAAAGGCCCAAATTAAAGGAATATATTCCCCAGATGCAGAAAAATATCGCCCAGGCACTGCAGGTGGAGTTATCCCGGATCAATGTGAAGGCCACAACGGAAGAACAGCTGGGCTTCACCGGCGACGGCAGTGGTATGGCCTGCCACGCAGTGTGTCTGCTGGAAGAATCCTAAGACAAATCCAACACAGAAGTTCCCTCCCGAACATAAATTGGTTCGGGGGGTTTTTTATGAAGAATTGTATCATAACCTTCCGTTCCGTGACACCTGCCCAGCGGGCAGAAGATGTGTTAAGACGGGCGGGAGTGGAGTGTACGATTCAGCGGACACCCAGATGGATGGAGGAGAAGGGTTGCGGCTACAGTCTGCGGATGCCTTGCGGGGATATGCTGGTGGCTGCGTCTCTGCTACGGAACGCAGGAGTGTCGTTCCGCAGCGCCTATTCACTGGGAGAGGAAGGAAGAGTTGAGGAATTGCGGCTATGACCTATCTGGATCACGGCGCAACCTCCTTTCACAAACCGGAATCGGTATACAGGGCGGTGCGCTGCGCACTGGAAAACTGCGGCAATCCCGGCAGGGGAGGTTATCCTGCCACTCTGGCCGCAGCTAAAACCGTGCTGCGTTGCCGGGAGCGGGCGGGGGAACTGTTTTCCTGTAGTCCGGAGCAGGTGGTAATGACATCTTCGTGCACCTATGGGCTGAATATGGCCATCCGGACATTGGTAAAACCCGGTGATCGGGTACTGATCACCGGGTTTGAGCACAATGCGGTCACCCGCCCGCTGTATGCCCTGGGGGCGAAAGTAATCGTAGCAGGCCGCAAGCTGTTTGACTGGGAAGATACCCTGGAAGATTGGAAGAGGGCGTTGAAACAAGGGGTGGATGCGGCAGTGTTTACCCACGTATCCAATGTGTTCGGATATATTCTGCCAGTGGAGGAAATGGCGAGATTATGCAAATTGCACAGAGTGCCCTTTGTGATAGATGCCGCCCAGTCCGCGGGGATTTTGCCTGTGAATATGGGGGAACTGGGTGCGGATTTTATCGCGATGCCCGGTCACAAGGGTCTGCTGGGACCTATGGGGACCGGTCTTTTGCTGTGTGGAGGATTGCCGGTGTCTCTGGTACAAGGCGGAACCGGCAGTATGTCGAGGGAGCAACAGATGCCGGACTTTTTACCGGATGGTGCGGAGGCCGGTACGCTGAATGTACCGGGGATCGCCGGCTTATCTGCGGGAATCGCCTATCTGCAGCAGGCAGAAATTCCGCAGATACTGGCAAAGCAGCAGCATCAGGTGCAGCGCTGCGTACAGGGACTGAAGAAACTGGGTATGCGTGTGTTCTCAGGTGACCACCAGAGCGGAACGGTGTCATTTGTACCCAATATGGACTGTGAGGATGCCGCGAAAATTTTGGCACAGCAGGGGATCGCTGTCCGTGCAGGTCTGCACTGCGCCCCCTTGGCCCATCAAAGCGCAGGCACTCTGGAAACGGGAACGGTGCGGGTCAGCTTCGGTCACGATGCCGCTGCCTGGCAGACGGGAAATCTGTTGCTGGCTGCAGAAAAACTGACCGGTTATTCGTAAAAAAATTGTGAATAACTATTGCTATCACAAACACAATCCGCTATAATAGAATAGATAATAGGCTAGTTATGCCAAGTGCTAAAAAGTGCTGGCAAATAGATAGAAATTACTGGAGAAGAGGGGCAATTATGGAAGGTTTGCAAGCAATCGGTCAACAGATCCTTGGAATGCGTTGGCAGGACTATCTGGATATTGTAATCGTAGCTTTTCTGATTTATAAGCTGTTGCCTCTGTTGAAATCCAGCGGCACAATGCGGATCGCCCGGATTCTGGTGATCGCTCTGATCATTTCCTGGATAACAGGTCCCAATGCGCTGGGATTGAATGTGTTGAATTTCATCATCAATCAGGTGTTTGCGGTTGGCTTGATCGCGTTGGTGGTGTTGTTTCAGCCGGAGCTGCGCCGGATGATCGATCATTTAAGCTATGTGAAGCTGACCACGTTTCTGGGCACCAGAAAACCCCAGCAGGAGATGGAGCAGATCATTGCCCAGACGGTTCGTGCCTGCGAAAGTATGAGCCGGGAGCGAGTGGGTGCACTGATCGTCTTTGCCCGGGATAACCGGCTGGATGAATATTTTAAGACCGGTACGATGATCGAGGGCAAGGTGTCCGAGCAATTGATCCGGAACATCTTTTTCCCGAAAGCTGCGCTCCACGACGGCGCTATGATCATCCGCGACGGTATGATCACTGCGGCAGGCTGTGTGCTGCCGTTGTCGGAAAGTGAGCGGCTCAGCCTGGATCTGGGAACTCGGCATCGTGCGGCGGTCGGTATGAGTGAGGTATCCGATGCTGTGGTGGTGGTGGTTTCTGAGGAGACTGGTGCCATTTCCGTGGCGGTGGGCGGTATGCTGAAGCGCCATCTGGCTGCACAAACATTGGAACGCTTGCTGCGGAATGAGCTGTGTCCCGATGAAGAGGTTCCGCAGAAGAGTTTGACGGTAAAATTGACGCAAATGCTACAGAAAAAGGATAAGGGGGGAAGCAACGATGAAAAATAAAATTCTCTCTATCCTACTGTCAGCTGTCATTGCTTTTGCTCTGTGGGTTTATGTGATCACGGTGATCAGTCCCGAATCGGAAAAGACCTATTACAACATTCCGGTGGTGTTGCAAAACATCGATACACTGGATCAGCGGGGACTGATGATCGTCAGTGAAAATCCGGTGGTAACTCTGGCTTTGAAGGGAAACCGCACAGATTTGAATTTACTGAACGAATCCAACATCAATGTTTTGTCCAACGTGGTGAATATCCGGGAACCCGGCACTCATAATCTGACCTACTCGGTTGCTTATCCCGGTAACATTGCCGACAATGCGGTGACGGTGCAAAGCACCAGTACAGACCTGATCACCATTAAGGTGGAAAACAAAATCAGCAAGAATATTCCTGTGGAGATCGACTACGGCGGAACATCTGTGCCGACAGGCTTTATTGCCGACAAAGAGAATGTTCAGCTTAGCCACACCACCATTCCGGTTTCCGGTCCGGAGTCCGTGATGCGGAACGTGGAAAAGGCGGTAATCCGGGTGGATCTGAGCCAGGCAAGGGAGCTTCTGATCGAAGAGTGCATCTACACCCTGTGCGATGGGGAAGGAAACCCAGTGGATGCGGAAATGGTCACCACAGAAGTGGAGAAGGTAACCGTTACTCTGAAGATCCAGCGGATGAAAGAAATCAAACTGACCTTAAATGTCACTGACGGCGGCGGTGCTACCAGAAAGAACAGTTCCATCAATATCAACCCCAAGACTATTTGGGTATCCGGCAGCGACAAGGATCTGGAGGAATTGGAAACGGTAGAGCTGGGCAGCATCAATCTGGCGGAGATCCTGTCGGATCAGGACCTGAGCTATGAGATTAAATTGCCGGAGGGTGTTACCAATGAGACCGCCGTAACGGAAGCGAAGGTGGAGATCAAATTCCCACAGCTGCAGAAGAAAACCTTCCGCATCACCAATATCACTCCAGTCAATGTGCCGGAAGGTCTGGAAGTGGATGTGATCACAGAGGCTTTGGATGTGACGGTCCGCGGTCCTATCAGCGATGTGGAAGCGATGCAGGAAACGGATATTTCTATCACAGTAGACTTCTCCGGCGCGCAGATCGGAGCGGCTACTATGAAGGCACAAGTTACCATTAACAGCAAATACAAGGATGTGGGTGCCATTGATACCTATCAGGTATCGGCCACTTTGCAGGAGCCGGTGATAGAAGAAACGGAGCCTGCAACACAATCTGAGTAATAAGAGCATATCCGGCGGAATATCCGCCGGACTGCTAGCCTGAGCAATATAACCCGAACCCGTTTCTGAACAGTGGGGTCGCCCCGATGCATCGTTGTCGCTTCTTGAAGGGCACAAAGCCCGTCTGCAAAGCGACGCCTCGCCTCAAACCGACCGCACAGTTCAGAAATCTTCGACCTGAGGGGGATGAATGATTGGATCGGGCGATCTTATATGAAGCAGATGGGCTGACGCCCATCAATGAATAAAAGGAAGTTTGAGCCAATCAGACGCCCACTCAGGCGTGTTCGGATTATATTGCTCAGGCTAAGGAAAAGAGGAAGAGACTTGATCAAGAGTATGACCGGCTACGGCCGTGCCGTGGAAGTGGTAAACGGCCGGGAATTTACCGTGGAGCTGCGCTCCGTGAACAACCGTTATCTGGACTGTTCCGTCCGCCTTCCCAGAATTTTGTCCTTTGGTGAGGACGCGGTGAAACAGGCTGTGAAAAACGCCATTTCCCGGGGTAAGGTGGATGTGTTCATCACCGTCCGCAGTGAGGGCGGCGATGAGGTGCAGGTAACACTGAACACCGAGGTGCTGAAGAGCTATCTGTCTGCTATGCAGCGGATGACAGAGGAGTTTGGTGTCCAGAATGATGCCACCACCAGCAGCCTTTCCCGGCTGCCCGAGGTGTTTGTATTGGAAAAACCCCAGGTGGATGAGCAGCAGTTGCTGGCTGATCTGATGGGCGTGGTAAACAAGGCTCTGGAAGGTTATAATGCTATGCGCGAGGCTGAGGGACAGGCTCTGGATCGGGATCTGCGCAGCCGGGGCGAGACCATCCTTTCTTTGGTTAGCCAGGTAGAGCAGGGAAATTCTCAGACAGTTGTAGACTATCGCACCCGCCTGGAGAATAAACTAAAGGAAGTGCTGGCAAATATCGCTATTGATGAGAGTCGCATTCTGACGGAGGCTGCCATCTTTGCGGACAAGGTTGCTGTGGACGAGGAGACTGTCCGTCTGCGCAGCCATTTGCAGCAGATGAACACAATGCTTAGCACCGGCGGTGCCGTGGGCCGGAAGCTGGACTTCCTGCTGCAGGAAATGAACAGGGAGGCCAACACCATCGGCTCGAAATGCACCGATGTGAAGTTGACACGAATCGTGGTGGAGATCAAGGCCGAACTGGAAAAGATCCGGGAACAGACCCAGAATATTGAGTGAGGCAGATATGAAACTGATTGGAATTGGTTTTGGAAGTATGGTGGCCGCTCAGCGTGTATTGGCCATTGTGGAGCCGGACTCAGCTCCCATTAAGCGTGTGATCCAGGAAGCCAGAGACCGGGGGATGCTGATCGATGCTTCCTACGGACGAAAGACCAAAGCGGTGATTCTGATGGATACGGACCACGTGATTTTGTCTGCTCTGACACCGGATGTGCTGGGCGCCAGATGGGGAGAGAAGCAGGAGGAGCAGAAAGATGTCTAAAGGAAGATTGTTTGTGATCTCCGGTGCTTCCGGCGTGGGAAAGAGTACAGTTCTTGCCAAAGTGATGGCGGCAAGAAAAGATCTGCAATTCTCTGTCTCTGCCACCACCCGCAGCCCCCGTTCTGGTGAGATCGACGGCGTCAGTTACTATTTTGTGACAAAAGAAAAGTTCCGGAAGATGATCGCCAATAACGAGTTCTTGGAATACGACGCCCATATGGAGAACTTCTACGGAACACCCAAGGCACAGCTGGAAGAAAAGCTTCTGACAGGCAATGTGATTCTGGATATCGAGCCAAACGGCGCATTCAATGTCCGTCGGGAGCGACAAGACGCGGTGCTGATCTTTATTGCGCCTCCGTCTCTTGCGGAACTGGAGAGCCGACTTCGTGGAAGGGGCGATACCTCTGAGGAACAGATCCAGGTGCGCCAGAAGCGGGTCGCCTGGGAAATGGAGCAGAGCAGGCAGTACGATCATATTGTGATCAATGACCGGGTAGATACCTGCGCCGATAAAATTTTACAAATCATCGCCCGAGAGGCGGACTGAAAATGGAGGAAATAGATTATGTTGTACCCCCCTGTAGCAGATATGCTGAAGTATGTGGATAGCCGTTACCTGCTGGTAAATGTGGTTGCCGACCGGGCAAGACAGATTGCTTCCGAAGCGGAAGAGATGCAGGAAGAACTGACTGAGAAGCCTGTGACTTTGGCAATTCGGGAAGTTGCGGAAGGCAAGCTTTCCGCAACCTTAAAGGAATATTATAGGCATTGATAATCCTACAGCAGAGGTGTAATCCTCTGCTGTCCATAGAAAGTGAGGAGGGGCTGTATGATTGCAAAAATTGCTGTTTCGGCGGCTAATTTTGCCATTGATAAGCCCTATTCCTACTTTTATCCGGAGGAAATGGGTGTTTTACCCGGTATGCGGGTCATCGTACCCTTCGGCCGTAGCAATCGCCACACAGAGGGCGTGGTGCTCTCAGTCGAACAAGGCAGTCCTGAAGGGCTGAAGTCCATCGAAAGGCCGCTGGATGAAACGCCGTTGTTGAGCGGTACGATGCTGCGTCTGGCAGCGTTTATGCGGGAACGGTATTTCTGTACCTTTTACGATGCGGTCCGGGTGATGCTGCCTGCAGGTCTGTGGTTTCAAAGTCAGGATACCTATGCCCTGACGGAAGATCGCAGCTGGCAGGAGAAAAATCTCCGTCAATGCAACGCCCAATGCCTTTTGCAGCTGCTGCTGGATTGCGGTGGCCAGACCGACGGCAAGGTGCTGCGGAGCGCGCTGCCTTGCGAGGAAGATTTTGAACAGGCTGTGGCTTATCTTCTGAAAAAGAAGTGGATCACCGCCCACCGGGATTTCTTGCGCAGAACCGGCGACAAGCAGGAGCAAGTCGCCACTCTGGCCGTTCCTGCGGAGGAAGCCCTGGAATATGCATCCCATCGGCCCAAAAGCGCGGCGATGCAGCGCAGTGTGTTGGAACTGCTGTGTACTGCGGGCGCTGCCCCTGTGAAGGAGATCTGCTATTTTACCGGTGCCAAGTCTGCCACAGTACGCCGTTTGGCAGAGATGGGATATTTGACGCTGACCCAGCGGGAGGTCCTCCGTTGCCGGCAGATCCGGTCGGAAGTGCCGGATGGCCCGCTGACGCTCAATGATGAACAGCAGGCAGCTTTTGATGGACTGGCTGCCCAAATGGAGCAGCAGACTCCTGGCAGTGCGCTTTTATACGGCGTTACCGGTTCGGGAAAGACTGCTGTTTATATTCGATTGATTCAAAAAACCCTGGATATGGGCAAACAGGCGGTGCTCTTAGTGCCGGAAATTGCTCTGACTCCCCAGCTGCTTGGCCGTATGGCCGGCTACTTCGGAGATGCGGTGGCGGTGCTCCACAGTAGCCTGCCGGTTACCGAACGCTATGACCAGTGGAAACGGGTTCGCTCCGGAGAAGCCAAGGTCATTGTGGGCACTCGCTCAGCGGTGTTTGCCCCCTGTCCCAATCTGGGTCTGCTGATTCTGGACGAGGAGCAGGAGCATTCCTATAAATCCGAAAATGCCCCCCGGTATCACGCCCGGGATATTGCTATTTGGCGGGGCGTGAAGGAACAGGCACTGGTGTTGTTGGGCTCTGCGACCCCCAGTATCGAAACAATGTTTCACGCCAAATCCGGCACCCATACCCTCTACCGCCTGCAAAACCGCTTTGGCGGTCGGGCGCTGCCCAAGGTAGAGATCGTGGATATGAAGGAAGAGCTGAAGCTGGGCAATGATCTGTCCTTAAGCCTACCATTGCAGAATGCCATTCGGGATACGGAGCGCTCAGGCAAGCAGGCAATTTTGTTTTTGAACCGCCGGGGTAACAGCCGGGCGTTGGTGTGTGTGGATTGCCGGGAGAGTCCTGAATGTCCCCGCTGTAACGCGCGGCTGACCTATCACAGCGCCAATGAGCGACTGATGTGCCACTACTGTGGCTTTTCTCAGCCTGCTCCCACCCGCTGTCCCAACTGCGGCGGCCCAATGAAACGGATGGGCGTGGGCACACAGAAAGTCCAGCAGGAGCTGGAAAGCCGTTTTTCCGATATTCGGGTGCAGCGGATGGACGCGGATACCGTATCTGCCACCAATACCCACGAGATGATCTTAGATCGCTTCCAGCAAGAGCATATTCCGGTACTGATCGGCACCCAGATGGTTGCCAAGGGACTGAATTTGCCGGATGTAACGCTGGTGGGCGTGCTGGATGGAGATCTGGGATTGTATACCGACAGCTATCGTGCTGCGGAAAATACGTTTAATATGCTTACCCAGGTGGTAGGACGCGCCGGTCGGGGAGATACTGCCGGACGGGCGATGATTCAGACTTTTGTGCCGGGGCATAATGTGATCACCCTGGCAGCGGAGCAAAATTATGACAGCTTCTACCAGATGGAGATCGGTCTTCGGAAAATGCAGAGCTGCCCGCCTTTTGGTGATCTGGCAGAGATCACCCTGATCGGACAGGAGGAGCGGCGGGTTCTGCACGGAGCGGCAAAGCTGAAGGCCAGCCTGCAGCAGCTGTTGCAGGAGCCTATGTATCAAAACGAGACTTGTACGGTTCTGGGGCCAGCCCCTTGTCCCGTGCCCAAGATAAACTATAATTTCCGTTATCGGTTGACCCTGCGATGCAAAATGACCCGGCCCTTGCGGCTGCTTCTGGCGCATCTGCTGCGACAGTTCTCTCAGGATCGAGAGAACCGGGGCGTGTCCGTCTTTATCGATGTAAACGGATTTGATTAGAGAGGAACGACTATGGCACTTCGGAATATTTTGACAGATCAAGAACCGGCGCTGCATAAGGTATGCAAGGTAGTTGTGAATTTTGATGCCAAACTGCACAGATTACTGGACGATATGAAGGACACTTTGATCGAGTCCGGCGGTGTGGGTCTGGCGGCCCCGCAGGTGGGCATTTTGCGCCGAGTGGTGTTGGTGGATACCGGGGAGGAGATCCTGGAACTGGTGAACCCTACACTGGTGGAGACCGATGGAGAGCAGGAAGGCGCGGAAGGGTGTCTGAGTGTGCCTGGTAAATATGGTCTTGTAAAACGGCCATACTATGCTAAGGTCCGGGCGCAGGATCGGAATGGCAATTGGTACGAGGCCGAGGGTGAGGAATTGATCGCTCGCTGCTTCTGCCACGAGCTGGATCACCTGGACGGCATCCTCTACACTCAGCTGATGGAGCAGTATCTCACAGAAGAAGAACTGATGGGTGACGACGAGGAAGAATAATCGAGGGAGGAACCTCAATGCGGGTTGTGTTTATGGGTACGCCGGATATTTCGGCGACCTGTTTGAAGAAGCTCCTTGCGGACGGTTTTGATGTGGTGGGCGTCTATACCCAGCCGGATCGGCCCAAGGGTCGGGGGATGAAATTGGTGTATTCCCCTGTGAAAGAAGTGGCGTTAGAGCACAGGATCCCTGTCTACCAACCGGAGAATTTCCGGGAGGAAGAGACCGTGGAGCAGCTGGCAGCTTTGCAGCCGGATGTGGTGGCGGTGGTGGCTTATGGCCGCATTCTGCCCCAGAAGGTACTGGACATTGCTCCCAAGGGTTTTATCAATATTCACGCAAGCCTGCTGCCTCAGTATCGCGGCTCTGCCCCCTATCAGTGGGCGGTGCTGAACGGTTTGGAGGAGACCGGCGTGACCGCGATGTACCTGTGCCGGGAGATGGACGCCGGCGATATGATCGCCTGCAAAAAGACCCCCATCGGTCCCGACGAAACCGCCGGAGAACTGCTGGATCGCCTGGCGGTGCTGGGAGCTCAACTGCTTAGTGAAACACTGAGCAGCGTAGAAAAGGGAACGGTTTGCGCTACCAGCCAAGATCCCAGCCAGGTCAGCTACGCACCGATGCTGGATAAATCAATGTGTCCCATTGACTTTACAAAAACCGCCTGCCAGGTGCACAACCAGGTAAGAGGTCTCAACCCCTGGCCGGTTGCCACGATGCTTTTGCAGGGCAAACTGTTCAAGGTGTACACCACTGCGGTAGTAGACAATCCCACGGAAGCTCCTGCCGGTACGGTTTTGGGTCTGACCAAGACCGGCCTTCAGATCGCCTGTGGACAGGGCGCTGTGGAGGTCCGGGTTTTGCAGGCCGAAGGCGGCAAGCGGATGGCTGCCCTGGACTATTTCCGCGGGCATCCTCTGGAGCTGTAATATGAGTGCCAGACAGACCGCACTGAATGTGCTGATCGCCTGCCGGAAGGACGGTGGCTGGTCCAACGGGGTGCTGAAGGAGTATCTTGTTCGGGATCGGCTGGACCGCCGGGACGGAGCGCTGGCCACCCGGCTTTGCTACGGCGTGCTTCAGAACCGGGGATATCTGGACTTTTATTTGCAGCAGTTGCTTACCGGCAGCATCAAGAAACTGCATCCTGCCTTGCGGGACATTCTTCATCTGGGTTTGTATCAGATCTATCTGATGGATAAGATCCCGGAATCTGCGGCAGTCCACGAATCCGTGGAGCTGGCCAAACAATACTGCAAAAAACAACCTTCGGCTCCCGGCCTTGTAAACGGCGTACTGCGAAACGCAGTTCGCACCAAAGGTACTTTGAAAGAGCCTGTTTCCTGGGAGGACAAATACAGTCACCCGGCAGATATCATTAACCTTTTGAAAGGCTATGTGGGTAAGGAGCGGACAGAACCGATGCTCCGGGCCAACAATCAGATCCCTCCGATGACCGTCCAGGTGAACACACTGAAGATCACGCCCCAGGCGCTGACGGCGCAGCTGGAGGAGGAAGGCGTCACCGCAGAACCCCACGGCTGGCTTGCCGGTTGTCTGGTACTCACCGGCACGGGCAATATCGAGCAGCTGCACTCCTTCCGGGAGGGACTGTTTTACGTACAGGATCCCGCCGCCAGACTCAGTGTATTGTGCGCCGATCTGACGGAAGATACCCGGCAGGTGCTGGATTGCTGCGCCGCCCCCGGCGGCAAGAGTTTTGCCGCGGCGATGGGTATGGCAGGGAAGGGCAGTATCATTTCCTGCGATGTGTACCCCCACAAGGCGGAGCTGATCGGCAAGGGTGCGGAGCGATTAGGACTGGATAACATCACCCCTATGGTGCAGGATGCTACAGTGTTCTGCCCCCGGTGGGAGAATGCGATGGATGCGGTGATCGCGGATGTGCCTTGCTCCGGCTATGGCATTATCCGGAAGAAACCGGACATCCGCTATAAGAATCTGCAGGATATGGCGCAACTGCCGCAGCTGCAGGAGAAGATCCTCTGCAATGCCGCTCGCTATGTAAAACCAGGCGGTCTGCTGCTGTATTCCACTTGTACATTGGTACGGGCGGAGAATGAGGCTGTGGTGGAAAAGTTCCTCCAAACCCATTCTGAATTTACCACAGAACCCCTGCCCCTGCCGGCAAATTTCCCCAAAAATGACAGCGGAATGCTGGCGCTGGTGCCCGGGGAGTATGATACCGACGGCTTCTTTATCTGCCGTTTGCGGAGAGCAATATGAACCATTTGAAATCCATGACCATAACGCAGATCGGGGCGGTTCTTAAGGAACTGGGTCAGCCGGCCTTTCGTGCCAAGCAGGTCTATACTTGGCTGCACAAGGGCGTGCGCAGCTTTGACGAGATGACCAACCTGCCCAAAGCGTTGCGGGATACACTGTCTGAGCGGTACCCGTTGCGCATTCCGGAAGTGGTCCGTAAGCAGGAGTCCCAGAAGGACGGAACCATCAAATATCTCTGGAAACTGTCCGACGGCAACTGCGTGGAGACGGTGCTGATGCGCTATCATTACGGCAACACTGTCTGTATCTCCACGGAGGTAGGCTGTCGAATGGGTTGTGCTTTCTGCGCCTCCACGCTGGGTGGTCTGGTGCGGCAGCTGGAACCTTATGAAATGCTGGACCAGGTGTTGTTTACACAGGTGGACTCCGGTCTGCAGGTATCTCATATCGTGCTAATGGGCATTGGTGAACCGCTGGATAATTTGGATAATGTGCTGCGGTTTTTGGAACTGGTGAACAGCCCCGAGGGAATGAATATCTCTATGCGGCACATTAGCCTGTCTACCTGCGGCTTGGTGCCGAAGATCGACGAATTGGCTGAAAAAAAGCTACAGATCAGCTTGGCTATTTCTTTGCACGGTCCCAACAATGAGATCCGCAACAAAATTATGCCGGTGAACAAGGCTTATCCTATCGAGGAACTTTTGGATGCCTGCCGCCGGTACTATCAAGAAACCTCCCGGCGCATCCATTTTGAGTATGCGATGATCGACGGTGTGAACGACACTCAAGAGCACGCCAAGGAATTGCTGAGCCGGCTGAAGGGCTTGCCTGCCCACCTGAATCTAATCCCCTTAAATCACGTGGAGGAGAGTCCCCTAAAACCCAGCACCAAGGCAGCGGTGGCGGCCTTCCAGAAAACACTGGAGGACGGCGGTCTCACCACAACCGTGCGGCGCACCCTGGGAAGTGACATTGATGCTTCCTGCGGTCAGCTGCGACGGAAATATACCAAACAAAATACGTTGTAAGAAAGAATCTGTGAAAGGAGTGAAGTCCTATGCAATATTGGGCAGTAACCGACTCCGGCTGCATCCGTGACCAGAATCAGGATGCTTATCAAATTGAGATACTGGACAGAAACACACTGCTGTGTGTGGTATGTGACGGTATGGGCGGCGCCAAATCCGGCAATGTGGCCAGCACTCTTGCGGCAGAGGTTTTCGCACAGGAGATCAAAGATACCTGGAAGTCAGGTATGGATCCGGAAGAACTGGATCACATACTTCGCAATGCCGTGAAGCTTGCCAACTTTACGGTGTACGATCAGGCCCAGCAATTCCCGGAATTTGAGGGTATGGGCACTACTTTAGTTGCGCTGCTGATCCACGGGAAAAAGGCAACCATCGTAAATATCGGTGACAGCCGTGCCTATTTGGTGGATAAGGAAGGTATCAAGCAGCTGACTACCGATCATTCTCTGGTGCAGATGATGGTCGCCCGGGGTGAACTGACACCGGAAAAGGCCAAGCGTTATCCCGGTAAGAATTTGATTACCCGCGCCATCGGCACGGAAGCGATGGTGGAGTGCGATACACACCATCAGAAAGCAGAACGGGGCGATACATTCCTGCTGTGCTCCGATGGCTTGTCTAACCTGCTGGATGAGCAGGAGATGCTGTTTGAGGTGGCCCACGGCCAGGATAGAGAGCAGTGCTGTCAGCGTCTGCTGGATATCGCTAAAAAGCGGGGCGCACCGGACAATGTAACCTGTGTGCTGGTTACATTGTGACCGGTTTGAAAGGAGTGAATCTTTTATGGAAAAGGATAAATACATAGGCCGCCTGCTGGACAACCGATATGAGGTCCTGGAAGTGATCGGCACCGGCGGTATGGCAGTTGTTTATAAAGCCCGCTGTCACCGGCTCAACCGGCTGGTAGCCATTAAAATTTTGAAAGATGACAATTTGGAGGACGAGGATTTCCGCCGCCGTTTCCACGCGGAAAGTCAGGCGGTTGCGATGCTCAGTCACCCCAATATTGTTTCTGTGTACGATGTGTCCACCTCTATTATGGCGGACTATATCGTTATGGAGCTGATCGAGGGCATTACTCTGAAGCAGTATATGGAGAAAAAGGGGATCCTCAACTGGAAGGAGACCCTGCACTTCGCGATTCAGATCGCCAAAGCGCTGGAACACGCCCACGGCAAGGGTATCGTGCATCGGGACATCAAGCCTCATAACATTATGGTTTTGAAAAACGGCTCAGTGAAAGTGATGGACTTTGGTATTGCCCGTATGATCTCCCGGGGTAATACCCTGACCAAGGAAGCACTGGGTTCTGTACACTACATTTCCCCGGAGCAGGCCAAAGGCGGTCGCGTGGATGACCGGTCGGATCTGTACTCTCTGGGCGTGGTGATGTATGAAATGATGGCCGGACGGCCTCCTTATGATGGAGAGACTCCCGTAGCGGTGGCCATTAAGCACATCAACGGCGGAGCAACGATGCCTTCTCTGCTCAACCCCAATATCCCCGGCGGTCTGGAGCAGATCATTATGAAGGCAATGGCCCATAATGTGGCGGACCGGTATCCCTCTGCCACCCGGATGCTCAGCGATATGGACGAGTTCCGGAAAGATCCTACGATGTTGTTTGATTACAACACACCGCCTTTGGATGCGGTGACCCGTATGCAGAAGCCTCCGCTGGTACTGCAGACCCCGGCGACCACAGCCCAGAAGGTGGCGGAAAACCAGGCACTGCGCACAGAAACGCCGTCCATTCGGGCAATACAGAGTCAACGCCGCCAAGAGGCGGATCGTCGCAGAAAGCAGGAGATGGAGGAAAAGCGCAGCCGTGTAACCACCATTGCCATTATTTCCTGTGCGTTGGTGGCGGTGATCGCCATTGTGGTATTTATGGTGATCTTCCTGGGCGGAGGAGGCTTAAAGCCTGCGGAGGAGTTCTTTGATATCCCGAACTTTACCAACAAACTCTATACGGAAGTACAAAATCAGGAACATCCCGGCGTGATCATTCGGAAAGAAGAAAGCTACCACGACACTGTGGAAGCCGGTGTGATCATCAGCCAGAAACCGGATGCCGGCACGCAGGTTAAAAAAGACGGAAAGAATGCGGTAGTTGTCGTCACGGTCAGCAAGGGCCCTAAGATCACAATGGGAAATCTGGAAGACCAGACAGAGGATAAAGCAAAAGAATGGCTGGACAGCTTGCAGTTGGAACTGGATATCGAGGTAGAACTTGAGTTCAATGATACCGTAGAGGCGGGTAAGGTGATCCGCACTGAGCCGGAACAGGGCGCGGAACTGCTCAGTGGCAATACAGTTATCCTCTATGTGAGCAACGGCGAGGAAATCAGACAGATCTTGATGCCGGATGTGGTCAATCAAGAACTGGAGGCTGCAAAGAAGCAACTGGAATTGCTGGAAATGAAACTGACCATCCAGATCGAGGAGGTCTATGATGCAGAGGTTGAGGCGGGCCGCGTGATTAAGACCGAGCCTTCCAAGAACGAAACCATCAAGACCCGTGACACGGTGATCCTGTATGTGAGCAAGGGCCCGGTGATTACGATGGAAGATCTGCAGGGAAAGACCTTTTTAGAGGCGACTGAATGGCTGAACAGTCTGGAACTGGAACTGAAGGTCAAGCAGGAAGAAGAGTTCAGCAACACCGTGGAAAAGGATTATGTTTGCCGCACCGACCCTAAGAAGGGTGAGGAGTTGAAGGACGGTCAGACCATAACCCTGTATATGAGTAAGGGTGCTGAAAAGAAGGTTATGCCCAACGTGGTGGGTATGGATGTGGGTAACGCAGTTACCACCATTGTAGGTGCCGGATTCAAGACGCCCACCATTCAGCAGGTGGATAGTCAGGAACCCAAGGACACCGTGGTCACCCAGTCCCACGAAAAGGGCCTGGAGTATGAGGTGACCGAGGAGATCGTACTAGAAATTTCCAAAGGAGCTCAGCCTACAGAACCACCGGAAGTGACGAAAACTGTAGTGATCGACCTGCAAAATGTTGCTACGGAGGCAGATTGCCAGGTGCAGATCCTCAGAGATGGAAAGGAAGTATACGCCGGTACGGTAGTGAAGGGAACAGAGAATATTATCCTGCAGGAACAGTCCGGTTGGGGCGTTGTGGACTACACGATCATCGTCGATAGCGAAACCAGATGGACCGTCAGGGAGGAATTTTCTGCCAATGGATGATAGAAGAACCGGCAGGATCCTCTCCTCCCTCAGCGGGTTTTATCAGGTGCAGACGCCGGATGGTACGGTAACCTGCCGCGGCCGCGGTCATTTGCGCCGGGGACCGGATATCCCCCTGACGGGAGATATGGTGGAGATCACCGTGGAACGGGACAAGGGAATGGTGGAGAAGATTCTCCCCAGACGCAACCGCTTCATTCGTCCGGCAGTTGCCAATGTGGATGCTTTGGTGGTGTTTGCCAGCAATGTCAATCCCGTTACAGAACCCTTTCTCATTGATCGGGTGGCGGCCATTGCCGGCAATCAGGAGGTGGCGGTCTATGTCTGCATCAACAAATGCGATCTGGATCCTGCCACAGATCTGGCACGGATTTATGAACACGCAGGCTTTCCTGTGATTCGAGCCAGTGCCGAGACCGGCGAGGGCGTGGAACAGTTGCGGCAGCTGATCACCGGCAAGTTTACCGCATTCACCGGTAATACCGGCGTGGGTAAGAGCAGTATGCTCAACGCCCTGTGTCCGAAACTTTCTCTGGCTACCGGCGAGGTCTCTCAAAAGCTGGGGCGGGGTCGGCATACCACCCGCCACGTAGAGCTGTACCAACTGGGGGAGGATACCTATGTAGCCGATACCCCGGGATTTGCATCCTTCGATACAGAACAGATGGATGTAATTTTGAAAGAGAATTTACAGTATGCCTTCCCGGATTTGGCCCCCTACCTGGGGAAATGTCAATTCCACGACTGCTCCCACCGGGCAGAACCGGGATGTGCGGTCCGCAAGGCAGTAGAGGTGGGGGAACTTGAGCAGACCCGCTATGACAGCTACCTGCGACTGTACGAAAAATCCAGCCAGATCAAAACCTGGGAACTGAAATAAAAGCCACCGGAATATTCCGGTGGCTTTTTAATGCGGTTATGTTTGCGTGTAGCACACTCTTCGGCGGAGCTCTGCTCCGGGCAGCTCCGGAGCATTCAGGGAAAACAGACCGTACAGGTCACCGCACCGCTCCTCCAGCAGTTGGTAGGGGGAGTCCATACGGGTACCGGCATTGGGGAATTGCCCCTGCAGCCGGGCCTCTTTCAAAATTTCGCGCCCCTTTTGATTGAATGCAAGTACCCGGGTGTAAGGGGCAGGAGATAGTAGATCTTCCGCGGTGATGCCCAAAAATGCGCACAGCACCATACGGTCCAGTCGGGTGCGGGTATAGCGCTTGGACTTGGTGGCTGTGAGGATATCCTCCAGAGAAGACAGGGAGCGGGCGTTGTGCATCAGCTTTCGCCATAACCCTTCACTGCCGTATGGAAGGGTTTCATAATCGGCTTCTGTCATAGTTTGCAGGCGATATAAAATAGCCTTTTCTCCTGTCGAAAGGGCGTGGAGATTCGCTTTCTCCATAAGGGGAATGGCGGCAGAAGGTACATAATCCTGCCAGTTTCCGCCCTCCAGCAGCAAGCGTCGCAGGGCGGTTGCGGAAGGATTTTCCGGATCGGCCTGGCTGTCGTGATAGCTGCCTGCCCGGATAATGGGCATAGGTTCCAGAGAAAGTTGCTGTTGCAAGATCGCCTTGCAGTATTCAATGGCCAGAATGTCGTTGGGCTGGGATAAAAGCTGCGCCTGCCCACTCAAATCCGCCAAAGCCATCTGCCGGGCGGCAGGGAATGATAGACCTTGGTCCAGACGGCTGCGCAGGGCGGCAGAGAATTCCTCCGACAGCAACACCCGGGCGGTGGACAACAGGGATTCTTTGTTGCCGGACTCGGTACCGAAGCACAGCCGAGTGCAGAAACTGCCCAGGATCCGGACACCCTCAGCGGCAAATCCTTCCGCAGAGGACAGGGCGGCGGTCACCGGAAGCTCCAATACCAGATCCGCACCGCAGCCCACGGCGGCTTCCGCTCGGATGGATTTGTCCACAATGGCGGGTTTCCCTCGCTGGACAAAGTTGCCACTCATCAGACACACGATGCCGCTGTCCGGATGCTGACGGCGGATATGATCCAATTGCTTTTTGTGCCCCAAATGCAGGGGATTATATTCACAAATAATGCCGGTGATATCCAAAAAAACCCTCCTTTGCGAAAATATTTGTTTTTAGACTTGCTTAATTTTGGGATTTGGTATAGAATACCTTTAGCTATGGCTATATTACCATAAATTGAACGAAAAGAAAACTAAATTATTTAGGAGGACGATTCTAATGAATGTTTTGATTATCAATGCCGGTTCTTCCAGCCTGAAGTATCAGCTGATGAACCCCGAAACCGGTGAAGTTTCCGCCAAGGGTCTGTGCGAGCGTATCGGCATCGATGGCCGTCTGAACCACAAGGTTGGCGAAAACAAAGTGGTAAAGGACATCCCTATGCCCACCCACTCCGAGGCAATTGCCGCTACTTTGGAGATACTGCAGGATGCAGAAGTTGGTGTGATCAAGACTGTTGATGAGATCGATGCTGTTGGTCACCGTGTTCTGCACGGCGGTATGGAGTTCTTTGATTCCTGCATCATCAATGATGAAGTTATTACTGCCATTAAGAAGTGCATTCCTCTGGGACCCCTCCACAACCCTGCAAACCTGATGGGTATCGAGGCTTGCCAGGCTGTTATGCCCAAGACTCCCCAGGTTGCTGTGTTTGATACCGCTTTCCATATGACGATGCCTCCCAAGGCATACCGCTATGCCATCCCCACCGAGTACTATGAGAACGACTCCATCCGCCGCTACGGCTTCCACGGCACCAGCCATAAGTATGTTGCCAAGCGTACTGCTCAGCTGGTGGGTAAGACCGAGTTCAAGATGGTCAACTGCCATCTGGGCAACGGCTCCTCTATGTCCGCTGTAAAGAATGGCAAGTGCCAGGACACCACTATGGGTCTGACTCCTCTGGCAGGCGTGCCTATGGGTACCCGTTCCGGTGATATTGACGCCGCTGTTGTGCAGTTCATCTGCAACAAGTACTCTATGAGCGTGGACGAGTGCCTGAATATGCTGAACAAGAAGTCCGGTATGCTGGCTATGTCCGGTGTCTCCTCTGATTTCCGTGATCTGGAAGACGGCGCTAAGAATGGCAACGAGAACTGCGCTCTGGCTCGCGACAAGTTCTGCTATGAAGTTGCTAAGTATGTGGGTGCTTACGCTGCTGCACTGAACGGCATCGATGTGCTGACTTTCACCGCCGGTGTCGGCGAGAACGACTGCAATGTCCGCGCCGCTGTGTGCGAGTATCTGGGCTTTATGGGCGTTGAGATCGATCCCGAGCTGAATAAGAAGCGCGGTCAGGAAATGGTTATCTCTACCCCCAACTCCAAGGTTCAGGTTTGGGTGGTTCCCACCAACGAAGAGCTGATGATCGCTCAGGATACCGCCGAGCTGGTCAACGCTGCCAAGTAAGTATAAAACCCAACGGGGCGGAGAATCTCCGCCCCGTTTTCTTGTGGAGGTAATTATGACGAGTGTATCTGAACGCTTTTTGCGCTATGTAAAATTCAATACCACGCCCGATGAATTTTCCGAAACCTGTCCTTCTACAGACCGGCAGAAGCTGCTGGGCGCAGCTTTGGTGGAGGAAATGCTGGCGATAGGCATTCAAGATGCCTATATGGATGAACACGGCTATGTTTACGGCACAGTACCCGGTGATCCCCGTCTTCCCACCATTGGTCTGATTGCCCATATGGACACTTCCCCAGATGCTTCCGGCGAAAATGTAAATCCCCGTATTGTAGAATACCACGGCGGCGACATTCTGCTGAATGAGGAACTGGGGCTGTCTCTGAAGGAATCCGAATTCGAGAGCCTGCGCCGCCATCACGGAAAGCACCTGATCGTCACCGACGGCACTACCTTGCTGGGTGCAGACGATAAGGCCGGTATTGCGGAGATCTTGACAGCGGCGGAGTTTTTGCTAAAAACCAAGCGTACCCACGCTACCTTAAAAATCGGCTTCACCCCCGACGAGGAGATTGGCCGGGGCGCAGATCGATTCAATGTAAAGGCCTTTGACGCTGACTATGCCTATACGGTTGATGGTGGCACACTGGGTGAGATCGAATATGAGAATTTCAATGCCGCCGGTGCAAAAGCGGTATTTCACGGCCGGAACATCCATCCCGGCGCGGCCAAAAACAAGATGGTCAACTCCCAATATATCGCTATGGAATTCCAGAACCTGCTGCCACAAGCACAAAAGCCGGAGCATACCGAAGGATATGAGGGTTTCATCCACCTGACCGATATGGAGGGCACAGTGGAGCAGTCTACTCTGCGCTATATTATCCGGGATCACCATATGGGCAAATTCCAGGAAAAGAAAGCACTTATGGAGTCTGCAGCTGCGTTTATCAATGCCAAGTACGGCGTGGGTACGGTAGAACTGACCATCCGGGACAGCTATTTCAATATGCGGGAAAAGATTGAACCCTGTATGTATGTTGTGAAACGGGCGATGGGAGCTATGAAGTCTGTGGGAATGGATCCGGTAGCAGTTCCAATCCGGGGCGGTACCGACGGCGCCCGGCTGTCCTTTGAGGGATTGCCTTGCCCCAACCTGTGCACCGGTGGCGAAAATTACCACGGCCGGTTTGAGTATATCCCGGTAGAGGATATGGAACTTTGCACCAAGATGCTGGTGGAGATCCTGACGAATACCTAAAATACAAAACACCGCAACGGCTTGGTTGCGGTGTTTTTATATCCTGCACAAGGAAAAACGGCGATGGATACAAAATTTAGGTACTATTTTAGAAAATGTGAGTTTTCAGAAAATGCGCGGGCAAGTTACTTGACAGAGGTTTCTGTTATCGGTATAATACTATCGAATACAGAGGGGTGAGATCCCTTCCGCAAAGAATTTGCGAATTTAAGGAGTTGTTGACAGATGAGCAAGATCAGTGTAATCGGTGCCGGCAGTGTCGGCGCGACTGTGGCAAACGACCTGATGGTTCAAGGTGTTGCTTCCGAAATCGTCCTGATTGACATTAACAAGAAAAAAGCAATCGGTGAAGCTCTGGATATTTATCAGGGTGCCCCGTTCCATTCTCCTGCAATTGTTCGCTCCGGAGAATATGATGATGCCGTCAACTCTGACATCGTTGTGATCACCTGCGGTATTGCCAGAAAGCCCGGTATGTCCCGGTTGGATCTGGCGCAGACCAATGTGAATATTCTGAAGGATGTTGCCAAAAATGTGGTTCAGTATGCGCCTAAGGCCATCTATGTGATCGTTTCCAACCCGGTGGATGTGCTGACCTATGTGTTCCACAAGGTCTCCGGCCTGCCGGAAAATCAGATCGTCGGCTCCGGTACCATTCTGGATACCAGCCGTCTGCAATCGGAGCTGGCAAAGCGTTTCTGCATCAGCCCCAAGAATGTCCACGCCCACGTTTACGGTGAGCACGGTGACAGCTCCTTTGTTGCTTGGTCTTTGGCGACCATTGCCAACAACCACGTGGATGTATATAAAGAAAACTCTCCCGATAAAGATCGTATCGACTGGAATCAGGATTACGATGAGGTGGAGGAGTTTGTAAAGAAGTCCGGCGCGGTGGTCATTGAGAACAAGGGTGCTACCTTCTACGCGGTGGCAATGTCTGTTTGCCACATCTGCAAATGCATTTTTAACGGTGCAGGCACTGCGCTGACTATTTCCACGATGATGCACGGCGAGTACGGCGTGGAGGATGTCTGCCTGTCTACTCTGGCACTGGTGGACCGCAACGGTGTTCGGGGTAAGATTCTCAATAAGCTGACTGCCGAGGAAGTGGCAAAGCTGCACGCCAGTGCAGATAAGCTGAAGTCTGTGATCGCCCAGATCGAACTGTAATCTTTACAAATACAAAGAGGACATCCGGCAGGATGTCCTCTTTTTTATAGAATCTGTTCTTCCAAAAGGGTATGCAGGTCTTTGCGAATCTCCGCCGCTACCAGGGCGGCAGCCAGCGCCTGCTGCAGGGCAGCAGCTTCAAACTGACAGCCCACCAGTACCTGCTCCAGAATTTCAGGCATTGTCCAATCCATTGCGTCGGAGTAGACCTTTGCGTCGGTAACGATGCCGGCCTTGGCATCCAACTGCAACTGAATGTGCCCCCAGGGGAAGTGTCCTTCGCATTGGAAACTGAAGGGTAGGGGACTGCCGTAGAGATATTCCCACGAGCTGTAGGCGGAAGCCAGATCGGAAATTTGCTGCTGCTGTGTCCGGGTCAACACTACGGTGGAGACAGGACACCCATATACCTGCGCAAAAGCCTGCTTCATATACTGCTTCATAGCGTCAATGGTCAGCTCCGGTGCCAGTTCGGTGAGATTGACCACACGGGAACGGACAGATGCCACACCTTTTGCCTCCAGCTTGGCCTTAGGGGGACTCAAATAACGTCCCAGCTTATCCCGATCCACAGCCACCATTAAGGTGCCGTGGTGATAGGCGTGCAAGCGATCCTGGTAAAAGGCGTTGCCGGAAAATTTCCGACCTTCTGCCAGCAAATCGTTCCTGCCGGATTTTTCAGCGACGATACCTGCCAGGGCGCAGGCTTGGCGGATCACTTCCACTTGCCGGTCCAGATCATAATCCTCCTTACACATAAGGAAGGTGAAATTTAAGTTTCCCACATCGTGGAATACGGCACCGCCGCCGGAGAGTCGGCGGGCAAGCTTACCACCCTCCTGCTCCAGCAGCAGGGTGCGGCATTCGGCCCAAGCGTTCTGGTTTTTGCCGATCACCACGGTGTTTTGATTCTGCCACAAATAGAGGATGCACTCCCCGGTCTGAACGGTATCCAGCAGCAGTTTTTCTGTAGCCAGATTGGTATAGGGATCGAAACTGTTGCCTTCAAAAACACGAATGGATTGGATCATTTTTTGGTTAGCCTCCCGGTGTGATTCAAAGCTATTATAAAAGCCACAGAGTGGTTCGTCAATGATTATCTTGAAAGGGTATTGACAATTTTGGTATAACAGTGTTATATTTATGTTATAAAAACAACGATGTAACATTCGAGGTGGCGGTATGAATCACATTCGTCAAAATAAGATAAAAGAGTATATAGAACAAGAAAATGTGGTTACCATTCGCCAGCTGCAGGCGCTGTTTCCGGATGTTTCTCTGATGACCATTCACCGGGATCTGGATGCGCTTATGCACGCCGGTGCGGTGGTAAAGTTCCGGGGCGGCGCGAAATCCGTTCGGCATAACGGTGATCCGGAGTTCAATGTCCGGGCCAGCGAGAACAACGCCGGCAAGCGAATCATTGCCCAAAAGGCGATGGAACTGATCCAGCCTCACAGTGCGATCTTTCTGGATGCCAGTACCACCAACCTGGTTTTGGCCAGAAACCTGCCGGATATCAATCTAAACATTTTTACCACTGGCCCCAGCATTGCTTTGGAACTGTGTAGGCTGCACAATCCGGTGGTAACCCTGTGCTGCGGCACGATCAATCGAAAAAATCTGGCGCTATCCGGGCAGAATACCCTGGAAATGCTGGATAAAATCAATATCGATCTGGCGTTTATCGGTGTTTCCGGCTGCAGTGTGGACGCAGGTTTTACCTGCGGTACGGAGAGCGATATGCTGGTGAAGCGCAGGGTGATTCAAAAAGCCCGCACCAGTGTGGTAATGTGCAGCCACGAAAAGCTTCGCTGCCTAATGCCCTATACCTTTGCTACGTTGTCCGACGTGGACTATTTGATCTCCGATGAGCCTATGCCAGAAGCGTTCCAAATCGCTGCCCGGAATGCGGGATTGCAACTGCTGTGATATTTCTTCCGAACCTGCCTTAAAAGAGGCAGGTTCGGCTTTCTTTTTTGGTGTAAATGCCTATTGACGGGAGATGTTATTTGGTGTTATAATTAACGGGCTATAACAATGGGGGACTAGGGGTACCGGTATTGACCGGGAACGTCGGGTCAACCTAAAAATTAAAGGAGGCTATACCTTTGGCAAATGCAGTTATTATGCCCAAGGCGGGCATCACAGTTGAAAGCTGTATCATTGGCGAATGGCTGAAGAAGGTGGGCGACTCTGTCAACGTAGGAGACATTCTGTTTACCTACGAGACCGACAAGGCCAGCTTTGAATGCGAATCCACCGCAGCAGGTACCCTGCTGGAGATCTTCTTCCAGGAGGGCGACGAAGTTCCCTGCCTGCAGAATGTCTGCGCAATCGGCAATCCCGGCGAAGACACTTCCGCTCTCAAGGGCGGCGCTACTTCTGCTGAGACTCCCGCGGAAGCTCCCGCTGCAGCACCTGCAGCTGCTCCTGCAGCAGCACCCGCAGCCTGCGCTACCAAGGCACAGGGCGTTTTGATGCCCAAGGCCGGCATCACCGTTGAAAGCTGTATCATCGGTGAGTGGCTGAAGAAGGTCGGTGACCAGGTCAAGGTTGGCGACATCCTGTTTACTTATGAAACTGACAAGGCTTCCTTCGAGTGCGAGTCCACTGCAGAAGGCGAGCTGCTGGATATCTTCTACGCAGAGGGCGATGAAGTTCCCTGCCTGGAGAATGTCTGCGCTGTGGGCCCCCACGGCGAACCCACCGAGTGCCTGAAGGGCATCGGCGGCACCCCCGCTCCCGCTGCCGAAGCTGCTCCTGTAGCTGAAGCCGCTCCCGCTGCTCCCGCCGCAACCGGCGCTCACACCGTGGTTATGCCCAAAGCCGGCATCACCGTGGAAAGCTGCCTGATCGGTGAGTGGGTCAAGAAGGTCGGCGACCAGGTCAAGGTGGGCGATGTCCTGTTTACTTACGAAACCGACAAAGCCTCCTTCGAATGCGAGGCTGACGCAGAGGGCACCATTCTGGAGATCTTTTTCAACGACGGCGACGAAGTTCCCTGCCTGGATGCCGTTTGCACCATCGGCGTAGCCGGTGCTACTGCCGCTCCTGCTGCCGCTAAGTCCGGCGCTGCCGTATCTCCCAGAGCCAAGAAGCTGGCAGCAACCGCCGGTGTGGATGCAAACCTGGCTACCGGTACCGGTCCCAATGGCCGTATCATTGAGCGGGATGTCCGGGAACTGATGAAGAATCCTCCCGTGACTGCTGCTCCCGTTGTGGCTGCCACTCCCGCTGCTGCCGCTCCTGTTGCTGCTGCTCCCGCAGCTGCCGAGACCGAGGCCGAGTACAAGGATGTGAAGTTCAGCGGTATCCGTCGCGCCATCAGCAAGTCTATGACCACCTCTTTGCACACTATGGCTCAGCTGACCCACAACACCTCCTTCGACGCTACCGCGATCCTGAACTACCGCAAGGTACTGAAGGCTGCCGGCGGCGAGTACGCAGGCATCACCCTGGGCGACATTGTGCTGTACGCCGTTTCCCGTACCCTGCTGAACCACCCCGATCTGAACGCCCATATGCTGGATGACAACAACATCCGCTTGTTCAAGCACGTGAACCTGGGCGTGGCTGTGGATACTCCCCGCGGCCTGATGGTTCCCACCATCTTCCACGCTGACGAGATGAGCCTGCTGGAGATCTCCAAGGCTGTTAAGCAGCTGGCTGCTGAGTGCCGCGACGGCGCCATCAGCCCGGACAAGCTGTCCGGTGGCAGCTTCACCGTTTCCAACCTGGGCAATATGGGAGTTGAGTCCTTCACTCCCGTGATCAATCCTCCCCAGACCGGCATCCTGGGTGTCTGCGGTACTACCGACCGTGTCCGCAAGGGCAAGGACGGCAGCATTGAGCTGTATCCGGCAATGGGCCTGAGCCTGACCTACGATCACCGCGCCGTGGACGGCACTCCTGCTGCTAAGTTCCAGAAGGAACTGGGCTACAATCTGGAGAACTTCACCGTTCTGCTGTCCAAGTAAGGAGAAATGTCAATGGAACTGTTCGATTTACTGGTTGTGGGCGGCGGCCCCGGCGGCTATCTGTGCGCCGAGCGGGCTGCTCAGGGCGGTATGAAAGTTGCTTTGTTTGAAAAGCGCGCCCTTGGCGGAACCTGCTTGAATGAAGGCTGCATCCCCACCAAGACTCTGCTGAACTCTTCCAAGATGTACCGTCACGCAACCGAAAGCGCTGCTTTCGGTGTCACCGCCACCGGCGTTACTTACGATCACGCCAAGGTGGTGGAGCGGAAGGACAAAGTGGTGAAAACTCTGGTTTCCGGCGTCGGCGCCACTATGAGCGCTAACAAGGTTACGGTCATCACCGGCGACGCCAAGATCACCGGTCCTGCCGACCACGGCTTTGCCGTCCAGGCAAACGGAACCACTTATTACGGACGCCGGCTGGCAATTGCCAGCGGCTCCGAGACCGTAGTTCCTCCCGTTCCCGGGCTGAAGGAAGGTCTGGCATCCGGCTTCGTGGTAACGAACCGGGAAGTGCTGGATCTGAAGACCCTGCCCAAGAACCTGGTGGTGATCGGCGGCGGCGTCATCGGCTTGGAGATGGCTTACTACTTTGCCTCTGTGGGCGTGGCAGTAACTGTCATTGAGATGATGCCTAAAATCGCCGGCGCAACTGACCCGGAAATCTGCAAGGTGCTGACCGATGCTTTTGTTAAACGGGGTATGACCTTCAAGCTCTCCTGCAAGGTGCTGGAGGTAAAGGCCAATTCCGTGATCTATGAAGAGAACGGCCAGAAACAGGAAATCGCCTGCGACAAGGTCCTGCTTTCCGCAGGCCGCCGTCCTGCCACCGCAGGCATCGGTCTGGAAACGCTGAATCTGCAGATGGACAGAGCTGCCATCGTAACCGATCGGCATCTGTGTACCACTGTTCAGAATGTTTATGCCATCGGCGACTGCAACGGCAAGGTAATGCTGGCTCACACTGCCTATCGTGAGGCGGAAGTGGCTGTCAACCATATGCTGGGCAAGCCCGATGAAATGCGCTATGATGTGATCCCCGCTGTGATTTACACCGATCCCGAGGTGGCTTCCGTAGGCCACAGCAAGGAGGGTGCGGAGAAACTGGGTATGCACGTCAAGGAAATCAAGCTTCCTATGTCCTACGCCGGCAGATACCTGGCCGAGAGCGAGGGCGGTAAGGGCTTTATCAAGCTGGTGGTGGATACCGACCGGAATCGGCTGGTTGGCTGCCATATGGTAGGCTCCTACGCATCTGAAATTATTATGACAGCAACGATGATGGTGGATACGGAGTTGACTCCGGAAAGACTTCAGAAGCTGGTCTTCCCGCACCCCACAGTTGCAGAAATCATTCGTGAAGCAATTTTCCATATTTAAGGAGGAAAAATAAAATGCCCAAGAGTATATATGTAGATCCCAATGTGGTGCGCGCACCCGGTAAGGTCACCTTCAACGACATCCCTGTTAACCAATACAACAAGACCGTTAAGGAAGAACTGGAATCCGGCAAGTTCACCAAGGAAGACCTGATTCGTATCTTCCGTGATATGACCGTTCTGCGTGAGTTCGAGACAATGCTGAACTCCATCAAGACCCAGGGCGGCTACAACGGTGTTGACCACACCTATCCCGGCCCCGCTCACCTGTCCATCGGTCAGGAAGCTGCCTGTGTCGGTCAGTCTTACCTGCTGGATGAGAACGACTTCGCATTCGGTTCTCACCGCTCTCACTCCGAAATTCTGGCAAAGGCTCTGTCCACCATCAACAAGATGAGTGACGAGCAGCTGATGAATGTGATGGAGAACTTCCTGGATGGCAAGTGCCTCCGCGCAACCCAGAAGATCGGTGGCTACAAGGATACCAAGGATCTGGCTATCCGCTTCATTCTGTACGGCACACTGAGCGAGATCTTCGCCCGCGAGACCGGCTTCCATCTGGGTATGGGCGGCTCTATGCACGCCTTCTTCCTGCCCTTCGGTATCTACCCCAACAACGCCATCGTTGGCGGCTCCGGCACCATTTCCACCGGCGCAGCCCTCTTTAAGAAGGTCAATAACAAGAAGGGTATCTGTGTCTGCAACGTTGGTGATGCAGCTATGTCCCGCGGTCCTGTTTGGGAAGCTCTGAACTTCTCCGCAATGGATCAGTATAAGACTCTGTGGGAGTCTCACACTGAGGGTATGCCCATCCTGTACAATATCTTCAACAACTCCTACGGTATGGGCGACCAGACCCGCGGCGAGACGATGGGTCAGGGTCATATGTCCCGGATCGCATCCGGTGTCAGCCCCACTCAGTTCCACGCAGAGACTGTGGATGGTTTCAATCCTCTGGCAGTGATCGACGCTATGGAGCGTAAGCTGGAGCTGCTGCGGAACGGCCAGGGTCCCGTTATGCTGGAAACCATCACTTACCGTTTCTCCGGCCACTCCGTCTCCGACCAGAATGCATACCGCACCAAGGAAGAGATGGATGCTTGGAAGGAGATGGATCCTCTGACCACTTATCCTGCAGCTCTGATCGAGGCCGGTGTTATGACCCAGGCCGAGGTGGATGCGATTCTGGAAGAGACCAAGGAGCGTATGACCACCATTTGCCGTGCTGCTGCTGATACCGAAATCAGCCCCTACTGTGATTTCGACAAGGATCCCGCTGTTGTGGAACGTCTGATGTTCTCCAACCAGCAGGTGGTTGCATTTGATGATCGCGAGCCTGAGTACACTGTTCCCAAGGAAGAGGCAGAAGGCTACAAGAAGATTAAGGCCAAGTCCCGCAACCCCATCGGCCCCGATGGCAAGCCTGTTTCTAAGATGAAGCTGTTCAACCTCCGTGATGCTCTTTCCGAGGTTATCTGGGACCGTTTCTATGAGGATCCTACTCTGATCGCTTACGGCGAAGACTGCCGTGACTGGGGCGGCGCATTTGCTGTTTATCGTGGTATGATGGACGCTTTGCCTCACTGCCGTCTGTTCAACTCCAACCTGGCAGAAGGCGCGATCGTCGGTACTGCTGTTGGTTATGCTATGTCCGGTGGCCGTGCGATGGTCGAACTGATGTACGCTGACTTCATCGGCTGCGCCGGTGACGAGATCTTCAACCAGATGGCAAAGTGGCAGTCTATGTCTGCCGGCATTCTGAAGATGCCTCTGATCCTGCGTGTTTCCGTTGGTTCCAAGTACGGCGCACAGCACTCTCAGGACTGGACTGCACTGTGTGCACATATCCCCGGCCTGAAGGTCTGCTTCCCCGCTACTCCTTGGGAAGCTAAGGGTCTGATGGAGACCGCTCTGAAGGGCACTGACCCTGTGGTCTTCTTTGAGAGCCAGAGAATTTACGACGTGGGCGAACAGTTCCACGAGGGCGGCGTTCCTGAGGAACGTTACGAGATCACCATCGGTGATGTGAACAAGGTCCGCGATGGTAAGGATGTTACCATTCTGACTCTGGGTGCTGTTCTGTACCGTGCTATGGACGCAGTCAAGACTCTGTCCGAGAAATACGGTATGGAGGCTGACGTGATCAACCTGCACTCCCTTGCTCCTCTGGATTACACCAAGATCGTTGAGTCTGTCCGTAAAACCGGCCGCGTAGTTCTGGTATCCGATGCCTGCGCTAGAGGCTGCTTTATGAACGATGTTGCCCGCAATATCACCGAGCTGTGCTTCGACGATCTGGATGCACCTCCCGTTGTCATCGGCGCTAAGAACTGGATCACTCCTCCCTACGAGTTCGACGAGTACTTCTTCCCCCAGGCTTCCTGGATCATCGACGCCATCAACGACAAGCTGGTTCCTCTGGCAGGTCACGTGTCCACCACCGGTTGCACTGAGGCTGAGCACATCCGCCGCGCTAAGGAAGGCGTGTAAGAAACTATGGAGATCCAGCGTACAGCTAATGCCGGCGTACTGCTGAAGCTGGATGGTGTGTCCATCCTGCTGGACGGTCTGTGTGAACAGGTGGAAGGATACCTTCCCACACCCAGACTGCTGGCAGACAGGCTTCTGCAAGATCCGCCCGATATCTTGGCATTTACGCACAGCCACGCTGATCACTGCAGTAAAGCGCTGGTATCCGAATACACAAAACAGAATCTCCGGCCCGTTCTCGGGCCGGAGTCGCTGTATTCGGAACCGGTGCAAGTAGGGAATGTGACGGTCACCCCCGTGCCCAGCCGTCATATCGGCAAGGTAGAGCCCGGGCTTGTGCATAATAGTTTTGTAATACAGGGAAGTAAATGCGTTTGGTTTGTGGGGGATGCTGCACCCTCTCAGTGGAAAGGCAGAGCCGATTTGCCCCGCCCGGATGTGCTGATCGCTCCCTACGCCTACGCCAACGCCAAGGCCGGATGGGAAGTCACTACGAGTCTGACAAATGATCTGGTGCTGCTGCACCTGCCGGACAGAGAGAATGACCGCTATGGCCTGTGGGATGCTGTAGAGCAGACCACAAAGAACAGGGAGAACGTAACCCTTTGGATTCCTCAAATAGGGGAACAGATATCACTTTGATATGCCCAAAAGATACCATCCTATCTTATAAGAAAAATCTTGAATTTACGATATCGTGGGTGTATACTATATATGCCACTGAAAACAATGCGGGCAATGAACGTATAAACTAGGAGCGTGACGAACTATGAAATTGATCATTAAGGATAATTACGGTGATACTTGTGCTTGGGCGGCACAGCACATTGCTGATGCCATCAACGCCCACAAGGAAGGCCGTCCCTTTGTTCTGGGTCTGCCTACCGGATCTTCTCCCTTGGGCATTTACAAGCAGCTGATCGAGATGAACCGGGCCGGTGAGGTTACTTTCAAGAATGTGGTGACCTTCAATATGGACGAGTATGTGGGTCTGCCCCGAGAACACGACCAGAGCTACTGGTACTTTATGCACGATAATTTCTTCAATCATATCGACATTCCTGCTGAGAACATCAATATTCTCAACGGTATGGCTGAGGATCTGGAGGAAGAATGCCGGCGGTATGAGGAGAAGATTGCCTCTTATGGCGGCATTGACCTGTTCTTGGGCGGCAGCGGTGTTGACGGACACATTGCTTTCAACGAGCCCTTCACCTCTTTGGTGTCTCGCACCGGTGTCCGTGCTTTGACCGAGGATACTTTGATCGTGAATTCCCGGTTCTTTGATAACGATCCCAACAAAGTGCCCAAGACGGCCCTGTCCGTGGGTGTTGGTACAGTTTGTGATTCCAAGCAGGTGCTGCTGATCATCACCGGTCACAATAAGGCCCGCGCTCTGCGCCACTGTGTAGAGGGCGGTGTGGACCACGCCTGGACCATTAGCGCACTACAGATGCATCCCGATGGCATCGTAGCCTGCGATGAGGCTGCCTGCGGCGAACTGAAGGTGGACACCTACAAGTATTTTAAGGAAATCTACAAGAACGAAAAGTAAAGTAAAATCACCCGGCAAGTTTTTGTCTTGCCGGGTGATTTTTTTGGACCCCCCAGCACGGCTGGGGGTCCAAAAAGCTTTCGCTATGCCCAATCCCGCCACATCGGCAAGCCTCCCCTGTGTAAGGGGAGGTGCCCAGTGGGCACACTGGGCGGAGGGGTCGTTCTCGCGGTGACAATCCCTCAGTCAGCCTGTTCGGCTGACAGCTCCCTTTTCACAAGGGATCTTTTGGTGGGCTTTTCAGAAGAATACTTGACAACAACAATACCTCGTGATACGATATATAACAAGAGAGGAGGTATATAATGGATATACAGTTAAAGCGCGGCCTGTTGGATGTGTGCGTGCTGGCCGCTATCCGGAGTGAAGATTCCTACGGGTATAAGATCATAAAGGATATGAAACCGTATATTGAATTGTCCGAATCCACGTTATATACTATTTTGAAGCGCCTGGAAGCAGCCAATATGCTCACCGTCCAGACTGCGGAACACGGCGGCAGACTTCGGAAATACTACCGCATCACCCGTGCGGGAGAAAAACGGATAGAAGAATTCAAGGCGGATTGGAAAGAGATCCTGTCCATATACCGATTTGTGACAAAGGAGGGAAATGATAATGACTAAGATCGAGTTTGTTTTATCGCTGCACCAGCGGTTGTCCGCTCTGCCCAGTGGTGACGTAAAGGAACGGCTGATTTTTTATAGTGAGATGATCGAGGACCGGATGGAAGAAGGCCTATCTGAGGAAGCAGCGGTGGCATCTATTGGATCTGTAGATGTGATCGCTGCCCAGATCATAGAAGAATTCCATACGGCAAAGTTAAACGCAAAACAGAAAAAACGGCTGCGAGCAGGGGAGATCCTGCTTCTGGTGCTGGGTTCTCCGCTGTGGATCAGTCTGCTGGTGGCTGCCTTTGCGGTGGTGCTGTCAGTGTATGTTTCCCTGTGGGCAATCATCATTTCCCTGTGGACGGTATTTGGCAGCTTGATAGGCGTTGCATTGGGCGGTATCGTCGGCGGTGTGATTTTTGCTATGGGCGGAAATCTGCTGAAGGGGATTGCGTTGGCGGGCGTGGCTATTGCCTGTCTGGGACTTTCCATCTTCCTGTACTACAGTTGCAAAGCAGCCACAAAGGGTATGGCGGCCCTTACGAAAAAAGCCGCGCTGGGCATCAAAAACCGGTTTTCCAGAGGGGAGGAAGCATTGTGAACAGAAAAACGAAAATTTGGCTGATCGCGGCCACCGCTCTGGTGATCCTGGGTCTTGTTATGTTCGCAGGGGTTATGTCCGCTTACAGCTGGGATTTTGATGAGCTGGGCATAGAAAGATTCGGAACCAGCGGGGTTACCACAAACGAACAGATCCGGGATATATCCATTCAAACAGATACGGCGGATATTGTCTTCCTGCCTGCTGAAGATGGCGTATGCAAGGTGATCTGTTATGAAAAGGAAAGCGAAAGGCACTCTGTGACGGTGCAAGACGGCGTCCTTACCATCCGTGCGGAGAAAAAGAAGTGGTATGAAAACATAGGCATCAGCTTTGATACGCCGGAGATCACGGTGTATCTGCCCGGCAGGGAGTACGGTAAGCTCCTTATCAAGGAAAGCACGGGAGATGTGGAAATACCGGACGTTTTCCGGTTTGAGAGCGTGGACATTACCACCAGCACAGGCGATGTGGAGACAGAGGCTTCCGTAGCGGAGACGCTGAAGATCAAGACCAGTACAGGCGATATTCAGGTAAAAAATGTGACCGCGGATACCCTTGACCTGTCTGTTTCCACAGGACATATCACAGTTGCCAATGTTACCTGCGAGGGGGATATCCAAACCAGTGTTTCCACCGGTAAGACAAACATTACCGACCTGAAATGCAAAAATCTCCTATCTTACGGCGATACGGGGGATTTATTCTTACACAATGTGGTCGCCGGGGAAAGCTTCTCCATTGTAAGAAGTACAGGCGATGTGAATTTTGTCGCCTGCGATGCCGGACAGATCCTTGTAAAGACCGATACCGGTGATGTGACAGGCAGCTTGCTGACCGACAAGATATTCCTTGCCCAGACCGACACAGGCAGCGTAAATGTTCCCAAGACCACATCCGGCGGCAAATGTGAGATCACTACCGACACCGGAGACATTAAACTGGAGATCGCTAAGTAAATTTTTAATAAAAAAGCAACCGGAAGGTCTATCCTTCCGGTTGCTTTTGCTCAATAGAATGCCTGTTAACGATAATAGTCCGATGTAAGCAGAAGGTTGCTGATGCCGATGAACTCACTGGTCAGTTCCGCCATTTTGCTGATTTCTTCAGCAGTAACCTCGCGGCCGGACTTGTTCATCAGTATCTTATCGTTTTTCCACGCCACGCCGTCACAGATCCAGCTGCCGTCGGGGAAGACTACATAGCCGGGGTAACTTTCGTCGAAGGCATCCTGCCCCAGATAACGGTGGGGACTTTCGATGCCCAGCAGATTCAGCATCGTGGGTAGGAAGTCTGCGGTAGACAGCTCCTTGTCCACCTCCATATCGGGACAGTCGACGGACCATACAAAGCAGGGGGTCTTTTCCAGCAGAAGCTCGCTATCTACGCCGGAGTGGGCGTAGAGCTCGTCCATATTCTTGTAGCCGTAGGTGTAGTGGTCTGTGATACCGATGATGACGGTGTTTTCCAGCTGACCGTTGGCTGCCAGTTCTTCCAACAGCCGGGCAAACATATTGTCTACCAGTTTCGCTTTCAGTCTGGCGCAATCCTCTTCCTCACTGCTGTACATACCTCTGTATTCCGGATACTGTTTCAGGGCCCAGTGGCTGAGCACCTCGTTGTATTTGTAGCTTAAATGAGCAGAGCGGGTAATGATGGTGTTGAAGGTAGGCCCTTCCCGGAAGAACAGGTCATTCAGCTGCGGGATATCAAACAGCAGACAGTCGTCATACAGCTTGTCCTTGTCGGATTCATAGTCGGCGTAGCAGTTATATGCCTCGTATCCCATAACCGGCTCAAAAACGCCCCGGGAGTAAAACTCCGGTGTATTGTAGTGGAAGACGTGGGAAGAATAGCCTACGTCCGTCATCTGGGCTGCAAAGGACTGGTTAAAAGCGTTGTTAACATAGTTAAATACGTAGGCGCCGGTGGTGGGCAGATAGATGCCGGTGTTCATACAGAACTCAGAGTTCAGTGTCCGGGCGCTGCCGAAGCCGGGGGTGTAGAAATTGGTGAAGTTGATACCTTCCTCCATCATCCGCAGCAGGTTAGGGGTATCTTCCTCTGTGATCAGCCAGTCATCCATAGACTCCAACAGTACCAAAATCACATTTTTTCCCTTAAATATGCCGGTCATAGAATTATCACCGGATTCCCCGCGTTTGGCAAAATATTCGTCAATTTGTGCAGATTGTTCGGACAGTTCTTTCCGGTAAGCGGGGGTGAGGGGGTGGATCTCATGTACCCACAGATCTCGAAAAGTCAGCTGATAGATGCCGGTAATGTCATAGACTTTCTTAACATCATACATCGTGTTGTAGGTGGCGCGGTAAGCGCTTGACTGACCATATTCCGAGCGGGTTCCCCAAACATCCAGATCCCGCTTGAATACCAACTCCGGCAAACCGAACAGACCGCCGACACACAGCACGATTATCAACACGCAGGGGATACAGCGCTGCCAGCGGTTGGTGACCTTGGGGTATTTCCAGATGAGAATTCCACCCAGTGCCAGCATAACCACCAGAGAAATCCACCAAGCGGAGGAGAACGCACCCAATACGTCGCCCAGGAAGGCGGCACCTTCACCGGCGTATTTGGTGGTGGACAGCCACATCATTTTGCCAAACACCTGATAGTATCCGGCTTGGGCGATGGTCCAAAGGAAGGCTACATAGTAAAGGATGCCAAACAGAATCCGGCCGGCTTTACGGGGCAGGAGTAGCAAAAATGCTGCCAGCATCACAGACCACAAAGCGCCGAACAGAAGTCCGTTGGAGCTTTCCGGCCGCAGCAGGATCATACCGACACACTCAATCAGCATAAATGACAGCGCCAGAAACAGGAAATGAAGCAACGGTTTGAGATATATAAAAAATCTAGACTCTTTTGCAGAAGTAGGATTGGCGTTCAAGAAGCATACCTCCAAAGTGAAACGTTAAATTAAGTGTAACATAAGGGGAAATGAAAAACAATTCAATTCAAAAATTTTTATCAAAAAGTTGAGGGAATTGTTAAAACAACGGACATTTTTGGATATTTGATTCTTTACATAGAAATACGAAAAAAGTGCTTGACAAAAGAATACCGGATAGCTATAATAAGCGTGTTCTGTTTGAGCCGCCGGTATAGCTCAGTTGGTAGAGCAGCTGATTTGTAATCAGCAGGTCGGGGGTTCGAGTCCGTCTACCGGCTCCAAGCAGACGGTAGAGAATTTCATATCTGGGGGAGTTCCCGAGTGGCCAAAGGGGACAGACTGTAAATCTGCTGCGTATCGCTTCGATGGTTCGAATCCGTCCTCCCCCACCAGCAAAAAGACCAATCCGAATGGATTGGTCTTTTTGCTGACTATGGGCATTTGGAGGGAAGGACTCGAAAGGCGGCTCTTATATGAATGTAATAAAATTTTTTATTTTCTACTTTCCTTTCTTGCAATATGTGATATACTGTTATTATGGGGTAGTAGATTCGTTGTGATTTCCTTATTTGGTAACGGAGGAATGCGCGATGGCGAAAAGATCCATCATAATAGCAGTCTTTGTTTTATTCGCGGTTTGCGTTTCTGCCTGCAATCGAATTTACCAACCCTTAGAGACCACGGAACATACTGAAACAGAGCAGACCGCTGCGGATACTACCGGGGAAACTATAGAAGCAACCACAGTGGAAACTACCTGTGACACGGAGTCGGAGCACTCGCCTTTATACATTGAGGGGCTGGCTGTTGAAGATGTGATCCGGTACTTTAATGAAGTGTGCCTAGATGCGGAATTTGTAAACGGCGGAAACGCCAGCCTTTTGCAGAAATGGACGAAACCCATCTACTATATGTGTAACGGCAGTGCCACAGAAGAGGATCTGCAGGTTCTGGCGAATTTCGTTTCTTGGCTGAACACCATAGAGGGCTTTCCAGGTATGTATGAAACTCAGGTTTTCCCCGAGGCAAATCTGCAGATTCATTTTTGCTCAAGTTCCGATATGGTGAGATTGTTGGGAGAAAATTTTTCCTATATGGACGGTGGCGTAACTTTCTGGTATGATAACAATGAAATTTACAATGCCATTATTTGCTGCCGTACAGATATACACCAAACCGTGCGCAATTCGGTAATATTGGAGGAAATCTATAATGGCCTGGGTCCGATTCAGGACACACAGCTGCGGCAGGACAGTATCATTTTCAGCGGATATAGTGAACCTCAAAGCTTAACGGAAGTGGACGAATTGCTTATAAAACTTCTGTACAATCCGCAGATCCAATGCGGTATGAATGCCGACGAATGTGAAACGATAATACGCAGGCTGTACTACTGATTTTTCTGTTTTCGAATTTAAAACCTTTCCTCAGCAGATGTGTAGTGGTAGATTATAAAGATGGTCGTGAGGTGGCTGAGGCGGCTTGCGCCTATCTGCATACGGCATAAATAATACAAGGAGCTGGAAATATGGGAGAATTAGCAACACGGTTTGCAATAAAAGGTAAAGTGGTGGAATGCGTCCGTTACGGAAACGGCCATATCAATGAGACCTATTTGGTCACCTGCGACACAGGACTCAATTACATTTTGCAGAAGATCAATAAGAAAATATTCACTCAGCCGGAGCAGCTGATGGAGAATATTGCGGCCACTACCGCCTATATTGCCCAGCGCAGCGAGGATTCCAGAAGTAGCCTGCATCTGGTGCTGACCACGGAGGGTAAGCCGTTCTTTTTGGACGAAGAAGGGGAGTACTGGAGAATGTATGAATTTGTACCCTCCTCCATCTGCCTGCAGAAAGCGGAAAGTCCCAAGGATTTCTACTATGCCGGTCTGGCTTTTGGCCGTTTCCAGGGGCAATTGGCGCAGTTCCCGGCGCAGACCCTTCACGAGCCTATCCGCGACTTCCACAATACGCCTGTTCGCTTCCAGCAGCTGCGCGCAGCGATGGAAAAGAATTATGAGAACCGAATGAGCCTGTGCAAAGAAGAACTGGAGTTTGCTTTGGCCCGGGAGCAGGAATCCGGCATCATCGTGGACAAGCTGGCAAACGGTCAGCTGCCTGTGCGGGTGACGCACAACGATACGAAACTGAATAATATCCTATTTGACTATGATACCAGAACACCTTTGTGCGTGATTGATCTGGATACCATTATGCCTGGCTCTTCCTTGTATGATTACGGTGATTCTATCCGTTTTGGCGCATCTACTGCGGCAGAGGATGAAAAAGATCTGGACAAAGTATGGTGCGATATGGAACTGTTCCGTACCTATACGGAGGGATTTTTGGAAGGCTGTAACGGCAGCCTCACACCTCTGGAGCTGGAAATGCTGCCGATGGGCGCCAAGATGATGACCCTGGAGTGCGGCATTCGGTTCTTGGCTGACTACTTAAATGGTGATACCTACTTCCGTACCCATTACCCGGAGCAGAACCTGGATCGCGCCAGAACCCAGCTGAAACTGGTGGCGGATATGGAAAGTAAGTGGCAGACGATGCACAGTATTGTCAAGGAGATTGCAAAATGAAAATTTTGGTAACCGGCGGTATGGGCTATATCGGTAGCCATACCTGTGTGGAACTGCTGAATCTGGGTATGGAAGTGGTGATCGCAGATAACCTTTCCAATTCCAACCCGGAGGTTCTGAATCGGATCGAGACTATTACCGGCAAGCGCCCTGTGTTCTGTCAGTTGGATGTGTGCGATGAAGCGGCACTGTCTGAGGTGTTTGCGGAACATTCCATTGATTGTGTGATCCACTTTGCGGGTATGAAGGCAGTAGGAGAATCTGTGGCGATGCCGGAACGGTATTATACCAACAATCTGGTTTCTACTCTGACCCTGTGCCGGGTGATGGCGAAATATAATGTAAAGAAGATCATCTTCTCCTCCTCGGCAACGGTCTATTCCGGGGATAATCAAATGCCTCTGCAGGAGACTTCCAAAACCGGCAACTGCACCAATCCCTACGGCTGGACCAAGTATATGGGCGAGCAGATTCTGCGGGATATCGCCTTTGCGGACAAGCAGTGGTCAGTGGTGCTGCTGCGGTATTTCAACCCCATCGGCGCCCATAGCAGCGGCTTGATCGGCGAAGACCCCAAGGGAATCCCTAACAATCTGATGCCCTTTGTATCTCAGGTGGCAGTAGGCCGCCGAGAGAAACTGAGCGTGTTTGGCAACGACTATGATACCCACGACGGTACCGGCGTCCGAGACTATATTCACGTGGTGGATCTGGCAAAGGGACACGTGGCAGCGATTGGATATGCATTGGAGCATACCGGCTCGGAAGTGTTCAATTTGGGTACCGGCACCGGCTATAGTGTGTTGGATATGGTCAAGGCCTTTGAAAAGGTGAACAATGTGCCGGTTCCCTATGTGATTGCGCCCCGTCGCCCCGGTGATCTGGCAACTTGTTATGCAGATCCTGCCAAGAGCAGGGAACTGCTGAGGTGGACAGCAGAAAGAAACTTGGAAGATATGTGCCGGGATGCCTGGAACTGGCAAAAGGGCAATCCCAACGGCTATAATGGATAATATGAAAAGGAGGAACATTTATGAACTATTTGGGTATTTCTTACGATGTAAAAAACGCACCGAAGCTGGAGCCGGAGTTTATCCCCTTTGGCGTATGGAGAAAAGCTTTCCTGGAGGGTGCCACCGTTCCGTTTTCCGTGGCGGTTGAGCGGGAAGACGGCAAAAAGACCGTGCTACATACATTCCTGCGGGGTGCGGATTTTGCAGAGGCCAACTACCGGTATGCCGAGCGTACGGTCAAGTTCCTTTTGTGGAGCGTAGGCGGTTTCCGGGTGTACTTAAACGGCGACGATGCGGTGATTGCCCGAATTCAGAAGGCTTATACTCCCCAGGGTGACCGGGCCTTTGATGTGCAGTTTATGCAGGATGTGTACGAGCGTCCTTTTGAGATCCTGTCTGTTTCCAAGGAAGATTTCCCGGAGGCAAACGAAGCCACCGTGGCTGCCGGTGGACATATGGAAGGCTGCCGTATCGGCTTTGATGCCGGCGGTTCCGATCGGAAGGTCTCCGCGGTGATCGACGGCGTACCTGTTTATTCGGAAGAGGTAGTCTGGCATCCCAAGACCCAGGCAGATCCCCAGTATCAGTTCGACGGGATCGTGGATTCCTTCAAGACCGCAGCTTCTAAAATGCCCCGGGTGGATGCCATCGGTGTATCCTCCGCCGGCGTGTTTATCGGCAACAGTCCTATGGTCTCCTCCTTGTTTATCAAAGTGCCCAGAAATCGCCGGGAAGAGGTGAAGTCTATCTTTGACCGGGCGGCTAAGGAGATTGGCGATGTTCCCATTGTGGTGGCTAATGACGGAGATGTGACTGCTCTGGCAGGCGCGATGAGTATGGAACGGGGCTGCGTGATGGGCCTTGCTATGGGTACCTCCGAGGCGGTTGGCTATGTCAATGCTGACGGCAATCTGCTGGGCTGGTTCAATGAGCTGGCATTCGCTCCTGTGGATGTAAATGAAACCGCAATGCAGGACGAGTGGTCTACAGATTATGGCGTTGGTTGCAAGTATTTCTCTCAGGATGCGGTCATCAAGCTGGCTCCCAGAGCCGGTATTGCGCTGGCAGAGGAGCTGACCCCGGCTGAGAAGCTGAAGGTGGTGCAGAAACTTGCAAACGAAAATGATGCAGGCGCGCTGCAGGTGTTTGATGACATCGGCACATACCTTGCCCATACTTTGGTTCTGTACTCTCAGTTTTATGATCTGAAGTGCCTGCTGGTACTGGGCCGTGTGGCCTCCGGCGTAGGCGGCGACCACGTGATCGCTCAGTGCAATAAGGTGCTTTCTGAAGAGTATCCTGACTTGGCTGCAACTGTTACGGTAATGCTTCCCGACGAGAAGACCCGCCGGGTGGGTCAGTCTGTGGCAGCGGCCAGTTTGCCGGAATTGAGGTAACCTATGCTGTATAAAAACGGATATATTTTTGTAGACGGTCAGTTTGTCCACGGCAGTTTTCGGGTAGAAAACGGCAAGTTCACAGAAATTCTGGATTCTGTCCCGGAGGAAGCGGGCACGGATCTTGCAGGCGCTTATGTCATTCCCGGCCTGATCGATGTCCATAACCACGGCAATTCCGGTGCGGACTTTTCTGACGGAGATTATGCGGGATTGGTTACGATGGCCAGATATCTGGCACAAAACGGCATTACCTCCTTTGCTCCCGCTTCTATGACACTGCCTTACGAAGTGCTGGAAAAGGCCTTTGCAACCGCTGCGAAATTAAAAGAAGAAAAGCCTGCTGGCTGTGCCCGGATTATGGGTATTCAAATGGAAGGTCCGTTCTTCTCTGAGAAGAAAAAAGGCGCTCAAAACGGCGCATACCTGAGAACGCCTGATTTTGCTGCGTTCAAGCAGCTATTTGACAGCTGCGGCGGTCTGGTGACCATCGCGGATTTGGCACCGGAGCTTCCGGGTGCGGCGGAATTCACCGAAAAAGCATCTGAGATCTGTACGGTGTCTGTTGCTCATACGGACGCATCCTATGAGGATGCCAAAGCCACATTTGATGCCGGCGCTACTCATCTGACCCACTTGTTCAATGCAATGCCTTCCATCCATCACCGCAAACCCGGTGTGATCGGCGCGGCATCGGAAAATGAACAGGTGCAGGCCGAGTTGATCTGCGACGGTCTGCACGTTCATCCCAGCTCCGTGCGAATGGCCTTCCGGCTGTTCCCCGGCAGAATCGTGCTAGTTTCCGATGCGCTGCGCTGCTGCGGTATGCCTGACGGAGAGTATGAACTGGGCGGCCAGATGGCTACGCTCCAAGGCGGTATTGCTAAGCTGGCAGACGGCACCATCGCCGGTGCAGCCACCAATTTGTATGAAGGTATGAAAAATGCGGTCAGGTTTGGCATTTCCAAAGAGGAGGCAATCCTGTCTGCTACGCTGCATCCTGCCAAGGCGCTGGGATGTCAGCAGGAGGTAGGGTCCATTGCTCCCGGTAAACGGGCAGATTTTGTTGTTTGCGATGAGGAACTGAACCGCATACAGGTTTGGATCGCCGGAGAACAAGTATAAAGTGTTCAACAAAAAGCAGTGGTAGCGTGTGCTGTCACTGCTTTTTTGTTGGATTGTTTTCGGTGTTTTGCACAAGGAAAGGCGGTCTTTGAAACCAGTTTTTGCACAAGCAACGAAAAATCCAAAAACATAGGAAATTTATTGACAAAAACCTGCGGATTGTGCTACTATGAGTGTGTAAATTTCATATTTTTTGCCAGTATAGTTTTGGATTAACGAAGTGTCGTTGGGCCCAAATGTTTCTACCGTGACGCCGTAAGTCACGACTATTGGTTTTCACCCCCAATGGGGTTGCTGGCGGTTTTGTATCAATGTACAAACTGCCTTTTTTCTTTGACCGGATAAGTGTAACGGGATCTTCCCAGAATCATTATCGGGTTTTTTCTATTGTATACTATCGCTTTCCGGAATGCTGCCATAGGGTAACACTGCGGAATCCGGTAAAATAAAACAAAAAAACGGAGGAAACAAAAAATGAAAAAGCTGATTGCCCTGCTGCTGGTTGCCATGATGGTATTCGGTATGGTCGCTTGCGGCAACAACGCTGACGACGGCGAAAGCCTGAAGGTCGGTTTCATCTTCCTGCACGACGAACAGTCCACCTACGATAAGAACTTTATCGATGCTGCTGTGGAAGCTTGCAAGAATATGAATGTTACTATGGTTCAGAAGACCCAGATCCCCGAGTCCAAGGCTTGCTACGATGCAGCCGTTGAGCTGATCGAAGTCGAAGGCTGTAACATCATCTTCGCTGACTCCTTTGGCCACGAATCCTTCCTGATGGAAGCTGCTGCCAAGTACCCCAATGTGCAGTTCTGCCACGCTACCGGTACTCAGGCTCACACCGCTACCGATCTGAAGAACTTCCACAATGCATTCGCATCTATCTACCAGGGCCGTTACGCCGCTGGTGTTGTTGCCGGTCTGAAGCTGAACGAGATGATCGACGCTGGCAAGATCACTTCTGAGCAGGCTAAGATGGGCTATGTTGGCGCCTTCACCTTCGCAGAAGTTATGTCTGGTTACACCTCCTTCTACCTGGGCGCAAAGTCCGTATGTCCCTCTGTTACTATGGATGTTAAGTTCACCGGTTCCTGGTACGACGAGACCAAGGAAAAGCAGGCTGCTCAGGCTCTGATCGACGGCGGTTGTGTTCTGATCAGCCAGCACGCTGACTCTATGGGCGCTCCCACCGCTTGTGAGAACGCCGGTGTTCCCAACGTTTCCTACAACGGCTCCACCGCCGCTGCTTGCCCCGAGACCTTCCTGATCTCCTCCCGTATCAACTGGGTGCCCTACTTCGAGTATATGATCACTCAGGTCAAGGAAGGCAAGGAGATCGATGTTGACTGGACCGGTACTCTGGAGACCGGCTCTGTTGTTCTGACCGATATGGGCAAGAACGTTGCTGAAGGCACCAAGGAGAAACTGGACGAAGTCGTCAAGGGTCTGAAGGACGGCACCATCAATGTATTTGATACTGCTAACTTCACCGTTGATGGCGAGACTCTGACCTCCTATATGGCTGACGTTGACTTCGACGCTGAATACACCAAGGACACCGAAGTGATTGCCAATGGCATCTTCCAGGAATCCAAGTTCCGCTCCGGTCCCTACTTTGATATCGAGATCGACGGCATCACTCTGCTGGACCGCAACTACGGTTAATGTTCGTGAAATATAAGGCGAGGCGGGTTTTACCCGCCCCGCCTTACCCACTTTTGGGCAATGTTCTGATGTTGAAAAGCAGCCTGTGCTTTTGGTCAGCCTGCTTTTGAGGATTAGAAAAAGGAGGCTTTTGTTTTGGAGAAAAGAGTAGCGATTGAGCTGAAAAATATCACCAAGACTTTTGGTCCGAAGGTGATCGCTAACAAAAATGTGTGCCTGACAGCCAACCACGGAGAGATCCTGTCTATTTTGGGCGAGAACGGCAGCGGTAAAACCACGCTGATGAATATGATCTCCGGTATTTATTTTCCCGATGAAGGCCAGATTTTTATTGGTGGTGAAGAGGTTACCATTGCTTCTCCTAAAGATGCTTTCACCTACAAAATTGGTATGATCCACCAGCACTTTAAATTGGTGGATGTGTTCAGTGCCACCGAGAATATCGTGCTGGGTCTGGAAGAAAAGGGCAAATACGATTTGAAAGAGGCAGAGAAGAAGGTCGACGAGATTTGCCACAAGTACGGCTTTGAGATCGATCCTAAGAAGAAAGTCTACACAATGTCCGTTTCGGAAAAACAGACGGTGGAGATCATCAAGGTCCTCTACCGGGGTGCAGATATTCTGATTTTGGATGAGCCTACCGCGGTGCTGACTCCCCAGGAGACCCAGAAACTGTTTGCGATCCTGCGCCGTATGCGGGACGACGGCAAGTGCATTATCATCATTACCCACAAACTCCACGAGGTGCTGTCCCTGTCTGACCGGGTCAGTGTGCTGCGGAAGGGTGAATATGTGGGTACAGTCATTACTGCCGAGACCAATGAGAGCCAGCTGACTGAGATGATGGTGGGCAAAAAGATCGATTTGAACATTGAGCGTTCCGAACCGAAAAATCCTGTGGACCGATTGGAAGTGCAGCACGTCAGCTGCGTGGACAGACAGGGTGCCACGGTGTTGGACGATATTTCCTTTACTGCCCGTGCTGGTGAGATTCTTGGTATTGCAGGCATCGCCGGATCTGGTCAGCGGGAACTGCTGGAAGCCATTGCCGGTCTGCAGTATTTGACCCAAGGCGATATTTATTACCACAATCCCAAAACCGGTCAGACGGATGATCTGCGGAACAAGACACCCTTGCAGATCCGGGAACTGGGCGTCCGGCTGTCTTTCGTGCCGGAGGACCGGCTGGGTATGGGCCTTGTGGGCAATATGGACATTGTTGACAATATGATGCTCCGCAGCTACCGCAGAGGCAAAAGCGCATTCCTGGAGCGGAAGAAACCCAAGGATCTGGCACAGGAGATTATTGAGAGCCTGGAAGTGGTTACACCCGGTGCGGATACTCCCGTACGCCGTCTGTCCGGCGGTAACGTTCAGAAAGTGTTGGTGGGCCGTGAGATTTCTTCTTCTCCCACAGTGCTGATGGCAGCATATCCTGTCCGTGGCTTGGATATCAACTCTTCTTACTTGATTTATAATCTGCTGAATCAGCAGAAGGAAAAGGGTGTAGCTGTGATCTTCGTGGGCGAAGACCTGGATGTGTTGCTGGAACTGTGTGACCGGATTCTGGTCATCGGTTCCGGCCGGATCACCGGTCTTGTGGATGCCCGCACTACCACCAAAGAAGAAATCGGTCTTTTGATGACAAAGACAGTGGAGACTGCACCGGAAGGAGGTAGCGACAATGGCTAATATGGCAAAAAAGACCCGGGAGCCGCTGCTGCACATCGCCAAGCGGGATGATATGCCCGGTTGGAAGGCGTGGCTGATTCGGCTGGCAGCCATTGGGTTGGGTTTCTTGCTAATCGGTGTTTTGTCCAGCCTCCTCACAGGAGCCTCCTTTGGCAAGGTGTATAATATTATGTTCACCGGCGTGTTTGGCCGTCTGCTGAAGGGTAACACCATTTTGTTGTGGCGCTTTTTGCAGAGAGCTGCCATTTTGCTGTGCCTTGCGCTGGCAGTGACACCGGCCTTTAAGATGCGGTTTTGGAACTGTGGCGCAGAGGGACAGGCGCTGATCGGTGGCCTGGCAGCGATGATCTGTATGATCGAGATCGGTGACAAAGTGCCGCACGGCGTACTACTGCTGATCATTCTGGCTTGCAGCTTGCTGGCAGGTGCGGTTTGGGGTATGATTCCTGCTCTCTTTCACGCTAAGTACAAAACCAACGAGACGTTGTTCACTTTGATGATGAACTATGTGGCGACCCAGATCGTGGCCTATTATGTGGTGCTGACCTCCGCAGGTTCTGGCTCCAACATCATCAAGCCTGTTCCTTATGGCAATCTGCCTATATTGTTTGGGGAAGAGTACTTTTTGAATGTCTTGCTGGTGACCGTGTTGATGGTGGCGGTGTATATCTATCTGAAATACAGCAAGCAGGGCTACGAAATCACCGTTGTGGGCGAAAGCCAAAATACTGCTCGGTATGTGGGTATCAATGTTAAGAATGTAATCATCCGTACGATGCTGATTTCCGGCGCCATTTGCGGTGTGGCAGGAATGCTGATGGTGGCCGGTACCGACCACTCCATCAACACCAACACGATGGGCGGACAGGGCTTTACTGCTATTATGATCTCTTGGATGGGTCAGTTTAATCCCTTTATTATGGCTGGTATGGCAGGCTTGGTCACATTCCTGAAAACCGGCGCAGCCAAAGTCGCCGATACATTCTTCCTGAACAGTTCCTACTCCGACATTGTGTCCGGTGTGGTGATTTTGTTCTTGGTGGGTTGTGAATTCTTTATTCGTTATACAGTGAAGTTCCGTCACAGCAAAAAGGGAGGTGAGGCACGATGAATATTTTTGTTGCTTTTATCAGTAGTGCGATTCCTCTTGGCGTGCCTCTGCTGTACGGCTCTACCGGTGAAATCGTCACTGAGAAGTCCGGTCACCTGAACTTGGGTATTCCCGGCATTATGTATGTGGGTGCTATCAGCGGCGTTATTGGTGCGTTTCTGTATGAGATGTCCTGCGGCAATGCGAAAGAGAATATGGTGCCGGCTCTGGCAATTCTCATTCCGCTTCTGTGCGCCATTGCCGGCTCCGTGCTGATGGGTCTGATCTATAGCTTTCTCACCGTTACCCTCCGAGCTAACCAGAATGTGACCGGTCTGGCGCTGACTACTTTCGGCATCGGCATCGGCAATTTCTTCGGCGGCTCTCTGGTAAAGCTGGTTGACAGCGATATGCCTAACATTATCCTGACCAAGACCAGTAATTTCTTCTGTGCGCAGCTGCCCTTTGCAGATGACTGCGGTTGGTTTGGACAGATCTTCCTTTCTCACGATTTTTTGACCTATGCTTCCATCGTGATCGCGTTGGTAGTATCCTTTGTGCTGAATCGGACTCGAGTAGGTCTAAACCTGCGGGCGGTGGGCGAAAACCCTGCTACTGCCGATGCGGCAGGTATCAATGTAACCCGGTACAAGTATCTGGCAACCTGCATCGGTAGTGCCATTGCAGGTTTGGGCGGATTGCAGTATGTAATGGCTTACGCCAACGGCGTATGGTCCAACAATGCCTTCGGTGACCGGGGCTGGATGGCTATTGCACTGGTGATCTTCGCACTGTGGAAGCCTACGATGGCGATTTTGGGTTCATTCCTGTTTGGTGCGCTGTGCAATGTTTACAATTACATTCACCACTTCTTCTATCTGGGCCACGATGCCAATCGGGAACTGTTCAATTTGCTTCCTTATGTAGTCACCATACTGGTGCTGATCATTACTAGTATGCGAAAGAAACGGGAGCATCAGCCTCCCCAGAGCTTGGGCCTGTCCTATTTCCGAGAGGAACGCTGAAAAAATATACAAACTTCCGGAAAGAACAATCTTTCTGGAAGTTTGTGATTTTATACAAAAAAGAGCTACGAAAACTGTGCAAGTATACAGTTGAGGATTGGCAAATTTTGTGGTATGATTTTATTATCCCAGCGTGTGGGCTCTACTCCACAAAATAGAGTCTATGCGTAAAAAAAAGGAGGAAAACCCCGTCTGACTCACGGTGCGGCAGTGTGGAGACCTGTCGTAATTCTGCGCATCATTTACTGATGGCAGGGAGAGTGTACGCGAAAGGCTCGGTACACTTAGAGTCGTAAAAAAATGGCAAGTGTAACCCTAAGAAACATCAAGAAGATCTACCCCATCACCGACGAAGAAAAGAAGGAAAGAAGAAAGTTTAAGTACAAGAGCAAGAAAAAGACAGAAGATGTCTATAAGGAGCCAAAGGCAAATCTGCAGATCACCGATCAGGGCGTTGTCGCTGTTCAGGAGTTCAATCTGGAGATTGCTGACAAGGAATTTGTTGTTTTGGTTGGACCTTCCGGCTGCGGTAAGTCCACCACCCTGCGTATGATTGCCGGTTTGGAAGGAATCACCGAGGGTGAACTGTATGTAGGTGACCGTCTGGTCAACGATGTGCAGCCCAAGGACCGTGATATTGCGATGGTTTTCCAGAACTACGCGCTGTATCCCCATATGACTGTTTATGATAACCTGGGTTTTGCCCTGAAGCTGCGGAAGACCCCCAGAGAAGAACTGGACAGAAGAGTCAGAGAAGCTGCTGAAATTCTGGACATCACCGAGTTCCTGCACCGGAAGCCGAGGGCTTTGTCCGGTGGCCAGCGTCAGCGTGTTGCCATTGGTCGTGCCATCGTCCGTAACCCCAAGGTTATGTTGATGGACGAGCCTCTGTCCAACCTGGACGCTAAGCTGCGTAACCAAATGCGTGCTGAGCTGATCAAGCTCCGTGAGCGCATCAATACCACCTTTATTTATGTTACCCACGACCAGGTGGAAGCTATGACTCTGGGCGACCGGATTGTGATTATGCGTGACGGTTTCATCCAGCAGATCGGCACTCCTCAGGAAGTGTTTTATCACCCCTACAACCTGTTCGTAGCAGGCTTTATCGGCGCACCCCAGATGAACTTCTTTGATGCCAAGCTGATCAAGGTAGACGGCAAGTATGCAGTTAATCTGCAGGACTATGTTGTTGTGCTGAGTGAAGATAAGCAGGCTGCTCTGCAGGCTAACAATGTGAAAGAACAGGAGATCACTCTGGGTATCCGTCCTGAACATATCACCGTTGGTGATAAGGGTGTTAAGAGTGTTATCGATGTGCACGAACTGATGGGCTCCTCTGTCCACCTGCACCTGAATGCCCGCGGTAAGGACGTGGTGGCAGTGATCGCCACTATGGATATGTCCGAGGCTGAGGTTGCAGCTATGAAGGCCGGTGTTGAGATTTCCTTCGACTTTGGCGGCCACAACTGCCACGTGTTCAGCAAGGAAACCGGTATCAACCTGGAAGCATAAGAAACCATACATACAGCAGGCCTGCCTTAAGACAGGCCTGCTTTTTTAATCATTGCTCTACGGATCGGACATATCTGCTGAAAGGAGGGAAACCGTGTTTTTATTGAGAAACGGCTTGAAAACGGTCTATAGGTCAATGCTTCGCAGCGCCGTTTTGGTGGTGCTGTTAACGGCACTGATCGTGCTGCTGGGGCTGAGCCTTTGTGTGAATGAGGCGGTAAACAGTTACCTGGACACCTGCAACGAGAGCTATCTGACCATTGCCAACTTAGAGTATATGGGCAACCGGTATCCCGAAACCAAAGTAACTGACCCCGAACTTGTGCAGCATCTGCAGCAGGAAAGCGTGGATCTTTCAGCGCTGTCCCAGATACCTGGTGTGCTGGAGGTGACGGAAAACCGCTCCGCTCTGGCTGTGCATCCCACTCTGCACCGCCCGGATGCCTTTGTGTGGAATGCCAAGCGGTCTGTGATCGTGATCGACCGGCTGTTTTGGGATACCAACCAGAAATGCTATAGTGGTATTATTTCCCAAGCACTGTATGCCAAGGACGATGTGGCCAATAAGTATGTGAGCATTCAAGCAGAAGAGGGCTCTCTTGACATAGATGACGGGCAGAGTTATGTGCTGACAGGATGGTTTGTGGACGGTAGGAACAGTTATCTGTGGTTCGTGCCGATCGATATGGACCTGCAGACACACAACGGGACGGTAAAAATTCCCGGCTGCTCTCTTGTTCCGGAGGGTGGTTTGCCTGAAGACAGTCCCTACTATGCCGCAGCGCAGCTGTTTTCTGTGCGGAACAACGGCCTGCGGATGCAGCTTGTCAATTCTCTGGGGCAGTATTACCCCTTCCAGCAAAATGTGATCACCCTCACTGACGGACGGCTCTATACCCCGGAGGAGGCTGCTGCAGGGAAGCGGGTCTGCGTGGTCTCGGAGATCTTGACCAAGCAGCTGGATGTTTCTGTGGGGGATACCATTCCACTGAGTGTCCTGTTTCCGGAGGGGGGACTCTATGAAGGCTATCCCCAGGCCGGAACAGAATATGAAGATTACACCATTGTAGGTGTATATAAATGCTATGAGACCTATCAAAACTGGATCTTTGCCCCGGACAGCAGCGCCTATCCTCAGGAAATGATGCCCACCGGCTATCACGTGGCCCAGTTCCGGCTGGAAAATGATCAGGCCGATGGCTTTGTGGAAACGGTCAGACAGAGTCTGCCCAAGGGATTCCGGTTGACAGTATACGACCAGGGCTACCGGGTGGCGGTGGCGCCGTTTTTGGAGCTGCAGCTATTGTGCCAACTGTTTCTTTTTGTGTGTGGTCTGCTGATCGCGGTGGTGTTGAGTCTTTACGGGTATCTGTTTGTCTGCCGCCAACAGGAGAGTCTGCAGATTATGCGCTCTTTGGGCAGTGGCATTAGGCACATCCTGCTGCATTTTGGCATAGGTACACTGCTGATGAGTCTGGTGGCAGCCGCGATCGGTATCTATCTGGGACAGCTGCTGGAAGATCGGGTAATGAGCCTGCTGCAGGGCTTTGCGGCCAAGTACCAGAGTCTGGATCTGCGGTTCTCTGCAACAGCATTGTCGGCTATTGAACCGCTGGAGTTCCGGCCTCAGCCGCCTGCAAGTCTCTATTACTTCGGCGCGGGACTGATCGCACTGCTGGCGTTGTTCAGCACTGTGGCATCGTGCCTTTTGTGCCGGGAGAAACGGCAAAAGGCCCGCCGGCTGAAGCTGTGCCTGCCCCAGGGTAAGACCCGGTCGTCCTACCTGCGGTGCTGGTTTAAGTATGCGTTGCTTTCCGCAAAGCGGGGCGTTGTCCGGTCGGTGACGGTTATTGTAATGAGTATCGTTACGGCGGTGTTCTTCGGACAGCTTACCGGCAATATCACCGCCTATGAGCAGCAGCTGGCGGATGTAAAGCAGAACACCCAGATCCGTGGCTATGCCTCGGCAACCGACGGCCTGCGGATGGACAGCCTTCTGGTGGCAGATGAAAATATGCAGATCCTCTATGACTCCGGTCTGGTCTCCCAGCTGGATATGACCGAAATGCCTGGACATTACAGACCCATCGGTGTGGCGATCCGGGCTGACGGCACACAATGCAAGCTGGACTATCCTGCGATCCCCACCGGTTATGCATTGGATACTTTGAAGACGCAAATGGCATCGGAGCCGAAGATCCTGGGCACCACTTCGGTGGAGCATTCGCCTGCGTTTTACTACGCCGGCCCGCCGGAGATCACCTGGCTGGAGGGATATGACGAGACCTGTATGAGAAGCGCCAACACGGAAATTGGCGTGATCCCGGAGGACCTGGCCCGGGAATATGGTGTCAGCCTCGGTGATACGATGGCGTTTCTGACGATGAGTGTTGCAGATATGAGGGATATGGATGTTGATAAGCGTGTCCACTACAGATACTTACAGGTGGTGGGTACATACTTTACCTCAGCTGATGTGGACACCATCTTTTACCCCATCGGAGAATCTATCTACGCAACCTCGCCGGACTATTGGCGGCCCAGTTTTCAGGCGCTGAATTATGACAGTACCATCTTCACAGTGTCCAGCCCGGAAACACTCCCTCAGCTGCGGCAGCTGCTGGAGGAGCTGGGTTACACCTCCCCGGGTACTTGGGGACGGGTGCGTTCTTATATGGTCATCGACGACAGTGAGTATATTATGTCAACTGGATCGCTGGAACGGCAGATCCAATATCTGCATCTGGTATACGGTTGCTTGTTTGTGCTGGTGGATCTGATCGGTCTGGCGGCGGCATATCTGCTGCTCCACGCCCGGCGGGGAGAGATCGCCCTAATGCGCAGTCTCGGAACACCCCGGCTGCGGATCTTCGGGAATCTGGCAGGCGAGCAAATGCTGCTGAGTCTTGTGGGTTGTATGGCAGGCTTTGGTCTATGGTATCTGGTCGGTGCCGAACTAAAGGAAATCCTGCCGCTGATCGTCAGATTCTGGATCTCGTGGTGCGTGGGTGCAGTGGTATCGTGCCTGCAAATGCTGGGACCCAAGACCCTGTCCGGTATGAATGAACGGGAATAAGGAGGTTTCTATGGCAATTTTGGAACTGGAACAGGTCACCTACAGCTACCGCACCCGTTATCAGCAGGTGGATGCGCTGAAGGATGTCAGCTATGCATTTGAGCCGGGAAAACTCTATGCCCTGGTTGGCAAATCCGGCTCGGGAAAATCCACCTTGCTGTCGCTGATGGCAGGGTTGGACCTGCCTCAGCAGGGTCGGATTCTCTATGAGGGAAAGTCCACAAAAGAGCTGAATCTGACCCACTACCGCCGGGAAAAGGCAGCGGTGATCTATCAGTCCTTCCGGCTGTTTCCGCTGCTGACGGTGGCGGAGAACATCACCTATCCCATGGAGCTGCGGAAAGTATCGGCAAAGACCGCAAGGAAAAGGGTAGGGGAACTGTTGGAGAAGGTGAATCTGCCTGCATCTATGGCGAACCGGTTTCCCGGTATGCTGTCCGGTGGTGAGCAGCAGCGGGTGGCTGTTGCCCGGGCGCTGAGTATGGAGACAAAACTCCTGCTGGCGGACGAGCCTACCGGCAATCTGGACTCGGAAAACAGCCTGCACATTGTTAGCTTACTCCGGGATCTTGCCCATCAGGACGGCTACTGCGTCATTGTAGTGACCCACGATATGGAGATCGCCGCGTTAGCAGACGAAGTGCTGACTATGCGTGATGGAAGGCTGCAGGAATAATAAAAAAGGAGGTGCAAATGCACCTCCTTTTTAGTACGGGTGAAATATAATATCAAACAAAACACTTTAACCATAAACATTAATATTGACAAAATATATTTTGCGTATCATAATATAGGTGTGGATTAAGATTCTTGTAGGGAGGCAGGTTGTTGTGAATATGTTATCTAACCTCATCCGGGATCTGCAATTGCTGCCGACTTGCTCGACGCGATTTCCAAGAAAACAGCATAAACCGAGCACAGAAAGCGCATAAGCTGTTCCGTTAAGCATAGGACAGTTTATGCGCTCTTTATATAAGTGAAAAATCGCAGTGGGTTAAGTGTATGATAATCAAGAAAGGAGATACATGCTATGAATAAAAAAACTATTTTTTTTGTTTAATACTTGCGGCTATTTTAGTTCTTAGATTGCCTTTTGTGGTATATGCTGACGGAAATATATCCATAGGTTCAATTACCACGGACGAAATGAATGTAATTCCCGGTAAATCCAATGAAAAAATGGCATATGGTATGGCTCCGGATAATATTTTTCCATTTGTATATAAAGGGTATGCTCCAGCAGAGACTTTAGATATCGATACAAATGTTTGTGTAATTGGGTCGCTATATATATTTGATATAGTCAGTAAAGAATTGACCAATCTTCAGATAGGGAACGAAACCCTAGAGTGTTATGCTTCTTCCAAAGACCATCTGTATTGCGTTACAGTCGACGGCAAAATTATTAAGACGGATTATTCCGGATCCTTTTTTGAGTATATATACACATCAGAGGAGAACGAGATTTACAGACCAGTTGTGTTTGGTGAGTATCTCTCTTTTATTGAAGGTGGGAACAGCATTGTTATCATAAACACGACGACTAAGGAAGCCGAAACTGTGCTATCCGGTCACACATTTAGTTCAATGTTTATGTTTGATGACAATAAAATTATTTGGCGAGATGAAAACGGGATTCCTAATTATTATAATCTTACCTCAGACGAAAATACTGTGCTAGGAAATGAGTATGGGGTGAATTGTATCATTGCACCCTATATTTCCTTCGAAACAGATGAAGAAGAAACTGAGAATTCAACTTATACGCTGATAAATTTCGACCCTAATACGAACGATGTTAGCTTTCCGCTTCCTGAATATCCCGCTGTTCCAGGCACAGGCTTTGTTCCTAGCACCGTATTGTCATATTTTACCACTAATTATGCTTGGAGTAACGAATGTGACGGGTTTGCAAAATATGCCCATGACCGTTTTTTGCATATTGAAGATTGGAGCAGACAGGGACCTAGTTGGGTTGCGAATACAGCAACAAATCCCGATTATCATGAAAACTGGCAATTTGCAAGTATCGAATCAATGAAAACTTTTTTCGCATCGTTAACAAAAGGAGCCTTCGTGCGATATGTGTCTGTTAATGATCAAACACCATCAAATGGCACGCATTCAATTGTTTTTGACAGAGTTGATTCGAGTGGATTGGGAATTTGGGTGTATGAATGTAATCAAGATGGTCAATGTGGTGTAGGATACCAATACTATCCATTTACTACTATTTTTGGGCACTATATCCGCGCGTTGTATTATGTCGACCATAATTTTAGTACACAAAAAGTATTTGAGAACGCAAGTTACCATAAATACGACTGTGAGAATTGTGATGGTTATCTGCGTCAATTGCACAGCAATTCACAAAGCGTAATTGTTACACAGCAAGTGCATAACACTAATTATTCCTGCTGTGGCGTTACCAAAGTGTCTTCACATACTGCTGTAAGGCAATCGGTAGCTACGTCAACGCAAAATCACAGAATCTACTATAGCTGCTGCAGCGGCTATATAACGGCAGTGCATTCATTTTCCTCAGGGGTCTGCACTGTATGCGGTTATGTCAAGGGAAGTAATGTTGTTGAGCCTGTAAATATATAATATATGATTAAGGCAAATGATTAAGAGGAGAGCATATATGAGGCGAATATGTATTTGGCTAGTACTTTTCCTGCTAATTATGGTTTTATCCGGATGTGGCCAACTCCCGGAGGAACCGACCGGCGGAACAGAAAAAAGCGCGACCGCTTTTACAGAAGCAAGTACGACCAATTCTACAGAAGCAACCACACCAACAACGGAGCATCAACCCACGGAAGAGTCTACGGAAAGCGCCGAACCCTCCACCCAGGAAAGCCCTCTGCCGCAAGCCACAGAACACTCTGAAACACCAACACGAGATCCGTCTCTTCCAGTGTGGTTTTTGGAAAGAAATCAGAATGCAAGCTATGACCAGCAGGAGGAAATCTATTATATGGATGACCTTCCTTCTACCCAATGGCATATTACCATTGACGGGGAACAGGAGTTGTACCGGATCCGCATGATGGCAAATGGACTGGTCATTGAAGGAACGGGGATGGAAGAGGCATACCTGGTCCCGGAATCCAAGCAACTTACTGCTTATCAGCTGGCTGGCGCTAACGGCTGGGCAGCATATGTCTACAGCGATACCGAGATCATGCAGGTGGATCTGATCACCGGAGAGGTTACTCCATTGATAAATCCCTGCAGGGTTTTTGATGTGTGGCTGTGCGAAGGTGGACTATACTATGCGATCGAGTGGGGCGGCGAGTCCGAACGGCTGATCAACCTGTATTGCAGAGCGCCAGGGGCAACCACGCTGTATCCATACTTGACGAACACTTTTTCGGCAACCAGCCTGTTTACGATCCAGCACCCAGAGAGCAGCCATAGCGATATTTTCTGGACTGAGCTGAATCCCGAAATGCTGGAAGTACTGGAAGCGGAGCTTGCAGATGAAGATAGTCCATACAAAGCAAGTCACCCGGCGTGCTGGGAGAGCAGTGATATCCGGGTAGATCCGGAGGGAAAAGAAGCGTTAAAGGCGCTTTGCTTGCAACTGCAGCAGGATACCGGGATCCCGGCGCTGATCAAAGTTCGTTATAACCAAGAAACTATGTTGCGGGGATTGGAGTGTACTCCAATCTTCTTAGAGTCATAAAGACGGTTATAGAAACAGATAAAAAAGGAGGTGCGAAAGCACCTCCTTTATTTATGGAACTGGGAATTATTCCTCGGGTTTGGTCTCCAGCTTCAGGGGGTAGTCACCCAGATGCTTGACCTTGAAGCCGTTGGCCTTGTACTCTTCATAGTTGAAGGCATCCAGCTCGTCGATAGCCAGCTTGTGGAACTCGTAGAAGTTGTACCACCACTCGTAGCCGGTACCCAGATCTGCGTTCAGATAAGCGTCAGCAATGTCGCAAGCCATCTGGGGAGCCACATAGAAAGCGCCCATAGCCAGCACGTTAACACCGTTACCGGTGATGGCACGCAGAGCAGCGGGAACGCTTTCAACAACGCCCGCGTGAACGCCGGGGCACTTGCTGGCAGCAATGTGGATACCCATACCGGTGCCGCAGAAGATCAGAGCGCGGTCGAATTCTTTCTCGGTGATCATAGAGCCGACGCGCAGGCCAACACGGTGAAACATCAGATCGGTATCGGTATCTTCCAGGGAACGGACACCTACATCAGTGATTTCCCAGCCCTTGTTCTTCAGGTAAGCGACCACGTGCTCCTTCAGGGGGAAACCGGCAAAGTCGGCACCAACCAGCAGCTGCTTGTTCTTAACAGTTTTCATTGTTTTCAAATCCTTTCAATATCTGATTGTTTTTTATGTTGACACACGCCCCAATCGACGTAAAAAAATGACTCCGCACACACGTTGATGCTATCATTATAAACGCCCTTTTGTGGAATGTCAATCAGCGGATAAAAAGCCGGAAAAGGAAAACGATTTGTGAAATTTCTCAAAAATGAGGAACAGCTATTGACAACAACCGGGGTTTCATACTAAACTAGACGGGGAAATAGAACACATATTGTGCAAATTATGCAAGGAGGCAGCTTATGGCAATTGTACGCTTTGGTCAGCTGGGTCAGCTGAAACCGGAGAAAATCGAAGAATACTGTGAGCTCCACGCCGCCACCTGGCCCGGTGTGCTGTCGATGATCACAGAGTGTAACCTGCGCAACTATTCTATTTTTTTACTGGGTGACAAGGTTTTTTCTTACTTTGAGTATGTGGGTGAGGATTACGATGCCGATATGGCAAAAATGGCAGCCGATCCGACTACACAGCAGTGGTGGGAGCACACCCATCCCTGCTTTGAAAAATATGCAATTGATCCCGGCAGTGAGTACTATCACGATATGAAGCAGATTTTCTACCACGAATAAGGAGGAAATGGATGATGTCTTACGGTAAAAAGGTTTGGATCTTCCCCGATGCGGAGCTACCCCCTGTGGGCGCGAATCTGATCCCCGGTCACGAGTCCGTGATCATCACCAATGTAGGTGATCAGGTAGCAAATATAAAGTTTACTCTGCTGTACACGGACAAGGAGCCTGTCAGCTTTACCACCCAGGTGGAGGCAAGACGGGTGCGTTGCCTGCGTACCAACAAAGCGTGCGACTTCGGCCAGTTTACTGCCGCGTTTGAAGAGCAGTATGCCATTATGCTGGAGAGCGACGTGCCTGTGGTAGCGCAGTATGGCCGCGCAGAACCCAGAACCGTCAATTTCTACACGACCCCCGGCTATTGTGAATAAAAAATAATTAACATACAATTTTAGGAGGAAACTAAAATGGCAAGAATTTGCATCCCCAGAAACGAGTACAAAGAAAGAGTTGCCCGTTGCGCACAGATCCTGCGTCGGGAAAATCTGGACGTTCTGATCGTCAACGGCAACGAGGCTGACTATGCCAACCCCCGTTACTTCTCCGGCTTCTGGCCCCTGTTTGAGCGCGCCGGTGTTGCCATCGCCGCCAACGGCGATGCCGCTCTGCTGGTAGGCCCCGAGTCTTCTGTTTTCGGTGCTGACCGCAACCAGCTGGACAAGATATTCACCCTGCTGGCTTACCGTGAGGGCGCTGACCCCGCATACCCCGAGTTGAAGCCTGATACCTTCCACGATGTATTCAAGTCTCTGGACGTTTCCGGTGAGCATCTGCGCATCGGTGTGGCATCCTTCCTGGATACCTCCGTGGTGATCTACAATGCCATCCGTGATGCATTCCCCAAGGCTGAGCTGGTCGATGCCGGTAAGATTATGGTGGAACTGCGCCGCATTAAGTCCGAGAACGAACTGGCTTGTCTGCGTGAGGGTTACCGCATTGCTCAGCTGGCTTCCGAGGCTGTCATCAATGAGATTCGTCCCGGTATGACCGAGCTGCAGGCTGTCGGTATCGCACAGCGCACCGTTTACGAAAACGGCGCCGAGTACGAAGGCCTGCCTATGTATGTCTTCTCCGAGGCTTCCACCCGCCACGCCATCTCCCGCTCCTGCTACCGTGAGTTCCAGAAGGGTGACCTGGTTCAGCTGAACCTGTCCGCAAAGATTGACGGCTACTCCGCCTCCATCGGCTATCCTCTGTGCCTGGGCAAGCTGGAAGGCGAGCGCAAAGAGATCATTCAGTTCTGCCGTGATGCTCACAGCTGGACCATTGATCAGGTAAAGACCGGCGTTTATGCTGCTGACATCGCCAAGAATTTCCACAAGCTGTATGTTGACAACGGCTACGGCAAGAACTTCGTTTACGGTCCTCTCCACGGCACCGGTCTGATCGAAGTGGAAGCCCCCTGGTGTGAGACCTCCTCCGACTACTTCCTGGAGACCAATATGACTTACCAGGCGGATACCTTCATCGCTACCGATACGTTCGGTATGCGTTGGGAGAAGGGTATTGCGGTTAAGGAAAACGGCGCAGAGATCCTCAGCCCCGAAATTCCCGAAAGCTGCATCGAGCTGTTCTTCTAATTTGGAAAATACTGCTGTTTTGCACAAAAAATGCACCCGGAATCACCCGGGTGCATTTTTCTTTTCACAAGTTAAATAAAATTTTTATTTTGGGTAAAAAAATGTTGCTAAAATCATAAATATATGCTATGATTTATCCGTTGAGTATAATTCTGCCAAAATCCTCAGGAGGATATCGTTATGACCGGTATTGAACGTTTTTATGCAACAATTGAGAATAAGCCGGTAGACCGTCCTGCCTGCTGGCTGGGCGATCCTACTCCCGAGGCTGCCAAGAAGCTGTGCGCTTACTACAATGTGCCCAGTGTTTCTGAGTTGAAGAAGGTCTGCGGCGATGATTTTTATGCGGTGGAGATCCCTTATCATTCTCCCACCTGTAACGCTATCTTTGCTGCCTTCGACTGGTACGGCAACGACTGCGATGTGGATGTGGAGGAGCGCACGCTGACTACCCCCGGTATCTTTGCCGATTGCCTGGATGTGGACGATGCGGAAGCGCTGAACTTCCAGTGGCCCGATCCCGAAAAGTACATCGACCCAGCAGAGTGCCTCCGTCTGGTGGAGGAAGCTCCCGAGGGTAAAATCGTGATGGGTATGCTGTGGGCTGCTCACTTCCAGGACACCTGTGCCGCTTTCGGTATGGAGAACTGCCTGATGAATATGGTCAGCGAGCCGGAATTGGTCCACTATGTGGATGATAAGGTGGTCGATTTCTACCTGAAGGCTATGAAGGTCTTTCTGGAAGCCACCAAGGGCAAGATCCACGCATTGCTCATCGGCAACGACATCGGCTCTCAGCTGAATCTGATGATCAGCCCCAAGCTGGTTTCTGAGTTTGTGATCCCCGGTGCCAAGAAGCTGGTGGAATTGGCACACAGCTACGGCGTGAAGGTGGTTTACCACTCCTGCGGCGCCATCCGTGATGCCATTCCTCTTCTGATAGAGGCAGGTGTAGACATTATCCACCCCATTCAGGCGCTGGCTGCCGGTATGGAGCCTCAGGGACTTAAGGATGAGTTTGGTGGTAAGGTTGCTTTTTGCGGCGGCGTAGATACCCAGGATTTGCTACCCAACGGTACTCCGGAGCAGGTCAAAGCCAAGGTGAAAGAGTTGCGGAAGATCTTCCCAACAGGCCTTATTATCTCTCCCAGTCACGAGGCGCTGCAGGTAGATGTCCCACCTGAAAACATTAAGGCTATGTTCGATGAGGCCGGCAAGGTTTATTGATCCTACATAAGAAAGGCAGTACCTCCAATGAAGCGTATCGGGGAAATGATCAAAGTAAAGCCGGAGGGCAAGCAAGCCTATATCGACTGGCACGCTAACCCGTTGCCCGGCGTTAACGAAATGATCAAGGAATGTAATATAGCAAATTACACCATCTACAGCCGCGGAGATTACCTGTTCGCAACCTACGAGTACGTGGGCGAGGACTTTGAAGCAGATATGGCAAAGATGGCAGCAGATTCTACGACCCAAAAGTGGTGGGATTTGGTAAAACCCTTGATGCAGCCTCTGGATGACCGTAAAGAAGGGGAATTCTGGTCTGCAATGGAAGAGGTTTATCACCTGGATTAAGGCATATATTTTGGTAGTAGTAATCCCTCTGGCTCGCCTGTGTGGCAGCTTCTGAAAAGCCATAAAAAAGGTTTTTTCGATGGATGTCCGCGGAATAAAAACAACTGTCTTTTATGGTATAGCAAGATGCACAAAACGAATATGATAAGATTAGGAGGGATAACGAAAAAACGTTTTTGACGTAAGGAAAACTTGACATTTCTACCTAAAAAGAGTATATTAAAGGCAACTGAAATTGCAAAATTGACTAGATAATTTTTGTTTTGGTTACCATTTTTTGGCAATGGATATTGCCGTTTCTATTCGGTAGTTTCCGCATTGCGGAGATTATATAAAAATCATTTGCTAAAGGAGAAAACAAAATGAAGAAGATCATTGCATTGCTGCTGGTTCTGGTTATGGCTTTCGGCCTGATCGCTTGCGGCAACAACAACGCAAACACCGACGAGACCAAGGGCACCGAAGCAACCAAGGGTGACGAGAAGATCAAGATCGCTTTCGTTCCCAAGGTTGAAGGCCAGGCATGGTGGGACTATGTCGGCGCCGGCGTTAAGGCTTGGGCTGAAGAGCACAAGGACGTCGCTGAAGTCGTCTACAAGGGACCCACTGAAGTTGACGCTGCTGCACAGGTCGCTATTATGACCGACTTCGTCAACCAGGGCGTTGACGTTCTGTGCTTCTCTGCTAACGACCCCAACGCTTGCGAAGAAATCTGCAAGCAGGCTCGTGACAAGGGCATCATCGTCATCTCCACCGAGTCCGCAACTATGACCAACATTGACTACGACGTTGAAGCTTTCAACGACGCAGGTCTGGGCGCATTCCTGATGGATGAGCTGGCAAAGATGATGGGCGAAGAGGGCGAGTACATCACTATGGTTGGTTCCATGACTATGGAATCCCACAACAACTGGGCTGATGCTGCTGTTGAGCAGGCTGAGGCTAAGTACCCCAATATGACTCTGGTTGAGGACAAGAGAGTTTCCTCCGACTCCGACGCAGAAATTGCTTACAACCGCACCAAGGAAATGATCCAGAAGTACCCCAACCTGAAGGGTATCCTGGGCACCTCTTCCTTCGACGCTCCCGGCGCTGCCCGTGCTATCGACGAGCTGGGCCTGACCGGTAAGGTCTTCGCTATCTCTGTTGCTATGCCTTCCGAGACCCGCGACTACCTGAAGTCCGGCGTTCTGACCACTGTTGGTCTGTGGGATCCCGCTGTCACCGCTAAGGTTATGCTGAACCTGGCTGTTAAGATGGCTAAGGGTGAGACCATCGAGGCTGGCATCGACCTGGGCGAGACCGGCTACGAGGCTGTTAAGATCGAGGGTAAGGTTATCATCGGCGACGGCGCTCTGGCTATCACCAAGGACAATGTTGACACCTTCACTTTCTAATTTCAATTCCGAACCTAGAATAGTGTAAACGACTGGGGGCAGGGAAGTACGCTTCCCTGTCCCCTAAGTTGAGTATTGAAGAAGCAGGCGCTTTGCTTGCTGTCTCATTGTGTCAAGGAGGCTCCTTGGCAGACTGAGGTGGCAAATTGCCCCCTTTGGTCTTGTAAGTAGTTTTACTTTACTATATGCAATGCCCTATATCCCATTTTGGAAAGAAGGAGAATACCATGGCTGAAGAATATTTGCTTCAAATGACCGGTATCCACAAGCGCTTCGGCGGCGTCCACGCACTGGACGACGTGAGCTTCCGTGTGCGTCCCGGTAAAGTAATGTGCCTGGCTGGTGAAAACGGCTGCGGCAAGTCCACTCTGGTTAAGATCATCTCCGGTGTCTACACCAAGGATGAAGGTGAAGTGGTCTTTGAAGGCAACACCATCAGCAAGATCACCCCTGCCGAGGCTACCCGCCTGGGCATCCAGGTCATTTATCAGGACCTGTCCATTTTCCCCAACCTGACCGTCCGCGAGAATCTGGCAATCAACTCCGAGATCACTGCCGGGCGTAAGTTGGTCAATCGCAAGCGCTGGGACGAGACCGCTCGTGCTGCTCTGGATAAGGTCGGCTGCGACATCGATCTGGACGCCAAGATGGGCGACCTAAACGTTGCTTCCAAGCAGCTGGTGGCTATTTGCCGTGCGATGCTCTTTAACGCAAAGCTGATCATTATGGACGAGCCTACCACCGCACTGACCAAGAAGGAAGTTGACGCTCTGTTTGAGACCGTCCGTCAGCTCCGTGACTCCGGCATTGCCATTATGTTTATCTCTCACAAGACCGACGAGATCTTTGAGATCTCCGACGATGTCTGTATTATGCGTTCCGGTAAGAACGTCTACACCGGTGAGACCAAGAACCTGACCCGCAAGCAGTTTACTTACTATCTGACCGGTCGTGACATCGAGGATGACTACTTCGTTCCCAAGAACATCTCTCCCGAGCCTGTTCTGGAAGTGAAGAATCTGACCATTGATCACCGGGTTAAGGATGTATCCTTCGATCTGCGCAAAGGCGAGATCCTGGGCATCACCGGCCTGCTGGGTTCCGGCCGTACGGAATTGGCGCTGGCCCTGTTCGGCTTGGAGAAGCCTACCGCCGGCCAGATCGTTCTCAACGGCAAGCCCATCCGCATCAAGTCCCCCATTGCCGCGCAGAAGCTGCGTATCGGTTATGTGCCCGAAGACCGTCTGACCGAAGGCCTGTGCCTGGCGCAGCCCATTGCTGACAATATTGCCCTTTCCTCTCTGAAGCGTCTTTCCAAGGCGTTCGGCGTTCTGAAGCGCAAGGATGTGATCGACGAAGGCTGGAAGTGGCAGAAGACCTTCTCCATCAAGACCGACGATGTCACCAAGAACGCATCCACCCTGTCCGGTGGTAACCAGCAGAAGATCGTTCTGGCCAAGTGGCTGGCAAACGATCTGGACGTTCTGATCCTCAACGGCCCCACCGTGGGTGTTGACGTTGGCGCAAAGCAGGACATCCACGCACTGGTCCACGAACTGGCCAACCAGGGCCTGGCGGTTATCATCATCTCCGATGACCTGCCCGAGGTCGTGGTGAACTGCAGCCGCGTCATCGTTATGAAGGAAGGCGCTATCGTGGGTGAAATGACCGGTGACGGCATTACTGAAAATGCTATTGCCGAGATCATCGCATAAGGAGGACATATTATGAACAAAGCTGCTATGAAACGTATGACCCGCAGAACCGAGTTCTATATGTTCCTGGTTCTGATCATTTTGATTGCCGTAATCGGCATTGTTTCCAAGGGTTCTCTGTTTGAATCCACACAAATCGTTACCATCCTGCGCGCTATGGTCGTTGACGGTATGTTTGCCATGTGCTGCCTGGTGGTTATGGTCTCCGGCGGTTTCGATATGTCCTTCCCGGCAATCGCCGCCCTGGCTTACTCTCTGGCAACCACCATTTGCCTGAATCAGGGCTGGTGCCAGACCTCTCCCATCGCCGGTTTTGCCCTGTCCATCGTGTTCGGCGCGATCCTGGGTATGTTCAACGGCTGGATCATTTCCAACTTCAAGCTGAACACGATGCTGGTCACCCTGGGTACCCAGACCTTCTTCACCGGCGTTTCTATGGGTCTGCTGCAACTCAGAGAGATCACCTCCACACTGCCCGTTGCTCTGAAGAAGTTTGGCTTGAGCTCCCTGTTCGAGGTTACCAACTCCGCAGGTTTGAAGTCCACGATGACCACGATGTTTATCTTCCTGGTGATCCTGTGCGCGGTTACTTCTTTCGTTCTGAACAAGACTATGTTCGGTCGCGCTCTGTACGCCATCGGCGGCAACGAAGTTTCTGCTGAGCGTGCCGGCTACAATGTTAAGAAGACTAAGTTCATCCTTTACACCGTGGTTGGCGCGGTGTCCGGCTTCATCGGTATGATCCGTGTGTGTATGGCTTCTCAGTCCATTCCCAAGGCAATGGTCAACAAGGAATTCACCATCATCCCTGCAGTTATTCTGGGTGGCGCCTCCATCTTTGGCGGCGAAGGCAGTGTCTTCGGTACTGTTACCGCAATCGGCATCATCACCCTGGTCAACAACTCTATGCTGCTGGTGGGTATCGACTCCTACTGGAAGGATTTCTTCAACGGCCTGATCATTTTGATCGGTGTTACCGTATCTGCTCTGCAGGCTATGCGTAAGAAGCACTAAGAAAGGGGGCAGTGCATTATGACAAAAATTAAGAATTTCGTACGGAATAATCAGTATACATCCATTCTGGTAGGTTTGCTGATCGCTGTTCTGGCTCTGTTCTCCGCTCTGAAGGGTTCTGCTTTTTGGCGGATTGACCTTTGGAAGGGTATGACTATGCAGTTCCCCGAGTATGCTTGCATCGCTCTGGGTTTGATGTTCGTCTTTATCTCCGGTCACCACGATATGTCCCAGGTTCTGCTGGGTAACTTCGGTGCGATTTTGGCAGTTCAGTATATGGCTGCCAATGTTACCGAGGGTATGGCCAACGGTCAGGTCGCCGGTATCATCTTCATCGGCATTGGCATCGCGCTGGCGATTGCTGTTGTGGGTGGCTTGATTAACTTCCTGCTGGTTAGTTATCTGAATGTGCCTCCTGTTATGGCGACCATCGCTATGCAGATGGTTTGGAAGGGTTTGTCCACCGCGCTGACCAAGGGCTACGCTGTTAAGGGTGTGCCTGCTCTGTACACCACTGTGGGTCACACCTACATTGGCGGCTTCCTGGCTGTTCCTGTTGTGATCTTCTTAGTGTTGTTGGTGATTGCCATCTTCCTGTTGAAGTTCACCACCTTCGGTGAGAAGCTGTATATGATCGGTACCAACAAGAAGGCTGCTAAGTTCTCCGGCATCAATGTTCACGGTATGCTGGCTGCTACCTACCTGCTGTCTGCGATCTTTGCTACCATCGGTGTTCTGATTATGGTCTCCACAATGGGCTCTGCAAAGGCTGACTACGGTATTTCCTATACTACTCGTGCAATTTTGATCCTGGTTCTGGCTGGCTGTATTCCCGATGGCGGTCAGGGTAAGATTTCCAACATTCTGCTCTCTATTGTTACCGTTCAGATCATTGCCACCGGCATCAACCTGTTCGCTAACCTGAACACCTACTACTCCTCCCTGATTTGGGGCGGTATGCTGATCGTCGTGCTGATTATGAGCACTCAGGTTGGCAATCGTGCACCCAAGAAGGCTAAGAAGGTAAAGAAGGCTCCGCAGAACGCTGCGTAAGATCTAAAAAGTAGTGCGAGGCCTCCGGGCCTCGCACTGTTTCTAATTATTCCAAAAAAGGAGAATAAAGCTATGCAAATGCTCGAAATGTTTTATGATCAGATCCAGGATGCAGTGGATCGCAAAGTTCCTTTTGTTATTCCCATCGGTACTATGGAGTATCACGCCAAGCACGCTTCCTGTGGTACAGATACGCTGGTTGTTACCGGCTGCCTGCGGGAACTGGCAAAAGAAAAGGAAATCGTAATTTGCCCTCCCATTTGGTACGGCGTGGCCTCCTATGCAGTGTGCGCACCCAAGCCCAGCCACTTCCACGTGGATGAGGATGCCTATGTAAATTACTTGTACTACATTCTCAAGTCTATGATCGATGCCGGACATAAGAATATCTACCTGGTACCTCATCACCAGACCGAGGGCGCAGGCCTGATGCCTATGACAATCGCCTGCCACAAGGCCGCCAAGAAGGTCACTATGGAGTATATGGAGAAGAAACTGGGCCAGGGCTGGTGGGGCAGCGATGCTTATGCCACCTACTATGAGGATATGGGCTCCGAGGATGATCCTTTCTCCTACATCAAGGTGGTTCCTCTGATCGGTGCCGATGCCCAGATCAAGTGCGGTGGTTTTGACCACGCAGGTAAGTGGGAAACCAGTTTGCTGATGGGCACTTATCCGGAGCTGGTGGATCTGTCCCGTTGCAAGGATAATACCGAGTGGTTTGCGCAGAGCGCTGTCGAGGCCAGTGTAGAGACAGGTAAGCATATGGTCGAATGCACCCTGGAGTGGCTGCGGGAAGTCATCCAATAAATACAGAAATTACACAAATGCCGGGATATCCCGGCATTTGTTATATCAGGAGGAAGTTATGACAGAATTTGAAAAATGCCAGGCAGGTCTGATGTACGACACCACCTTTCCCGGACGGGAAGAGGATCACCTGCGGTGCGCTGACCTGTGCTATGACTATAATCACACCCGCCCCTCTGACACCAAGCGCCGGGAGGAACTGATCCGCCAGCTCTTTGGTAAGGTGGGCAGCGAGCCTTATGTGGAACCCAATATTTTCTGCGGCTTTGGTTGGAATATTGAGGTTGGCGACCATTTCTTTGCGAATAATAACTGTGTGTTTGTGGATCCGGGAAAGATCACCTTCGGTGACTATGTATTCATCGGCCCTAGCTGCGGATTCTATACCGCCCACCACGCCATCCACAAAGACCTGCGGCAAAAACTGTATGAAAAGGCCTTACCGATCACAGTGGGCAGCCACGTTTGGATCGGCGGCGGTACGGTGGTGACACCCGGCACCAAGATCGGCAGTAATGTGGTGATCGGCGCCGGCTCGGTGGTCGTCCACGACATCCCCGATAACTGTGTTGCCTTTGGTAATCCCTGCAAGCCCTACCGGGCTATTACAGAGGAAGACCTGGAAAAAATGCGATAAATCCGCGAATTATGCATAACTTTTTTGAAAAGATGTATAATTTCAAAAATTTATGCATAACAATCCACTTTTTGTCAAATTGCAAGTTGACAGGAGCGCCATAATAGTGCTATAGTAAAACAATCAAGAGTCCATTGGGATTCGCAGATAAAGGAGAGATTAGTATGAAAAGAGTAATTGCTATTGTATGTATGCTGCTGTTGCTGCTGGGCCTTTCTGCCTGCGGCACTTCCGGTAGTGACAAGTATGAAATCGGCATTTGCCAATTGCAGCCCCATCCGGCACTGGATGCAGCCACCGAAGGCTTTATCAAGGCCGTGAAGGACGAACTGGGTGAAGAGAATGTGGACATTGACCTGCAGATCGCCGGCGGTGACACTGCTTCCTGTTCTCCCATTGTGAATACTTTCGTATCCAATAATGTGGATCTGATCCTTGCCAACGCAACACCTGCCCTGCAGGCAGCCGCTGCGGCTACCGCAGACATTCCCATTCTGGGTACTTCCGTTACGGAGTACGGTGTTGGCCTGGACATTGAGAATTTCAACGGCACTGTGGGCGGCAATATTTCCGGCACTTCCGACCTGGCCCCTCTGGACAAGCAGGTGGATATGATCCTGGAGTGGTTCCCCGATGCCAAGAAGGTTGGCCTGCTGTACAGCTCTGCTGAGGCAAACTCCAAGTATCAGGTAGACGAAGTGAAGAGAATGTTGGAAGAGAAGGGCGTCACCGCGACTCCCTATCCCTTTGCCGATACCAATGATATGCAGGCAGTTACACAGAAGGCAGCTGACGAGTCCGATGTGATCTACATCCCCACCGATAATGCTGTTGCCGGCGCTACCGGTACGGTTGACGGTGTCTGCCAGCCTTTGGGCGTGCCTGTCATCGCAGGTGAGCAGGGCATCTGCTCCGGCTGCGGCGTGGCCACCCTGTCCATCAGCTACTATGATCTGGGCTATACCACCGGTAAGATGGCTGCCAAGATCCTGAAGGGCGAGGCGGATATTTCCACTATGCCCATTGCCTACTCCGAAAAGTTTACACCGATGTACAATGCAGAGATCTGCCAGGCACTGGGCCTGACACCCCTGGAGGGATATACGGCAATTTCCGCCGAATAATACAACAGGGCGAGGGATAACCTCGCCCTGCATTTCCATTTTCTTTGGGAGGAATTTGCGATGGGAAGTTTTATCAATGCCTTGCCCGGCGCCCTTTCCCAGGGCCTGATCTGGGGTATTATGGCCATCGGCCTGTATATTACCTATAGCATCCTGGATCTGTCGGACCTGACGGTGGATGGATCCTTCTGTACCGGCGGCGCGGTCTGCGCTATGATGCTGGTGGGTGGCTACAATGTGTGGGTGTGCCTTTTGGTGTCCTTCCTGGCGGGTATGCTGGCAGGCTTTGTCACCGGCATTTTCCATACCAAGTTGGGTATTCCGGCGATCTTGTCCGGTATTCTCACCCAGCTGGGTCTGTGGTCTGTGAATCTGGCCATTATGGGAATGAAGGCAAATCAGGCGCTGAATGTGAATAATTATGATATGCTGGTCTCCCTGCGGTATCTGCAGGATGTGGCCAAGGGTATACGGCCCATCTATCAGCATCCGTTGATTACTGTGGGTTTGTTTACCGCGGGCATTATCCTGGTGTTGTATTGGTTCTTTGGCACGGAGCTGGGTTCTTCCATCCGCGCCACCGGCGCCAACGGTCATATGGCGCGGGCACAGGGCATCAATACCAACCGAAATAAGATGCTGGGTCTGATGCTGGCCAACGGCCTGGTGGCCCTGTCCGGCGCGCTGCTGAGCCAGTTCCAGGGTTTTGCGGACATCAATATGGGCCGCGGCGCCATTGTCATTGGTCTTGCCGCCATTATTATCGGACAGGTAACATTCGGAAAGCTGTTCCGCAATTTTGCGCTGAAGCTGATGAGTATCAGCCTGGGTGCGGTGATATACTATATTGTGATCCAGGCGGTTATTAGCTTCCTGGATATCAATTCCAATTACCTCAAGCTGATTTCTGCTTTGATCGTGGCGATCTTCCTGGCTGTACCCAATCTGAAGCTGAAATCCCAGAAGAGCGGGGGAAAGGAGAAACGCAATGCTTAAAATCGAACAGATCAGCAAGGTATTCAATCCCGGTACCGTCAATGAAAAGGTGGCCCTGAACCAGCTGAGCCTCCATCTGCAGCCCGGTGATTTTGTAACGGTGATCGGCGGTAATGGCGCCGGCAAGAGTACGATGCTCAACTGTGTGTCCGGTCTATACTCCGTGGATCAGGGAAGTATCCTCATCGACGGCGTGGATGTGACCGCGCTGCCGGAGTATAAGCGTGCCAAGTATATCGGTCGGGTATTCCAGGATCCTATGATGGGTACTGCCGCCACTATGCAGATCGAGGAGAATTTAGCGCTAGCTGCCCGCCGGGGTAAAAAAAGAACCCTCAAGGTTGGGATCACCAAGCAGGATCGGGAGTTCTACAAGGAGCAACTGAAAATTTTGGATCTGGGTTTGGAAGAGCGGATGACAGCTAAGGTGGGTCTGCTCTCCGGCGGACAGCGTCAGGCACTGACCCTTTTGATGGCAACCCTGCAGCAACCCAAGATCCTGCTTCTGGACGAGCACACCGCTGCTCTGGACCCCAAAACCGCAGCCAAAGTATTGGAAGCTACCCAGCGGATCGTGGAGAAGAATAATCTGACCACACTGATGATCACCCACAATATGCGCGATGCCATTACCTATGGCAACCGGCTGATTATGATGTATAACGGCAGAATAGTTGTGGATATTTCCGGTGAGAAGAAGAAGCAACTGACGGTGGAACAGCTGCTGAACCTGTTTAGCCAGGCCAGCGGCTCCGATGAAGCCAACGACAAGCTGCTGCTCTCGTAAAAACAAAAACCGCCTCGGTGTTCCGAGACGGTTTTTCACGCTTTTTGACACGAAGTATAGCGCATTGCTCAGCTAGTTTTTTGCCTTGGGGAAATTGACCCGCTGCACAAGTCCTACCAGCTTACTGGATAGAGTTACCGTCACCAAGGAAAAGACGATGCGTTTCAGGGGTATGTAGGTCAGTGATAGTACAAGAATGGAGAAGTCGAAGATCATATACACATATTCGATTTTCATTCGCCACAGCCGACTCAGACTCATTGCCAGAGCATCATCGCCGCTGGGTGCGCCGCCAACCCGAACACACAGACCGCAGCCCACACCCACAAACACCGCGCCCAGCAGTGCTGCCGTCAGAGGATGGGCGGCCAGTCCCGGCCATAGGGGCGAAAACTGTTCATAGATCCAATAGGTCAGGCTGAAGCCGCCTGTTGCAACGGCAGAATAGGCAAGAAAAGGCTTTCCCAGAGTCTTCCAGCCGATGCCGTAACAGATCACATTGCACACCAGGCTGGTCAAGGCAGGGGAGATCCGAAACCAGTGCTCCAGCAGTAAGGTCAGCCCCAGCTGTCCTCCCTCGGTCACGCCGGACAGAGAATGGATATTGTACAGACCGAAGGCCAAAATAGTGCCGCCCAGCAAAGAAGTCAGGCAGCGGGGGAGGGTGATCTTTCCTGTCATAGCGGGGTCCTTTCTGCCGATTTTCAACTACTATAGAATATTTGCCGATGTTTGTCAATATAGATACCGGGGAAAAAACCTTGCAAATGCGGTGAATTCGCGTTATTATGGAACTACCAAACAACAGGAGGATTGCATATGAAAAAGCAAATCGATGTGTGGCAGTATGCACCGCAGATTTTAGAGGCTGTGGGCAAGGGTGTGTTGATGACTACCGCTGCCAACGGAGTAGTGGACAGTATGGTCATCGGCTGGGGTACTCTGGGAATCCAGTGGAAGAAACCGCTGTTTACCGCCTTTGTCCGCCAGAGCCGGTATACCAAGGAATTGCTGGATCAAAATCCGGAGTTTACCATCAATGTGCCTCTGGGTGAATTGGATTCGAAAATTATGTCCGTCTGCGGCAGTAAGTCCGGACGGGATATGGATAAAGTTGCCCATCTGGGGCTGGACCTGGTGGCTGGGGAAACGGTTTCCGTACCTGCCATCCGGCAGGTACCGCTGACCTTGGAATGCAAGGTCATCTATCGGCAGGACCAGGTGCTGGAGGACATCAACGAAGAGAACAGGAACCGTTATTACAGGGAAGGCACCAGGGATGAGGGGGATTTCCACACCGCTTTCTATGGTCAGATCACTGCAGCCTACATTCTGGAGGACTGACATAGGGGACCCAATAATCTAGTAGTAGCGGAAAATCCCAATCAAATGAGGAAGAAAGCAAATATGAGTAAAATTGGCGTATTGGGCGCCGGTACCTGGGGCGTTGCCCTGGCCCGGATGCTCTGCAATAACGAACACGAGGTGACGGTCTGGTCTGCGCTGGAGCAGGAAGTGACAGAGTTTGCGTCTACCCGCAGACATCCCAATCTGCCCGGTATGGCGATCCCTGCGCAGATCACCTTTACAGGTGATATGGAGCAGGTCTGCCGGGGTAAGGACATTCTGCTGTTTGCAGTGCCCTCTCCTTTTGTCCGCAGCACTGCTGCCAAGGCAGCGCCTTTTGTTGAGGATGACCAGATCATCGTGGATGTGGCAAAGGGTATCGAAGCCAACACCCTCCTGACAATGACCCAGATCATAGGAGAAGAGATTCAAAATCCTTCTGTGCGGCTGGTGGCTCTATCCGGGCCCACCCACGCGGAGGAGGTGGCAAAGGATTTGCCTACCACCATTGTGTCGGCCTGTGAGGACGCTGAGACTGCCAGAATCGTGCAGAATGTGTTCTGGGGCACCTGTATGCGTGTCTACACCAATGACGATGTGCTGGGCGTGGAGCTGTGCGGCGCTATGAAAAATATTATTGCCCTGGCGGCGGGTATTGCCGCCGGTTTGGGCTATGGAGACAATGCCAAGGCGGCTTTGATCACCCGGGGTATGGCAGAGATCTCCCGGCTGGGTATGGCTATGGGTTGCAAAGAGCAGACCTTCGGCGGATTGGCGGGCATCGGCGATCTGATCGTTACCGCCACAAGTATCCACAGCCGCAATAACCGCTGCGGTGTGCTGATCGGACAGGGCGTTCCTGTGCCGGAGGCGATCAAACAGGTAGGTATGGTGGTGGAGGGTATCAACGCCATACCGGCTGCCATTCGGCTGGGGGAGAAGTATCAGGTGGAGCTGCCCATTGTGGAGGCAGCCAATGCAGTGGTGAATCAGGGGTTACCCGCCGGGGATACGGTGCAGCTGTTGATGGGCCGGGATAAAAAACCGGAACTGCCTCCCTCTGCTTGGGATAACCGATATGAATAAAAAAGAAAGCGCTTAAGCGCTTTCTTTTTTATTCTAAAATAACGGAGCAGATTCTGGAAACATCCTCCAGGGACAAGTCTGCATACAGGGGAAGTGTAAGTACCCGATCCGCAACAAACTGGGCAACGGGCGTTTTTTCTGCGCCGGCGGTAGGCAGATCCCGGTAACATTCAAAATCGTTTGTCAGAGGATAGAAATACTTTCTGGCGATGATTTCCTCTTCTTTCAACCGGGAAAAAACTTGATCTCGGCTATATTTGTAACCGTCGAATACCACCGGGAAGTATGCATAGTTTGGCTGAACCTCCGGTTGATCCTCACAAAGGGTCAATCCCGGAACTCCGGAAAGAAGTTTGCGATACTGGGCAACCACTTTTCCACGCTTGGCAATTTCCTCATCTACGTGACGAAGATTACAAATGCCCATTGCTGCCTGGAACTCACTCATTTTTGCATTGCCGCCTACATATACACAGGATTCCGGTCCGCGGATGCCAAAGTTCTTTCGATCGTTCAGGTTTGCCACCAGAGCATCATCTGCAAAGCAAACCGCACCGCCCTCAATGGTATTGAACACTTTGGTGGCGTGGAAGCTGAGCATAGAAGCATCACCAAAGCTGGCAGCGCCTGCACCGCGATAGCGTACGCCGAAAGCGTGTGCAGCATCGTATATGACCTTGAGATTGTGTTTCTTGGCAATCACATCAATAGCATCCACATCACACAGGTTGCCATAGACGTGCACCGGGACGATGGCCACGGTTTTGTCCGTAATCAACGCTTCGATTTTGGATACATCTATGGTATAGTCCGTGGGATTGATGTCGCAAAACACAGGGATTAGGCCGTTGCGGACGATGGCGTGAGTAGTGGACACGAATGTGAAGGGGGTGGTGATCACCTCGCCGCCTGCAGGCAGATCCAATGCGGCGATCACATTTTCCAATGCCAAGTGACCGTTGGTGTACAGCACCACATTGGGTACAGACAAATACTCCTCCAGCTGGCTCTGCAGGTGTTTGTGCTTGACGCCCATATTGGTCAGCCAATGGCTGTCCCACAGATCCTTAATTTCCTCACAATACTCCTCAAAAGAGGGCATAGAGGAGCGGGTTACATTGATAAGCTGCTTCATAGTTATCTATCCTTCTTTATTGATTGTCGACAGGGCCGGTAAGTGTACAGATCATATAGTATGAATCACTGCCGGTATCGTTTTCTTTCACAAAACCGTGTCGCTCATAAAACGCGATTGCCTTTTTGTTATTTTGATTGACTTCCAGACGGATGCACTGCATACCGCCCTCTGCGGCATGCCGGATACACGCTCTGAGCAGCGCGCTGCCAGCGCGCATTCCCTGGTATATGGGATCTACAGCCAGCAGAGAAATATAGGCGGTGCGCCCCTCCTGGTCATTTGCATAAAAGCAGATGTAACCGATGGCTGTTTGCTGCATAAAAACCGCCAAAAACTCTGCATAATGATCCAGCTTGGCAAACAGGGCATCAAAGTTGGGTCGCTCCAGAACAGGGTTGGGAAACGCCTGGTCGCAAATCTGCATAATCCGTTTTTTTTCTGAAATATCCGTGATTTTGAAAATACAGACATCATTTCCATGGGAGACATTTGTGAGCGTTTCCCCGGCGCAGAGCTTGCACATATTCAGTCTCCTTTCAGTACAACGTGAATATGGTCATTGATTTGGGATAGGATCTCGTGCATTTCCTGCGGGTTGTGGAAACGCAGAAAAACAATGCCCAGCGCTTTTTCTGCGTTGTCGAAGTATTCCACGGAATCCCCCGGTTTTTTGTAAATGTGTTTTCGGACAATATAAGGCGTTAAAGCTTGAGAAAATTCGATATTCTCAAAAATACCGGACCGATCACAATGCAGATTGTGAGTAGCATAATAGGGGATTCCCTCGCCACCGGCCAGGGAGACGGGTTCACCCATCGCAGCTTTTATGGTCAGCTCTACGATGTCAACACCCCAAATATATTCCAGCAAAACCGGGATCATATTACCGCCGTTGCGAGGACCAATATCAATGGGGAATACGCGGCCGTCTTGATCCACGATCAGTTCCACATTCATAGCACCGCAACGAATCTGCAGCTTGCTTACGATTTCCTGCAGAGTTTGTTTAACAGAGGCAAGATCATTCGCCGTCAAATCCGGTGGGTAGCTTTTTCCAACGGGTACCAATGCATTCACATTTTCATCCCTGTGACAATTCATCAGTCCCCATAGAACCACGTTACCATCCAGCACGAAAATATCGCCGCCGATCAGATAAGGGTGACTTTTTTCAATAAACTCTTCTATAATGACACGGTTATTTCGGGAAAAAGAAAATGCAAACTGTAATGCATCCTCGATTTGCGTCCACTGACGCAACACGGTGACGCCTTTGCTTCCCGAGGAATCAACCGGTTTGATAATGACCGGCAATCGAAAACGGTCAAGATCTCCCATAGCAGAAGCCATATCAGTATAGCCACCGGATTGTGGAGCGTGAAAACCATTCTCTAACAGAAAACACCGAAACAGATCTTTATTGCAAAGTGTTTCCACAGACCCGCTGGGGTTGCCGGCAAGTCCCAGCTGTTCGGCAACATAGGCGGCAGTCGGGGCTGCAGGATCAGAGGCATAGGCAACGATTCCGTCGATCTTCTCTTTTTGTGCGATTTCCAGCACAGCCTCTTTGTCTGTGGTGCTGGTCTGATAAAAAAGGTCTGCGTGATATTGACCGGGGTTGTCGGGCAGATAATCACAAAGAATGGTTTTATAACCTAACCGCTTGGCGGTATCAATGGCTACTACCTGCTGTGCGGAGCCGCCCAGCAGCAATAATGTTTTTTTCATAGAGTCACTTTCTTTTGTTACGAAGATTCTTCAGTAACCCCAGGAGCGTCCGGAACGGCTGAAACCGGAAAAGGGAAGAACCCGCCACATACACGGCAATACCCACGATGACCTGAAGAATCAATATCCAAAGGGTGTGCATCGGCAGGAAACCTACAGCCAACACACATCCCAGCATAATCACAGATAAGGCAAACGAGGGGATCAGATCCTTCATTTGCTCCATATAAGAATATCCGATCAGCTTTTTGTTGGGATAGGCGTTGATGAAACAGCTGATAAAGCCGGTGATCGCACCGGTAGCCGCAATGGCGATGGGCGTATCAAAACAGAAAACGGCAACCACCAGGGTGGAAATACCCAAGGCCTTTTTGATGATCTCCAGCTTCAGGAAAATATCGCTGCGCCCCATCGCGTTGATCGCCTGTAAATTGCAGGAGTGCACCGGGTAGAATGCCAGGGTAAAGCAGTAGATCTGCAAATACGGCACGCAGGGGAGCCATTTATCGGTCAGTAGCAATGAAACCAAAGGCATCGCCACGCCGGCAAGACCTGCCATAATGGGGAAAATGATATAAGAACTGATGGCGATGGAATTGCGCATCAGGCTTTTGACTTTTGCTTTTTCGTCCTGCTCAGATGCCATTGCGGGGAGCATGACGCTCTGCACAGCGCCATCCACGGCGGTAATGATAAACTGGGGAAACTGCTTACCACGGTTATAATAACCCAATACATTGGTATCATACTTCTTGCCGATAACCAGGCTGCGCAGATCCTGATACAGGGTGTTGAGCAGACCGGAGGCCAACAGTTTCCAACCGAAACGAAACAAAATGCCAACGCGTTTCCAGTTGATCACAAAGCGCAACCGCAACTTTGCGGTAAAGAACATAACCACGCAGATCACGAAGACATTGATCATGGTTTGCGCCACCAGCGCCCACAAGCCACCGCCCAGAAAAGCGATGGTTATGCCGCAAATACCGGAGATCAGAATGCCTGCCACATTGCTGTAGAAGACCTTGCGGAAGTCCATTTCCCGGCTGACCTTGGCCAGCTGTACGGAATTCAAGGCACCGGGCAACAGCATCAAAGACAGCACTCGCAGGGGAGATACGATATCCGGAATGTTATAAAATTTGCCGATCAGCGGCGCCGCAAAGAAAATCATGACGTACAAGATAACAGCAATGCACAGACTGACCCAGAATACGGAGGAATAATCTTCTTCCTCCACCTCCTTGTTTTGTACAAGCGCAGTATTAAAACCCGTTTGGATAAATACATTGGCAAGGTTTACAAAGATGATCATAATGGACAGCACGCCGTAATGCGCCGGATCTAGTATTCGTGCCAGAATGATCTGCAGGACAAACTGTGTTCCTTGTACACCGAAACGCTCCAAAAGTTTCCAGCCTAAAGCGCCGGCTAATTTGTTTGACTTGGGTTGTTCCATTGCGTTCCTCTTTTATACGTGAAGGGATTTGTGAAGAATGCGGCAATTGATGTCCCGCTTCAGCAGCATCAGACTGGAGCGCAGTTTGTTGTGAATGTGCGCGCTGCAGGCTTTGAAACGGGTGATGTCAATATGACCTGTACGATAGGCGTGACGGAGCGTTCTTAAATATTGGAACTCCGCGTACTTTTCTGCCTGGGCGTGCCCGATCTTCCGAGTAAACTCCAGGTATGCCAGGGCATCTGCTTCAAGACGCTCAAAATTATAGCGGTTTGTGGCACTGAATGAAGTGCCGGTGTTTGTAATATGCCGGTAGGCGCTCATATTCTCCTGCATACAGTAGATTCTGCCAAAACAAAGTATCGAGAAGTAAATGCGTTGATCGCCGGCACCGCCACTGATGGATAACAGTGTTTTATCTATTTGAGGATCTGTCCAATAGTTGCGGGATAAGAATGTGGTATACTGCCCTGGCAGGATCTGGCTAGCAAAGTGACGGAAGGTGTATTCTGTGTCCTTGCATTCCGGATAGGTCTCACCGTTGGGCAGATGGTCTTTTCCAACGACGGTGCAGTTGTGGGCGACGGCGTAATACTGGGGATGCGCTTCCAGGAAGGAAATCTGCTTCTCTAGTTTTTGATCATCTGTCCAAAAATCGTCACCCTCCAGACCGATGATATATTTACCCTTGCAGCGGCTTTTCAAATCGTTTGTGTTTGTCAGTCCGCTGTTGTGCATATTCTGCTGACGATAGAAAAAATGAAACCGGTCATCCGGATGGGCAGCTTCCCAATCCTTGACTACTTGGCGGGTATTGTCAGTAGAGCAATCCTCGCCAACAAAGACCTCGTAGGAATACTGAGTTTTTTGCATCAGAATGCTGTCCAACGCCCGGGCGATATAGTTTTCGTGATTGAAAGTGGGCACAAAGATGCTTATCACGGCATTTGACATTGTCAGGCCTCCTTCAAGTTATTGGTTTTCTTTGCAGTGAATGTTTTGAAGAAAAATCAAAAGGTGTATTGTTTATTCAGTCGGCGTATTTTCGCTAAAATCTTCGCGATTCTCAACTTGCACCAGAGGTTCTTCTGAAGGCCCTTTTTTGTCAAGGTGTTCATATGCATAATACAAGCCAATAAATAGCCACATTAGCTCTGCGTGTAAAAAAGAAGCCAAGAAGTTCAGGAGTAAATACAACGGAATGATAAATATTACTGTTTTATAGAAATCGAATACGCCTTTTTTCTTTCTCTTATAAAGGGACTGGATGAACATATATGCCAACAGTCCTAAATAAGCAAATGCGCCAACAAATCCGCTTTCTGTAATCAGTGCAACCAATCCTACATCTAGTGCGTGGGCTTTTCTCCACTTCCAGCCGGAATACCACCAATTGATATAATAATAAAGTCTGCCTTCCAGATATGCGTTGTATCCATAACCAAACAGTGTCTCTCCGTTTTCAATCATATGCCGCACTGCAGACCACTGTACCATACGGGAGAATGTCGCGTTGTCACGATTGGGACCAAAATCATCTTTTGTGTCAGAAGGTGTTGTTTCGTCTGGCGTTGTGGGAGGTGTTGTTTCCGCCTCAGCTGTGGGAGGTGTTGTTTCCGCCTCAGCTGTGGGAGGCGTTGTTTCGTCTGGCGTTGTGGGAGGTGTTGTTTCCGCCTCAGCTGTGGGAGATGTTGTTTCATCTGGCGTTGTAGGAGATGTTGTTTCCGCCTCAGCTGTGGGAGATGTTGTTTCATCTGGCGTTGTAGGAGATGTTGTTTCCGCCTCAGCTGTGGGAGATGTTGTTTCCACCTGGGTTGTGGGAGGTGTTGTCTCGGGAATAAGGTTTTCAAGAGCGGATTCTAAACGGGAAACAAGCTTGTCCGGAAGTACATTTACTACAGTTTCGATTGTGGATTTGCCTGTTTCCAAGAAGGTTTTGCCGATTTTGGGCTGCACCAAACAAAGAGCCCCCAACAGTACGGCGACAACAACGACACTGGGCAACAAAGAACGAATCAGCTTCCATCTGCATACCAAAAGCATCAAGAACAAAATCGCAGCGAATGCTAACCAGGCACTGCGAGTAAAGGTGCATATTAACGCAACAAAATTCAGTGAAAAAGCAATGCTGTGCCAAATGCTTCTCGTATTAGACAAACGGTACAGTATTAACAGTTCCATAAAGGCACAATAACAGCCAAAGGAAATGGCGTTAAGTGTGCCAAAAGCACGCATTAAACCCATTCGATCCGCTAGTTGCGTGCTGGTAACCGTTTTTGTCAAATGCAGCACCGTGGATATGTCATAGTCAAAAGTAGTTTGTACGATTCCGATCACAGAAAGGGCGACAGAACCTAGAATCGCAAAATCAAGACAGCGGTGAAATTCTTCTCGGTCTTCGATCGTATCTGATACCATAATGACAAGCAATATGCGCTCAAATATAAGAAGGAATATTCGCTTAATTTCCTGGATTCCATAGCGTAAATTGATAATAGAAATAATTATGTTGATAGCAAAAAAGATAACAAGGCTTTTCGGGAAACGAAAGTTTCTGGTTTTCCATTTGTTATATAACCAAAAACCCATTAATATGAGGATTAGAATTCGTGAGGCAGACAGTAATGGGAGACTCTCATGAAGCTTAATTGAAAACTGCTCTGGTAAAACAGCAAGAAAAGCAAACACCAGATAGAGATACCACTTTTTTTGGCGCAGAGCCAAATAGAGGATAGGGGCGAGTAAACCACAAAGAATAATTAACTTCATAATATCCTCCTAATACATCAAACAATCAGGATTTCCAATGATAAGCCTTATTTATTTCGGCGGAACTGGTTGGCGCCTTCCCTGTAGAAGGAGAGTAGCTCCTTGAAGGAGTAATTACTGTTTCTGCTATGTTTCAGTGCTTGAATATAAATGCCAAAGCGGCTTATCAAAGGGAAATTGGCAGCCAGAAGCGCACCTTTGTCTACATAGTATTTTTTGTGAAAACCAGAAAACCAAGTAGAAGAATCCTGTTTCATAGTGGAAACAATGGTGGGAGATTTGTACACTTTTAGTCCGGCCTTGATGCAGTCCTGCACAAAGGTCACATCCTCACCTGCAGCATATCTTGCTCCACCACCGAACAACAGAGAAAATGTGATATTGTTATGCAGCAGTTTTTCCCTGCGGGCAGTAATCCGGGCTCCGCCGAACTTGACCGCTTCCATTCGGCCAACACGACCGAATTCATTGACCTGATAGGGCATACGATCTTTATTCAGGCACAGGTTGGAGAAAAGAATAACATCAGCCTCTGGATGTTTTTCGTATTCTGCCAACACATCTTGGCTATAGGTTTCTGAAAAGACCATATCATCATCAGCAAACTGGATGATATCCGCATCAGCACGCATCATACCACTGTTTCTGCTTAAGCCAATACCCCGCTCACTGAAATGATACCATTTAATTGTATGGTTTGGGCGGACAACCTCGTGATAGGCCACACGATCTGTCTGGTTGACAATAATGGCATCCGAGTGGATATTCATTTTTTCAATCAAACTGTCGTCTTGCTGGTTCATCGTAGACACAATTAACTGATATGTCATAACTACACTCCTATTAATCATTTCCCAGTAGTATTTGCAATTTTTTGGTTATAGTCTTATTGAACGTGTCATGCCTGAGATCCTTGTTGAATACCAGCTGTAAACGGGCCCTTAAGGAGTGTTCGGCACATATCACAGTTTGACATAGACGCTTATTCTTTGGGGGAATCTCGTTGCTGTAGGTATCTAGAAGATTCTTTGCTTGGGTATACATACTGACCTTTGGCTTGGTCGTAATTTCTTTGATGCGATTTTTAATAACCAGCCAAAAGTTTTGTTTTGCGGTAATCATACCAAACACATTTGTGCCGTGCATTCTGTACTTCATAGAAGGTTCGTGATCATAGATAATGCTACCGCCAATCAATCCACAAAGACAGGTCAACAAAGAATCGTGCATAATAAATACTTCTGGCACATGATATGTTTGAACTACCTTTGCAAGGGCGCTGTTAAAAACACTGGTACATCCTTGAGCACAACAAGCAAGACACAGAATAGACACTAAGTTGTAGGTGGGTTTTTCTCTGTGGGTATTTCTTCCCAGGCTCTGAAGATTTTCATCCACCAAAGCAGAATTTGTGCAATATATCGCAGGACCAACCATACCTGCGATTTTTGTTAAACCTTTTTGTAATTTACTAGGTTCCCATACATCGTCTTGATCAGCATAGGCATAAAAATCGTAACCTGGATTATCCCGCAAAAGCTGAATAAAATTCTTTGCTGCTCCCAAATTCTCATTGGCATAATAGTTTAGGGAACCCTGCGCCCTGTAAGATTCCAAAATTTCCAGCGTGGCATCTGTGGAGCCGTCATCACGGATGATCAAATCAAAGGGAATATCTGTTTTTTGTTGCAATATACTATCAATTTGTTGGCGTAGATACTTTTCGCCGTTGTATGTTGCCATCAGCACTGCCAATCTCATAGGCATGATCCTTTCACTCATTATTCATCGGTAACTTTACTTGCATAAACACCGATGTCCGGAAATATCTTTCAGCTGATTTCTAACGGAAACCGCATAAAACTGTTGTGTGTATGGGGTAAATAAGGCATTTATGACAGACATAACCTGTAGTCAGATGGTCTCAAAGATTTGCAATGTTCCCTTACCATAGCACTACGCATATATTCTATCACAGATTAATATTTCCTTCAGCTCTAACAATATTGTGCACCACGGCATTTCTGTCATCCTTGATCGGTGTCATATAGTTTTCTCCATAAAAGGACACCAATAGTTCATGGTTGTGTGACGATACTGCAAACTCAGTTTCAGCAAAAGGAATATATTGATACCCGTCCAACCACTGTGCCGGAAATACTTTTTGACGACCCTTGTATTGATCATTGCTCCTGATATACACAGACTTGTCTCCAGTACAAATATCGCGGGAGATTTTCTGGTATAACCACACTTTAGACCTCAAAGGCAGAACTTTTCCGCAGTAGTATGCCATCTTGAATATGATTTGCTTACTTATGCTATATTTTGAAAAATCGCTAAGTTGGATGCTGTTCTTGTCTCTGTTCATCACATCCAAGATAGTTAATAGCAGTTGCTTCAATTTTTGCGCCAGCCGCTTCGAACTAATATAGTCACAAATAAAAATATCTATCCAATAATTGTTTTCACCGATTTGGCGAAATTGTTTTTTTATATTCCCCACAATGCAGTAACTCGGATTTCCGAGAAGCGCATTCTCCAGCTTTTCGTATTCCGCTCTGGTCATAGCAACGTCCATATCGTCGTCCCAGGGGATAAAGCCTTTTTCCCGCACTGCTCCCAGAAGCGTACCGCCGTGGAGTGTATAGGAAACATCCTGTTCCCGGCAAACACCATCAAATGCCACCATCAGTGACAGGAGTTGTTTTTGTGTTGTTTTTAGATCCATAATCTGTCCAACTTTCCTCACATTGTCCTAAGCAGATACAGTAATTCTTCAGCTTTCACATTCCAAAAGATTGCACAACCGACCCATATCTTCGGCGGTGGTCAGCTTGAAGTTATTTTCTTCTCCAGGGATCATACAAATGTCCCAACCGTTTTGAAATGCTAATTCACAGGAGCCGCGGATATTCAGCATTTGTTCAGCGGAAAGATTTTTACACAATTCCAGATAGGGCCGCAATTTCATAACCTCCGGAGACTGTCCGCAAAAGAGGGTATTCCGGTCAGTCAAACTATGGACTGTTTTTCCATCGCGGCTGTAATAAATGGTATCCTTAACACCAATTACAGGTAGGCAGCCGTCGTGCCCGAAAGCACCCCGAATACATCCAGAAATAAGTTCTGGTGTGACCAACGGGCGGGCTGAATCGTGAATCAGCACCAAATCGTCTGCGTCTGGTTCGTATTTCAAGCAAGCCTCCAATCCGTTGTATACGGATTCCTGCCGGGATCCTCCCTGGCGTGCTATCCCGGAAAGCTTCGTAATGCCGTATTCTTTGGCCCACTGCAGAATCTTTTCTTCCCACTGTGCGTGTGCAACCACAACTATGTGATCCACTTCAGTACAGGCCTGAAATTTTTCTAATGTATAAATCAAAATAGGTTTGCTCTTTACCGTCATATACTGTTTGGGCAATCCGTCACTATGCATACGCGTGCCAGAGCCACCAGCCAAAATAAGAGCAATATTCATACCGTTCTCCCTTATATATTTTTAGACAGTATTTCTCAAAAACAGTTTTTCATATTCATCACAGATAAACTGCCAGCTGTAGGCATCCTGGATACGCTGCTTTGCTTTGACGGACAATGCGGCAATCTCTTCTGCGGGCATTGCATCTGCCTGGTCAATGAGACTTGCCAGATCGCCGGGCTGCTTACTCCAGTACAGTGCGCCATCCTCGCCGCACTCCCGGTTAAAGCCTACATCCAACAGCAGATTCAGATCCGTACAGCCCAGTGCTTCCAGCAGGCTAGGGTTGGTGCCGCCTACCTCGTGGCCGTGAAAATAGCCGTAGGCATTTTCCCGGATCTTCATCAGCAGTTCCTGGTCATAGACTGTGCCTACAAATTGGATCTTGGGATCAGCTTTGTAGTGGAGTTTTTCTTCCAACTCGGCCAGGAACTTGTCATTGACGTTGGTAATGATGGCAAAAGTCTTCTGGGTATTGCTGACCATAAACTCCCGGATCATAGTTTCGTAATTGTTTTCCGGAACAAACCGGCCTACCACCAGATAGTAATTCTTGGCAGACAGACCCTTTTCGCTGTACCAGTTCAGAAGCTTCTCATCATCGTCGGCCAAAATGCTCTTACGGGTCTCGGCGCCGTAAGCAATATAGGTGGTCTCAGGTGCGTAACCGACATAGCTTTCCTGGATATATTTCTCAATATTTTTACTGTCGCAGACCATCAGATCCGCGTACTTGGTCATAAGCTGTTCGGAGATCTTCCAGTACTTGCGCACCGGAGCCGGCCACTTGGCCCGCAGCCATTCGTGACCGTCGGGATTCACAAAAACCACACCGCCTAATTTGTGAATCTTACGGGTGAAATAACCCATAAATGGGCCGATGCGGCAGGCAAGGATGTAGATAATGGGCTTTTCAATCTTGTTTTCCTGAATATAGTCGCAGCAGTGCTTCAAAGCTGCCACATCATAGTAAATTGCCTGGGCAGGTCCGATATTAGGCACCTTGATATGGAAGCACCGGGCGTTGTGGTACTCCTCATCAAATGCTTTGGTATCCTTACAGGCTACGTGGTATTTCAAATTCTCATTATGCTGATGATACTCTGTCAGCTTATCCACAAAGGTTTCATAGCCGCCGTAGGCGCCGGGAATACCTTTGCTGCCAACAATAAATATATGCTGCATGACAAGTCTCCTAACTTCTCTCTATACTCGCAGGGATCGCATATCAAAACCGAAAGGTGTCCGCAAGGCAGGCCCACTTCTGATCCTTTTCACTCAGATTCAGCGGTGTGCCGTCGGCAAGGGTGTAGCCTTCGGCAGAGGCGGTGCCATTGTAGCTGCCAATGACCTCCGGCCATTGGATGCCAATAGCGAGATCATTCCAAGCCAGACCGCCTTCATCATTGGCGTGATAAAAATCATCGCACTTGTAGCAGAATTCTGCCGTGTCGGTGAGCACCAGGAAACCGTGGGCAAAACCCTTGGGAATTAAAAACTGCTTTTTATTTTCCTCGGTCAGCAGGACACCGTACCATTTGCCAAAGGTGGCAGAGCCAGCACGCAGATCCACCGCTACATCAAAGACACTGCCTTTGATGGCACGGACAAGCTTGGTCTGTGGATACTGCTTCTGAAAATGCAGACCGCGAAGCACGCCTTTGACGCTCATAGACTGGTTGTCCTGCACAAAGGGAATGTCCAATCCAACTTCGGCCATATCCCGCTGGCTGTAGGTCTCCATAAAATAGCCCCGGTTGTCGCCGTGAACTGCCGGCAGGATGACGCACAGTCCCTCAATACCGCCCACATTTTTTTCTACTGTGATTTGGCCCATAGCTTATTCCTCGATTTCTTTCAGATAGCGTGCCAACGCATCCTGCCAGGAGGGCAGGGGCTGGAAGCCGTTTGTGATCAGTTTGGATTTGTCCAGCCTGCTGTTGTAAGGCCGTGCAGCCTTACTCAGTCCGTACTCAGCGGTGGTTACAGGATGAACCTTGGTATCATAGCCTGCCTGCTTGAAAATTTCAACAGCAAAATCATACCAGCTTATATAACCGCCCTCGTTGGTGGCGTGGTAGTAGCCGTACTTTTCTGTTTCGATCATATCCACCAGCAGACGAGAAAGATCCAGTGTATAGGTGGGCGTACCGATCTGGTCATTCACCACACGGAGGGTATCGAACTTCTTGCCGATGTTCAACATGGTTTTGATAAAGTTCTTACCGTTTTTACCGAAGACCCAAGCGATCCGGACAATGAAGTATTTTTCCAAAGTGTTTGCTACAGCCAGTTCGCCTTCCAACTTGGTCTGACCGTAGATGTTTAGAGGACTGTAATCTTTACAATCCGGCTGCCAGGGCGTCTGGCCTTGTCCGTCGAAAACATAATCGGTGGAGATATAGACCATCTTACAGCCCGATTTCTTGCAGACATCAGCAATATGCTGGGTACCGGTGGCATTGATAGCACGGACCAAAGGCTGCTTGTCCTCTTCTTCCGCCAGGTCTACAGCTGTCCAGGCAGCACAATGGACCACCACATCCGGCATCGCCGCTGTGATGGTCTGTTCCACTTGTGTCTTATTGGTAATATCCATTGCCACATAAGGCATGGTGCAAACAGGACTGCCGTCCTGCACACCGCTGTACTGGGGGGCAATATCACTGCCCACTCCGGTATGGCCGCGCTTTGCCAGTTCGTTCATTACATCGTGACCCAACTGACCACCGACACCGGTTACAAATACTTTCATAATTTATCGCTCCTCTTATGCGCTGCTTGTGCATTACGAATTTTCACTGGGACAGAATCTGTGCATTGCGGATGGTTACCTTGTTTTGATCCGTTTCTCAAAACAGCGCTTTATGCTCCGCCAAATGTAACACACCAGCAAAGGAAATCCGATACCCACAACGGTATAGACGGGAATGAGCGCGGTCACATAGTATACAGGAAAGTGTGACAGCATGGTGATATCTGAATTTGTGATCAGCAGATAGCCGGCAGCAACAATTTTGAAGGCAAGAAAATGCAGAGTTACGATCCAGACAGAACGCATGCCACAATAGGAAATGACAGATGCCAGCCAGCCCTTCAGTTTACGGGCGAGGCAGTAAGCCATGAACCATCCTGCCAGAGAAGCAATACAAAACAGCGGCAGATTTACAATGGATCCAGCCCCGATGCCGATAGGACCGTAGGGTGTCAGAATCAGAAGCAAAACAAAAGCCGCAACTGCAATGGGAACATCCCATTTTTTCGCTTTTTCCATAATACGGAACTGTTTTAAGAACATTCCCATAAGGAAGGTGCAATATGCGCTGAAGCAGGAGCTGATACCCATAGGCAAGTTAATATCTGCATAGTCGATAACCACTGCACCGGCAAATGCTGCGATGATCACCGCAATAAAGAAGGCTTTGCCCAATTTCCAGCGCAGGCAAATGTACCGAACTGCCAAATGTGCCATAGATACAAAAAACAATGTTCTAAAAAACCAGGTAGCACCGCCCATAGTAGTGTCGCCGGCAAACAGCATATTTTTTGCCAAGTTTACTGCGGTTTCCATAGGCGTCAGCAGTCTGCTGCTTTCCGGGTTGATATGCAGCTTGACCAAAAGGTTGTTCAGCAGCGTAAATGTGCCGTTGCACACAGCATAAGGAATCAGCAATCCCTTCAGGCGGGATAGCACAAATTTCTTCGCTGCAGGAAAATCGGCTGCCTTTTTGTCACTCCACAAATAGCCTGACAGCATAAAGAACAGCGCCATATGAAACATATAGATGAAATCATGGGCAATAGATCCGGTATGGCCGATCACCATAAGAATAATGCCGAAGCCCTTGACCACATCTATCGTTTTATCTCTGTTATACAAAGAAATTCCCTGCTCTTGAGGTGGCGCAGGAAAATGTTGTTTTACCATAGGTTCTCCCAAAGAGCAGGTATTCTTTCTGCTTTATCGATTGTTGTACATTTTCTCGTAGTAATTCTGGTATTCACCGGAGATGATCTCCTCCCACCAAGGCTTGTTATCCAGATACCACTGGATGGTCTTTTGAATGCCGTCTACGAATTTGGTCTCCGGTAGCCAGCCAAGCTCGGAATGGATCTTGGTGGGGTCGATGGCGTAGCGCATATCGTGACCTTTCCGGTCAGCAACATAAGTGATCAGACTTTCCGGCTTGCCGAGGGCCTTGCAGATGATTTTAACGATGTCAATGTTCTTCATCTCGTTATGGCCGCCGATGTTATAGACTTCGCCTACACGACCCTTGTGAATGATCAGATCGATGGCCTTACAGTGATCCTCCACATACAGCCAGTCCCGAACATTGAGACCCTCGCCGTAAACGGGCAGGGGCTTGTCGTTCAGTGCGTTGGCGATCATCAGGGGGATCAGCTTCTCTGGGAAGTGGTAGGGACCGTAGTTGTTAGAACAGCGGGAGATGGTTACAGGTAGACCGTAGGTGCGGTGGTAGGCCATTACCAGAAGATCTGCGCCGGCCTTGGAGCTGGAGTAGGGGGAGGAGGTGTGAATGGGAGTCTCTTCGGTGAAGAACAGGTCGGGGCGATCCAAAGGCAGGTCGCCGTACACTTCGTCAGTAGAGACCTGATGATAGCGTTCGATACCGTACTTCCGGCAGGCATCCATCAGCACCTGGGTGCCCAGAATGTTGGTCTGCAGGAAGACCTCGGGATTTTCGATGGAGCGGTCCACGTGGCTTTCCGCTGCAAAGTTGACTACCACATCGGGGTGCTCTTCCTCAAACAGCTGATAAACGCACTCCCGATCACAGATATCCAGCTTTACAAACCGGAAATTGGGATTCCCCATAACATCCTTCAGGGTGGATAGATTTCCGGCGTAAGTCAGCTTGTCCAGACATATGATCCGGTAGTCAGGGTATTTGCCCAGCATATGGAATACAAAGTTACTTCCGATAAAACCGGCGCCGCCGGTGACGATAATTGTTTTTTTCATATTACACGATTCCCTCATATCTTTTTCTGTCTTTGATCACATCCAGGTACTTGCCGTCCAGCACATCCTGCAGATAGCGGCCGTACTGATTCTTCTTGTGGACCTCGATCACGGCCTGCAGATCTTCCCGGGAGATCCAGCCGTTCATATAGGCGATATCTTCCAGACAGCCAATCTTACGGTTTTGATGTTCTTCCACCGTCTTGATGAAGTTGGTGGCCTCCACCAGACTTTCGTGGGTGCCGGTGTCCAGCCAGGTAAAGCCCTGACCCAGCAGTTCCACATTCAGCTCGTCGTTCTCCAGGTAGATCCGGTTCAGGTCTGTGATCTCCAGCTCACCCCGCGTGGAGGGCTTTAGATTCTTGGCATATTCCACGACCTTGTTGTCGTAAAAATACAGACCGGTGACGCAGTAATTGCTCTTAGGATGCTCCGGTTTTTCCTCAATGGAGATGGCCTTGCCGTCGGCATCAAATTCCACGATACCAAACCGTTCCGGATCGTCCACATAGTAGCCGAATACAGTGGCGCCGTTGCCCTTTTCCGCATTTCTGACAGCAGCGTGCAGGCGCTTGCGCAGACCGTGTCCAAAGAAAATGTTGTCGCCCAACACCATTGCCACGCAGTCTTTGCCGATAAATTCCTCGCCGATGATAAAAGCCTGTGCCAGACCGTCAGGGGAGGGCTGTACAGCATAGCTCAGCTCCAGACCGAACTGATGACCGTCGCCCAGCAGTTCTTGAAAACGGGGCGTATCCTGCGGGGTGGAAATAATCAAGATATCCCGGATGCCGGCGCTCATCAGCACCGACATAGGATAATAAATCATAGGCTTGTCATAGATGGGGAGCAACTGCTTGGAAGTCACTTTGGTGAGCGGGTACAGGCGAGTACCGGAACCACCAGCCAGAATAATACCTTTCATACATTGTCTCCAATCGTTAAATGATATGATGTTTTGTACGGGATGCGACAAGACGCACTCCCGGAGTTTACCTTTGCATATTATATAGTATATCGCGTGTATTTTCAAGGGCTTAAAACACTTTTAGGTAAGTTTCTATAAAAAATAGCGATTTTTTAACTTTTTTTGGGACAATGTTTGGTGGTAGTACATATTTAATAAAAAATCTGCACAAAAAAACTGAAATATATGGAAAATAACGGAGGCGATTGGGAAGAGTCAGAGAATAGCATTGCAATTTACGGCAGAATATGATATGATAAAAATATAAAAATGTAATGCGAGGTGTATATTATGACAATGGTGTTCAATGCTCTAACAAGTATGGTGCCAGCCATTGATGAGGGCTTCGGCTTAGTGCTGGGAATCATAATGTCCGTACTAGTGGTGATTTCACTGATTTGCATTGGATTTGGAATTTTGTCTTATGTTCTGCTCAGTATGGGCCTGTATAAAATCGCTAACCGACGGCAGATCCGCAACAGTTGGCTGGCGTGGATCCCGGTGGGCAATATGTGGATCCTGGGTAGTATCTCCGACCAATACCGGTATGTGGCCAAGGGCCAGATTAAGAACCGCAGAAAGGTTTTGTTGGGACTGAATATTGCGATTGTAGCACTGACGGTTGTATGCTATGTGATATCTTTTATAGGTGGTATTATAGCAGGACTGTCCCAACGACCGGATCTGGCTGCAGGTCAGATGGGGTTGGCGTTCCTGCTGGTTGGCGCTGTCTGGGTTGTCACCATTGTGGAAATTGTTTTCCTGTTTATTGCTTACAACGATCTGTACCGCTCCTGTAATCCCGAGAAAGCAGATCTGTTTCTGGTGCTGTCCATATTGTTTAATGTTACCATTTCCTTCTTCGTATTTGCTGTACGGAACAAGGATATGGGTATGCCTCCCCGAAAGCAAACACCGGCACCGGAAATATGGTCTGAAGTGATTCCGGAAGAGCCTGACCAAGCGATTATAGACGTACAGCCGGAAGAAGTGAACGAAGAATAAAACAAGACCCTCCCACCGGGAGGGTCTTGTTTTATTTTTATTTTCCGAAAAGGGGGCGGGCCACTTTCTTGTACAAAAGCAGAGTCAGTATGGAAATCATTGCGCCCTTGATCAGATTCAGAGGCGCTACTGCCAGCAGCACAAATGTGGACAGATTCTTTATGCTTCCGTTGACCTGGCTGCCCATAGCGATGATGGTTTCCAACGGCAGACCGTACAGCTGGGAGAACTTAGGCAGCAGATAAACCGCGTTGAAGACGCTGCCGAAAAGGGTCACCACAACCGTGCCGCTGATCAGACCCCACAGAGCGCTGGCCCGGGTCTTTTTTGTGTGATAGACGATGATGGCAGGCAAAACCAGGCTACAGCCCACTACGAAATTGGCGAAGTCACCAACAAAGGCGGTGCTGGTGCCTTTCAAAAGCAGCTTCAGCAGGATCTTTACCGCTTCACAGGCCACTGCAGCAGAAGGCCCCAGATAGAAGCCGCAGAGCATCACCGGCAGCTCCGAGAAGTCCAGCTTATAGAATTCCGGCGCAAGAAACAGGAGGGGGAAATCCAACATATGCAGAACCGTGGCAATGGCGGAGCAAATGCCGATCACACACAGCCGCTTGGCTTTTGAGGTATGACGGATGGCAGGCAGAAACCGCTCCACCAGATGCGCCAGCAATGCCAGGGCGGCAACGATGCCGGCACAGCACAGAATGAACAACAGATTTTCTTTCATTGTCAGCCATAACTTGATCATAGAGTATTCCTCCGTGCAAAAATAAAGCCCTGGATACCAAAAGATCCAGGGCAGACATACAGCGTGGTAATCTTCTTCCATCCTGACTATACAGTCGGTATCGGAATTACACCGATTCAGCGCTGATACGCTCGCGGACTTTACCGCCGGTCGGGAATCACACCCTGCCCTGAAGATTTTTTAATTTTCACAAGCATACCATATAAAGGGAGTTCTTGTCAAGAAAAGGATGCTGTGGTAGAATAGTTTTGTCAGTACCCGGCAGTGGTTTCCGGAGGTTGCTCATCTCTTGCACCGGCTTTGATCAACGGCTGCATAACACCTTTGGCAGCGGAATCGGTGATGTCACCGCCGATGACCTGACCTTTGTAGATCAGTAAGGTGGCGTAGACCGGTGCGGTGGAATTGGGGTAATTGGTCACGGTATATACATAGCGCATAACGGTTTTGCCGGCATATTGGTTTAGGTCATAACCGGCGCTTTTTTGCAGAGCATTGTAACGCTCGAACACCGGACTCTGCTCCTGGGGAATCCTCACCTGTCCGGATTCTTTAGGGGAGGCGTTGACCTCCCAACCCAGATCCGCCAGAAATTGTACCCGCCCCTCGTTGCCGGAGACGGACGCGGCTGCGGTTGGCTGTGCGGAGTCTTTGCCTCCCAGTAGCAGGATCAGCGCCAAAATGATGGCTGCCACTGCAGCCAGGGCAACCAGTATTTTCTTCATATTGACCTTTGCGGTCATAACCATCATAAAAATCCCTCCTGTTTCTGAATTTGTGTTACAACCTATTCAGAATACCGGGGCGGTAGAACGGAGCACTATGGAAAGATTGGATAAATTTCTCTGTGACTGCGGTGTAGGTACCCGCAGTCAGGTCAAGGGGATCTTGAAAGCCGGTCGCGTGACGGTGGATGGAGTGCCGGAACGGGATAACGGGCGTAAGGTGGATCCGGATATTCAGACCGTCGCACTGGATGGACAGGTGTTGAATCTTAGAGGTAGGGTGGTGGTGATGCTCAATAAGCCCGCAGGCTTTGTTACCGCAACGGAAGATAAAGTAGAACGTACGGTTATGGAACTGCTGCCGCCGGAGTATCGCCGTTTGCAACTGCGCCCTGTTGGCCGGTTGGATAAGGCCACGGAGGGACTTTTGCTGTTTACAAATGACGGGGAGCTGCTGCACCGATTGATCTCTCCCAAGAAAGAAGTGCCTAAGGTCTACTATGCGCGCCACGAGGGAGAAGCCACGCAGGAAGATGTACGGGCCTTTGCCGAAGGGTTGACATTGGGTGACGGAACGAAGTGCCTGCCAGCGAAGTTGGAGCCGCTGGGTGCAGGTCGGAGCCGGGTAACGGTTTGCGAAGGTAAATATCATCAGGTTCGCAGAATGCTGGCCAGCCGGCAGTTGCCGGTGTCCTATCTGGAACGTCTGCAGGAAGGCGGGCTGACATTGGGGGACCTTCCCAGAGGTCAGATTCGGGAACTGACAGCCGGAGAGGTGGAACTTCTGGAATCGTTGTGACATTTTCACGAAAAAACAGGTGATTTTGATCGGTACAAAAAGCCGCATCAGCTGAAATTTCCGATGATTTTTGGAATATTATCTAAAAAAACCAATGCATTTTGCAATAATATGTCAAAAGGTACTTGCAAATTGTGCAAAATAGATATATAATGATGTGGCAATTTTGTGGAATGCGTATTTGTGCAATATTTTTACAGGGGGGCTCGGAAGGATGTCTAACAGTGTTTTTCAGAGTGTTATTTTACAGCTTAAAGACGCAACCGATCGCATCTTCGGCGTGATTGACAGTGAGGGTTGTGTAGTATCCAGCACGGATATGTCTTTGTTGGGTGAACGGTGGCCGGATGCTGTTGTGAAGCTTACCGGCAGTTCTGAGCTGAATACGACCTTCGGACAGAAGACTTTCCGTGCCATTATCAACAGCGCCAACATTTTGGAGTATGCGGTGTTCTGCAGCGGTGACGATGAGCAGGCCAAGGCTTACTGCAATATGGCATATATTTCTTTGAACGGTGCCAAGTCCTTTTATGAGGAGAAGCACGACCGGGGAACTTTTGTCAAAAACATCATTATGGATAATATCCTGCCCGGTGATATCTATATTCGCGCAAAGGAACTGCATTTTGCCACAGACGCCCCCAGAGCGGTCTTTTTGGTGCGGCAGATGGGCCGCAGCGATGTGACTACTGTAGATATGCTGTCCGGTCTATTCCCGGATAAGCTGCAGGATTTTGTGCTGAGCATCAACGAAAGCGACACTGCTATTGTTAAGCAGCTGAACGGTTCGGAGACGGCTGAGGATCTGGAACGGATCGCACGCTCTGTGAAAGATACTCTGAAGAATGAGCTGTTTATCAAGCCCATCATCGGCATCGGCACCATCGTCTGTCACCTGCGGGAACTGGCAGATGCATACAAAGAAGCCCAGACCGCTATTGATGTGGGTAAGGTTTTCGATACGGAAAAGAGCATCATCAACTATGAAAATCTGGGCATCGGCCGTTTGATTTACCAGCTGCCCACCACCTTGTGTGAGATCTTCCTGTCCGAAGTGTTCAAGAAGAGCTCGATTGATGCGCTGGATCAGGAGACCCTGTTCACCATTAACAAGTTCTTTGAGAACAATCTGAACGTGTCCGAAACCTCCCGGAAGCTGTTTGTCCACCGAAACACCCTGGTGTACCGTCTGGAGAAGATCAAAAAGATTACCGGACTGGATCTGCGGCAGTTTGACCACGCCATCGTATTCAAGGTGGCACTGATGGTTCGCAAGTACCTGTCTTCCCGGGAAATCAGATAATATAAGATGTTTTGAGCCGCACGGTTTCGTGCGGCTCAAAGTCGTGTAAAAGACAGGGTAAAATTGTTAGAAAAGTGGAATGTTTTTTGGTGAATATGCCGTAATTTCTGATTACCAGTATTTTTCAAACACGGTTCATTGACAGAATACCTTACAATGTGTTACAATTTGGTTACATTATTAGTGTGGAGTACGATTTATGATTGAGTTTAACGAAGTGACAAAGTCCTACAATGTGGGTACCCACGCCCTGCGGGGAGTGAATATGCAGATCGAAGACGGTGAGTTCGCTTTTTTGGTAGGCCCTTCCGGTTCCGGAAAGTCCACCATTATCAAGCTGATCACCGGTGAATTAAAGCCTACTTCCGGTACGGTGCACGTGAACGGCTATTCTCTGGAGCGGATCCGCAAGCGGGAAGTGCCTTACCTGCGGCGTACGGTGGGCGTTGTGTTTCAGGATTTTCGCCTGATCGAAAATAAGACGGTCTATGACAATGTGGCCTTTGCTATGCGTGCTGTGGGCGCCAGAGCCAGGGAGATCCGGGATCGCGTACCCTACATTCTGGAGCTGGTTGGTTTGGAAAACAAGAGCCGCCGTCATCCCAGAGAACTCTCTGGCGGTGAGCAGCAGCGTCTGGCCATTGCAAGAGCGTTGGTGAATAACCCCTCTACCATTATTGCCGACGAGCCTACCGGCAACCTGGACCCTGCCCGTTCTTTGGAGATTATGAGTCTGCTGCAGGAGATCAATAATCTGGGCACCACTATGCTGGTGGTCACCCACGAACGGGATCTGGTGGAGCGATTTGGCAAGCGTGTCATCGCCATCAACGAGGGCGTAGTGGTGCATGACGGAATGGATGGGTATTACAGAGTATGAGAATCAACAATTTTGCATATTTGATCAAAGAGGGCATTCGTGGTATTTTCCTCCACGGATTTATGTCCTTTGCCGCTGTGATCGTTACAGTGGCCTGCCTGCTGATCGTGGGTAGCTTTTCCGCTCTGGTGTACAATGTGAACATTATGGTGGAAGATCTGAATAAGACCAACGAGATTTTGGTGTATGTGGACAGTGAACTGTCCGACGCGGAAGCCAGAAGCATCGGCACCAAGCTGAACCGGATCGAGAATGTGTACCGGGCCGAGTTTAAGTCCCGGGAGCAGGCACTGGAGGAGTTTGTTGCTGACCATCAAGAGGATGAAGCGTTTTCCGGTGTGCAGGCGTCGGATCTGCGGCATCGCTATGTGGTGGTGCTGGAAAACAACCAACTGATGGAGCAGACCGTAGAGCGGATCGAGGCAGTGCCCGGTGTGGCGAAGATCAACGCGGCCTATGAGCTGGCAGAGGGCTTTGCCACCTTGCAGAATGTGCTGCATATTGCCTCTATGGCAGTGATCGGCGTGCTGCTGATTGTGAGTTTGCTGATCATCTCCAATACGGTCAAACTGGCTATGTATGACCGGAGAGATGAGATCGCCATTATGAAAATGGTTGGTGCTACCAACGGATTTATTCGTTTGCCTTTTGTGGTGGAGGGTTTTATCCTGGGTATGCTGGGTGCAGCGGTGGCATTTTTCCTGGAATGGACAATGTACAATGCGCTGATCACTCAGCTGGCAGCTGTGGATACCTTAAAACTGTTTCATTTTGTGCCCTTTACCGATTTGCTGATTCCGATGGTGGCAACCTTTGTGGCAGCTGGCCTGTTTGTGGGTGTGGTAGGCAGTTGGACATCCATCCGTAAGTTTATGGATGTGTAAATTGCTATTGGGCACAGCAATTAGGTTAGTGAAATGTCAAGGAGGACATAATGAGAAATAGAAAACTGTGGGTCAGCATCCTGGCGGGCATTCTGGCGGCGATTATGCTGCTGAGTTTGCTGGCAGGTGTGTTGCCTTCTTATGTAAATGCAGAACGCTCGTCTGATGAGATCGAAGATGAAATCGACAAGCAAAAAGAAAATTTGAAAGAGATCCAGGCCCAGATCTCACAGTTGGAGAGTCAGCTGTCTGAGAATATGAGCAAAATGGAGGAGATTGTAACTCAGAAGAATCTGATCGATCAAGAAGTGTTCCTGCTGCATCAGCAGAATCAGCTGATCACCCAGCAAATCGCCACCTACAACGACCTGATTGCTGATAAGCAGACGGAGCTGGATGAAGCAATGGCCCATCTGCAGCAGCTGAATGAAAAGAACAAAGAACGGATCCGGGCAATGGAAGAGGATGGTGCCCTCTCTTACTGGTCTGTTCTGTTCAAAGCCAATAGCTTTGGTGACCTGCTGGACCGGCTGAATATGATTGAGGAGATCGCAGCCGCTGACCGGCGCCGTCTGGAAGAGCTGGACAAGGCCGCCAAGGTTGTGGAACAGGCTAAGGCAGAACTGGAGACAGAAAAAGTTGCTCTGGAGCAGAGCAAAAAAGAGCTGGAAGCATCTCAGTTGGTGCTGGAAGAAAAGCGTGCAGCGTCCGATGAGCTGCTGCTTCAGCTGGTAGCTACCGGTGAGGAGTATCAGAGTTATTTGGATGAGGCAGAGGCCAAAGAAAGTGAAGCTGCCACGAACCTAAAGGATCTGGAAGCGGAGCTGACAGAGGCCGAAGAGCGGGAATACCAGGAATATCTGGAGTATCTGGCATATTTGGAAAGCCTGAAACCCACAGAACCCGAATATGAAGGCACTGTGGGAACGCCCAATGAAGTGGGCGGACTTACTTGGGTTCTGCCTATCAGCTATATGGCATTCACCAGCCCGTTTGGTTATCGTTGGCATCCTGTTTATGGCGGCTGGCGGTTCCACTACGGTGTTGACTTGGCTGCTCCTACCGGTACGCCCATTGTGGCTACCCGGTCCGGTGTAGTCTCTACTACCAGTTATGAAGCAGGCGGTGCAGGCTACTATGTCAGCGTAGATCACCGTGACGGCTTTGTCACCCAGTATATGCATATGACCCACTACATCGTTTCCCCCGGCGAGTATGTGGCTGCTGGCCAGGTGTTGGGTTATTGCGGATCTACCGGTGCGTCTACCGGCCCGCACCTGCATTTCTCCATTATCTATAACGGAACACATGTAAATCCTGCGGAGTACATCAATATCTAAACAGATCCCACAGTCCGGGCCGGACTGTGGGAACTTTCCTATTTGGAGGTGCATCATTTATGGATCAGAAAAGCAAATGGCTGAAATTTGTACTGCGCAGCTTGTCCTATGTGCTGGTGGCGGTGTTGGCATCCCTGGTCACCTTTGCCCTGTGGGGAAGCGGCAGCGGCAAATTGCAGCAGCTGCAATCGGTAATTGATCAAAAGTTCATCGGACAGGTGGACTGGGTGGCGGCGGAGGACGCAGCTGCGGCCGCGATGGTGGAAGCACTGGGTGACCGGTGGAGCTACTATATCAGCGCCAAGGATTATGCCGATTTTGAAGAACGCAAGGATAATGCCTTTGTAGGCATCGGCATTACCATTTTGCAGCGGGAGGACGGCACCGGGTTTGACATTATGGAGGTCACCAAAGACGGTTCTGCCTGGAATGCCGGTATCCGCGCCGGGGATATTCTGGTGGAGGCTGCAGGTCAATCCGCGGAAGGAATGGACACAAATACCGTGAAAGACCTGATCCGGGGCAAGGAAGGAACCAAAGTGGATGTGGCAGTTTTGCGGGAAGGCGAGCGGCTTTCCTTTGCCGTAGAGCGACAGCAAATCCGCACACCTGTGGCCACCGGGCAGATGCTTCAAAACAATGTGGGGCTTGTGACCATTGAGAACTTCAATGCCAACTGTTTCAATGAGTCGAAGGCTGCCGTGGAGCAGCTTCTGGAGCAGGGGGCGGAAGCGCTGATCTTCGATGTGCGGAATAACGGCGGCGGATACGTGACAGAAATGACCAAACTGCTGGATTATCTGCTGCCGGAGGGCGTTATCTACCGGGATCTGAGCTACTTGGGAATTGAGGGAGAGGAAACCTCCGATGCCGATTGCCTGGAGCTGCCTATGTCGGTGCTGGTCAACAAAAACAGTTTCTCTGCCGCTGAATTTTTCGGCGCGGTGATGCAGGAATACCGGTGGGCGACTATCGTGGGTGAGCATACCACCGGAAAGGGGCATTACCAAAATACTATTCGTCTCTCTGACGGCTCTGCAGTGAATCTGTCCACCGGCAAGTATTTTACTCCCAGCGGAATCAATCTGACAGAGGCGGGCGGTATTGCCCCGGATGTGGAAGTTCTTGTGGATGAGGAGACGTTCAGCGCCATTTACTATGGCAGCTTGCCCCCGGAGGAAGATCCTCAGATTCAAAAGGCAGTTGCGATTTTGGTGGATTCTGCCGGATAAAAACCGGGTAAAATGTGAATAAAAGTTGGAAAAAATCTTGACTATGGCTGTGTTTTCTTCTATAATATTCGGAGCTGTGGAAAGATTTATCTAAGAAAGGACTTATGATATATGGCAAAGGAATTTAAGATCACCAGTTTGCGTCTGGCAGATCTGGAAAAAGAACTGAACTACCTGAAGACCACCCGGGAGCGGGAGATCGCTGCGATGATCGCTGAGGCTCGTTCCTACGGTGACTTGTCCGAAAACTCCGAATACGATGCTGCGAAAAATGAGCAGGCAAAGCTCTATGGCCGTATTGCCGAAATCGAGGACATCCTGTCCCACGCCGTGATCATCGAGGATGAGAACGAGGCCTCCGGCTGTGTGGGTCTGGGCTGCAATGTTACCGTGGAAGATGCCAACGGCAAGTGGACCACCTACAAGATCACCGGTTCTCAGGAAGCCAATCCTATGGAATTCAAGCTGTCCGACGATTCTCCTTTCGGCCGTGCCGTTGTGGGTAAGGCGATCGGTGATACCTTCAATGTAAACGCACCTTCCGGTTCCTACACAATGAAGGTGGTTGACATCACACGCGAGGGCTAAGCTATGGCAAAGTTTGTACCCCAGGCGGAACTGCCTGTATCTGAGCAGGCACAGATCCGCCGCGAGAAACTGGCGGCACTGCAAGCAGAGGGCCGCGATCCCTTTGTGATCACGAAGTTTGATTTCAATGCGGATTCTGCCGGAATCAAGGCAGATTATGATGCCTATGAGGGCAAGACTGTCCGGGTGGCCGGCAGACTTATGAGCAAGCGCGGTCAGGGCAAGGTGATGTTCTGCGATCTGCAGGATTCCACCGGCCGCATCCAGCTGTTTGTAAAGATCGACGAGCTGGGTGAGGAGGAATACAACCGCTTCAAGAAGAACGATATCGGTGATATTCTGGGCGTCGAGGGCGAAGTATTCAAGACCAAGACCGAGGAAATTTCCGTTCGGGCAAACAAAGTCACCCTGCTGAGTAAGTCTCTGCTGCCCCTGCCGGAGAAGTACCACGGCCTGACCGATAAGGAAATGCGGTTCCGTCAGCGGTATGTGGATCTGATGGTCAATCCCGAGGTGAAGCAGAATTTTGTAGTCCGCTCCAGATTCATCAAGTTTATGCGGAACTATCTGGACAATATGGGTTACATCGAGGTGGAGACCCCTGTGCTGAACACCATTGCAGGCGGCGCATCTGCCCGTCCCTTCATTACCCACCACAACACCCTGGACATTGATATGTATATGCGCATCGCTACCGAGCTGCCGCTGAAGCGGCTGATTATCGGCGGCATGGACCGGGTGTATGAGATCGGCCGTATCTTCCGCAATGAAGGCATGGACCCCAAGCACAACCCGGAGTTCACCTCTGTGGAGCTGTATCAGGCTTATGCGGATTTCCACGATATGATGGATATCTGCGAAGGCATCATTTCCGGTGCCGCTAAGGAGATCCTGGGTACTTATGAAGTGGAGTGGATGGGCGAGTCTATCAACCTGGCTCCCGGCTGGCGCCGGATGACGATGGTGGACGCCGTTAAGGAATATGTGGGTATCGACTTTGGGGCGATTACCGATGACGCTGAGGCCGTGGCCGCTGCAAAGGCAAAAGGCGTGGAGCTGGCTGACGCAGCAGAAAAGACCTGGGGCAATGCCCTCTATGCTTGCTTTGACCAGAAAGTGGAGGATCACTTGATCCAGCCTACCTTCATCACAATGTACCCGGTGGAGGTATCCCCGCTGACTAAGCGCAGTCGGTCAGATCCCCGGCTGACAGAGCGTTTTGAGGCATTTATCTGCCACTCGGAGATGGGAAATGCCTACTCAGAGCTGAACGATCCTATCGACCAGAGAGCGCGCTTTATGAAGCAGGTAGAGCAGCGTGAACGGGGCGATGACGAGACTGAGATGCTGGACGAGGATTTTCTCACAGCTATGGAGTACGGTATGCCTCCCACGGGCGGTATGGGCATCGGTATCGACCGCTGCGTAATGCTGTTGACCGGCAACGACACCATCCGGGAAGTTATCCTGTTCCCCACGATG
>JAFQGT010000012.1 GCA_017415425.1 Oscillospiraceae bacterium | reverse complement strand
GTCGTTGATAAAAATCGGAATCAGCACCAGCGGATCAATGGTACAATCATCAATGGTTCGATTAAAGCTGTCACAAATCGTATCAACAGCATCTGGTGTTTCGTAGGGAGCCAATGGAGTGAAGAGTATTTCTTCCCGGCCGTCAGGGTGGGTTGCGGCAACATAGTTTTGGGTACTTTTAAATCGTCCACCAATACCACGCTCAGAGTATTTGTACAGATCACGGTGCAGCTGGAGAATGTAAGAGGCGCGGATGGGGATGTATTCATAGCTTTCGTGAATGGTATTTAACACATCACGATAACCCATGATTTCTTCCTCGTCACGGTTCCTGGGTGTGGTCTTTTCCATGCAGAGCTGCTGGACTCTTGTGTTGGTGGTGACGATACCCTCGATCTTATTGGATGCTTCGGTACTTTGTACCTTTGCGATATCGATCAGCTTGTCCAGAACAGCAGGCTTCTGCTTCAGATACAGTTCCTGCCGCCCCTTGAATTCATGGATTTGTGCAACGAGACCAAGAATCTCGGAATCCCACTGCCGGGACTGGAGCTGGGAGTAATCGAAAGTTCTCATTTGCCTAACCTCCTTTGCTTAAGCCTAATTGTATTATCAAAATAGGCGAATGTCAAGACTGTAGGCGAACAAATCGCCTATTCATGATGTACATATAGGGGAATAATAAACACATTAGGCGATAGATATACAATCTTCTCATTAAATATCAGCTTGGTATATTTTCAGGCAGGAATTGGAAGAATAAGTATATCACAGCGAAGGGAGTGGTGTGCTTGTTCAAGCACGAAAAACAGTTATTTCATCCGGTGGGTATTGAGCGGCCCAATCCTCAGTATGCGGCCCTTTTGCAGGAGCAGCTGGGTGGCGGCAACGGTGAACTGAAAGCCGCTATGCAGTATATGTCCCAGAGTTTCCGCATTAAGGACCCCAAGATCAAGGATCTGTTTCTCGACATTGCGGCAGAGGAGCTGGGACACATGGAAATGGTCGCCCAAACGATTAACCTGCTGAATGGCCATGATGTGGATGCAGCACAGGTTCCTAGCGGCGAGATCCAAAGCCATGTGATCCTTGGATTGAATCCCGGCCTGATCAATGCATCCGGCTATTCCTGGACGGGGGACTATGTGACGGTGACCGGAGATTTGTGCGCAGACCTGCTGAGCAATATTGCATCGGAACAGCGGGCAAAGGTCGTCTATGAGTATCTCTACCGCCAGATTAACGATAAGAAGGTGCGGGAAACCATTGACTTCCTGCTGAACCGGGAAGAAGCCCATAATCAGATGTTCCGGGATGCGTTCAATCAGGTGCAGAATTCCGGCTCCAATCAGGATTTTGGCACCACCAAGGCGGCGAAGATGTACTTCTCTCTGTCTGATCCTGGTCCCAATACCTTTGCAGGGAATCCTGTGAATCCGCCGAAGTTTTCTAACTGATTAACCCCCTTTATTTGATTACTTCGTATTGTTAGCTGCCGCCGGATGGTATCGGTTGATGCCGTCCGGCGGCAGTTTCTTTTGGGAAGAAAAGACTTGCAATTTCTGAAAGCTATGGTACAATCACGACACCTTGGGGGATATGGTTTCTGCTCCGGGTGAGGGAAAACAGCCTGACCCATGTTTTTGACCCATGTTGGAACCGGGGGAGGAGATTACCGGCAGAGGAAGAAAATCTCCCGGCACTGGTGGATGGCTCGAAAACAGGGGGTTAAAAACCTCTCGAAAACCGGGTCAACGCAACCCTCGGAAAATTGAACTCAAAGTGGTCTTGAATGTGTCGTAAGTCCAAATTCGGCGGTGAAAGCTGCCTGTTTGGCTGACCCATAGCAAGGCCACATTTTTGACCCATGTTTTGACCCATACGGGATCATCACGCAGTGGACGGGGCAGATTTCAGTGGATTGCCGGAGGTGGCAAACTCCCCGGAAAGACTCCAAACTGGCGATTATTTGCGGGAAAAGTTATGTAAACCGCAGCTCATAACCCGGAGGTCGTAGGTTCGAGTCCTGCCTCCGCAACCAAAAAAGGATTGCTATCTTAACAAAAGTAGCAATCCTTTTTCTATTTCTTCGACAACGGCAATTAATATTATTTCTGATTGATTTTTGCTGCATTTGCATTTATAATACAGAAGAACTCAATGAAAGGTGCGTACACCAATGATTATTACTATCGCCTGATAACTGAATAGAGGTGCACACCAAATCAGAGGGGTATACCCCTCTGATTTGGTGTACCGTTTTTGAGTAACTTTCGGATAGTGAAACCGCAGGACGCAGCCACGACGGAAGCTGCTTTGCTGCGGTATTTTTGCCCCTTTTTTCAGGTGCCGACGCCACACAGGAACGATTACATACCAAATCTTATGTTCAAGGAGAAAAACCAATTATGATAATTAAACTGGAACCTATAAATGATAATAACAGAGATGCTGTTATGGCCCTTTCCGTACGAGAGGATCAGCCCTTCGTCGCAACAAATGAAGTTTCACTGCGGCAGGCGGACGAGGCCAACGCGGAGCAGCCCGGCGCGGCCCGGCCCTTTGCCATCTATGCAGATGAGAAGCTGGTGGGCTTCTGCATGTTCGCATTCAATCCTGAAGATGAGGACGAAGACGACCGCTACTGGCTCTGGCGGTTCATGATCGACAAAAACGAACAGGACAAGGGCTACGGTCAGGCCGCCCTTCAGGAGATCATCAAATACTTCAAAGAAAACGGCGCCGACCGGCTCTTCCTGTCCACTGAGCCTGAGAACGAGCGCGGCCTGCACGTGTACCGTAAGGCCGGCTTCAGGGAAACCGGGTGCATCGACTGCGATGAGGCCGTTCTGAGACTGTGGCTGGAGAAGAAAACAAAAAAAGAACAGAACAAATTTCTTTGGTACGGCGTCAACGTGAAGGAGCGTCTGCGGATCAGAGAGAAAAACGGCTACGGTGTGAGCATTGCGATCGCAAGTGGAGATGAGCTCGAGACCTACTGCGCCGGCAGCGGACGCTACGGCGAGGATTTCCCGGTGAACCCGGATATGCTGTTTCAGGCGGGCTCTGTATCGAAACCCATGTTCGCGCTGACTCTCCTGCGGTACGTGGACAAGGGGCTGATCGATCTTGACGCGGATATCTCGGGCGTGGTGCCGGAATTTATCAAGAAGGGCCCGGTGAACTTCCCCGCATTACTTTCCCACACGGCGGGCTACAACCTCCACGGCTTCCCCGGCTATCCCGCAAAGCACGAGCCGCTTTCACTTGAAGACGTGCTGAACGGCAAGGGCAACACACCGAAACTCAGAAGGATTCGTCCTTACGGAAAACAGCATATGTACTCCGGCGGCGGCTACACGCTAGCCGAGCTCGCCTTCACGCGAATCATCGGAACGACGCTGCGGGAAGCATTCCAGAAGGAGGTCGCCGAGCCTCTGGGACTGAAGCGCACCGGCTTTTTCCAGCCGCTGGACGAAGAGTCGGTTTCCAACGCAGCGTTCGGAGGCAGACTTGCCGAAAAGGAAGATTCCGCGCACGGTTATCACTACTATCCGGAGCATGCGGCTGCGGGCCTTTGGACCACGCCGAAGGAGCTAGTCAAGATCGGTCGCGCCCTTTCCAAGAGCTACCGCGAGGGCGGCCTTCTCAGGAAGAAAACCGCAAGGCGCATGCTGACGCCGTTCATGGATAGCTACGGCCTGGGCATTCAAAGCTTCCGGGGTGATATCGGCTATCATGACGGATGGAACGAGGGCTTCCTGACGACCTGGCTATTCTCCCTGCGGGAGGATCTGTGCGTGGCCGTGATGTTCAACCGGTCCACTGACGAACTTGACTGGAAACAATCCTATATCGCCATCGAGCTGTTCCAAACCGCGGAGGAAGACCTGGCAGAGAAGCCGAGCAAACGGAGCTTAAAAGCCCTGTGCGGCAAATACGAGCATCCCGATGATGCCGAGATCTGCGTAGACGAGGTCTTTATGCAAGACGGAAAGCTGTACGCAAAGTTTCTTGGCGACGACGAATTTACCAGTCAGCTCTATCCCATCGGGAAGAAGACCTTCGGCCGCAAGGGTGGCTTTGCCAAGATCATTTTTGGTGAAAACTGCCTGACTACCGACGGGATCACTTGCAAGAAGCTGTAAAATCAAAACGGCAGCAGAGTGTCCCTGTTACGAAATTTAACGATAACCCTCATTTTGTTGAAATGGCAATCTTTTGCCAGATCGAGTAGTCGTAACGGATTTCGTTACGACTACTTTTTTAGTCCGTTATGTTCTCTCGTACCAGATTGAGTAGTCATAGCAGATTTGCTATGACTACTTTTTTCTTTGTGTGGGTTGGTGGGGGGGTAGCTATGGCGGATGTATGGCATCTATTTTTTGATTTATGCAAGGTTTGAAACAAGAAATGTGTCATAATTGAGGCGCGTCACATAAGATAATATGCCGGAAAAGAGATACGGTGATCTTATCTTAGGAGTGAGATTATGGCGATTTTTACTAACCAGGCTACGCTGACCTACAATGGAAGCACTACAAATTCCAATATTGCTTATGGTGAGATCCTGGATGTGTTGGTTGCAACCAAAACATCTGTAGAAGGGACCTACGCGCCCGGAAACCTTGTAACTTATGTGGTAACACTGCGCAACACTGGCAATGCTCCGCTGACCGGTTTGGTGGTTACAGACGATCTCGGCGGATACGATTTTAATGGGACAATGGTGTATCCGTTGAGTTATGAGGCCGGGTCTGTGGCGTTGTTTACCAACGGTGTTCCCCAGGCGGCACCGACAGTTACCGCAGGGCCACCGCTGGTGTTCAGTGATATTACTGTACCGGCTAGTGGCGACGCGGTCATCGTATATCAGGCACGGGCAAATGCCTATGCCAATCCCGCAGTTGGTGGCACGATCGATAATACCGTTACAGTAACCGGCGACGGTGTGAGTACACCCATTACGGCGACCGAAACGGTTGGTGTAGCTGTTGAACCGATGCTGACCATTTCCAAATCTATCACACCCGTGCAGGTGGTGGATAACGACCGGGTCACCTATACGTTTGTTATCCAAAATTCCGGAAATCAGGCGGTGGTTGCTACGGATAATGCAACTGTTACCGACACATTTGACCCGATCCTGACTGCGCTGACAGTCACCTTTAACGGTGCGCCCTGGACACCGGGCGTACAGTACAATTATAACGAGGCCACCGGCTTGTTCGCAACGGTTCCCGGGCAGATCCTGGTGCCCGCGGCAACTTATACGCAGGATCCCGTTACCGGTGCGTATACCGCGACTCCCGGCATTGCCACCTTGATCGTGACCGGAACAATATAAGTGAATAGATTACTAAAGTAGTGGGCCGCGGCAGCTCCGCGTATTGTGGATCCGTTATCTCCACTCGCATCATAAAATAGCACCGAAAACGACCTGTTTTCGGTGCTTTTTCTTTGTTTTAGCACAAAAAGTCAGGGGTTTCAAAACAATTCATTCGAGATAGAAGACTCATATGATACGAAAAAATCTGTTATCCCAGAACGGCACAGAGACCTGCCTTTATGAAATGGTTTTCAATGAGCGGGAGGGGACTCTTTTTGTCAATATAAGGTGAAAATAATTTTTAAACTAATCGGATTGACAATTGTTTTCACAGGAGCTATACTGAGATATAAATAATATAAAAAGGAGTTGCTGCAAATATGACGACCGCAAAAGAGCATAGAACGGAAAATCTGCTGCAAGCCAAGCAATGGGTATCCCAAGAGCTGGAACGCTGCATTGCGTTTTGGCTGAATAATGGTATGGATCCGGTACACGGCGGTGTATATACCTGTCTGGACCGGACCGGAAAGGTCTTTTCTACCGACAAGAGCGTATGGATGCAAGGCCGCTGCGGATGGATCTTTGCGTGGCTGTGCCGTACCTATGGAGTTCGCCAAGAGTGGTTGGATGCCAGCAAAAGCTGCCTGACATTTATGGAAGAGCACTGCATCAACCGGGATAAAGGCAACAGAATGTACTTCACTGTAACAGAGGACGGAGCTCCTTTGCGGCAGCGCCGGTATGCTTTTTCTGAAAGCTTTTATGCGATGGCTAACGCAGAGTACTATGGTGTGACCGGGGACAGAGTCTGTCTGGAGCGGGCAAGAGAGGCTTATGAGCTTTTCTGGAATCTGGCTCACGGAGGGGAAGACCCCACAGGAATGGGACCAAAAACCATTCCCGAGACACGGACCGGTCGCGGCTTTGCGAATCCTATGATCTGTCTGAATCTTACTTCGGTAATGGCACGGGTGGACAGCGAGAATGAAGAGCTTTACCGTCAGCGCAGCAAAGCTTGTGTGGATGAAATCTTCCAGTATTTCTACCATCCGGAACTGAAGGCTGTTTTGGAAAATACCGGCCCCAACGGTGAGGCCCGACTGGGTTTTACAGAGGGTCGAATTATGAACCCGGGACACGACATCGAGGCGGTGTGGTTCTTGTTGGAGCACGCAGCCAGAACCGATGATAAGGAACTGGTGGAGAAGTGCGAGAACATCTTCAATTGGGCCTGGGATCGGGGCTGGGATAACGAGTACGGCGGTCTGCTTTACTTTGTGGATGTGTGCGGCTGTCCCCCTGAGGCTTATGAGCACGATATGAAGCTGTGGTGGCCTCACAATGAGATCCTAATTTCTTCGTTGATGCTGTACCGTGACACCGGAAAAGAAGAATACCTGGATAAATTCCTGTTGACGCTGGACTACTGCAAGCAATACTTTGCAGATCCGGAATACGGTGAGTGGTATGGCTATCTGCGTCGGGACGGCAAACCCACTATGCCTCCCTGCAAGGGCTCTACCTTCAAAGGTCCTTTCCATCTGCCCCGGATGCTTTCTATGGTGGACAAGATGCTGGAGGAACTGATTCAAGCATAACGAATTTCGAACACTGTTTTCAAATTACTCAGCAAAGACAATTGTTGAGGCATTTCGAGTGGATATTTATAAAGATATCAAAGTAAAAGGAGATTTTGAAATGAAAAAGTATCAAGGTGTTTTCCCTGCATTTTATGCCTGCTACGACGAAAACGGAAATATCTGCACAGAAACCGTTGAAAAGTATACGAAATGGCTGATTGAAAAAGGCGTAGATGGCATTTATGTTTGCGGTTCTTCGGGCGAATGTATTTATCAAAGTATGGCCGAGCGGAAACTGATTCTGGAGCACGCTGTCAAGGCTGCGGAAGGAAAGCTTACCATCATTGCCCACGTGGCCTGCAATAACACCAAAGACAGTATGGAACTGGCGGCCCACGCAGAGAAGCTGGGCGTGGATGCCATCGCGGCGATTCCTCCCATCTATTTCAAACTGCCTCCCCACGCCATTGCAAAATACTGGAATGACATTTCTTCCGCCGCACCCAATACGGATTTTATCATCTATAATATTCCTCAACTGGCCGGCGTAGAACTGACGGTTCCTCTGCTGAACACGATGCTGGAGAATCCGAAGGTGATCGGTGTCAAAAACAGCTCTATGCCTACCTATGATATCCAGAAGTTCAAGGATGCGGCCCAGAGAAAGGGCCGGGATTTTGTGGTCTATAACGGTCCGGACGAGCAGTTTATCAGTGGCCGCATCATCGGTGCAGATGGCGGCATCGGTGGAACCTATTCGGCAATGCCGGAGTTGTTTGTGAAATTGAACCGGCTGTTATTGGATAAGGATTGGCAGGCTGCACAGGCTTTGCAGAATGACATCAACGGAATTATTTCTGTGTTGGTTTCTGGAAAGTGTAATATGTACGCTCTGATTAAAGCGGTTCTGAAAAAACGGACTGGAATCGATATGCACGGCGTGCGGGAGCCTCTGTTCCAACTGACGCAGGAGGATTTGCCCTTGGTAGAGCAGGCCTGTGAACTGATCGAAGCAGCAATCAAAAAGTACGGAGCATAATACCTGTAAAGGAGTGTTTATGATGAGAACTCTGGAATCCAACACCGTTTATAAGAACCCGCTGCCCCAGCTTTCCAGCCGTCAGAGTTTCTTTCCTTTTCTGGCGCAACTGAAGGACGGCAGCCTGCTGGCAGCGTTTGTCATTGGTCAAGCTTTTGAAAGTGTGGATAGTGCAAGCTATGTGGCTTATAGCTATGATGGCGGAAAGACCTGGAGTGAACCCCAAAAGATGTTTGAAATGGGTGAAGCGGAGAACCGTCTGACCGATTACTGTAAGGTTACGGCCCTTGCAGACGGCCGCTTGGTCGCAATGGGTTATACATATCTGCGGGATGATCCCGCTCTGCCCATCGGTAATCCTGCTACGGGTGGTACTTTGCAGGACTTTGTGTTCTGGTCCGTATCTGAAGATGGCGGCAAAACCTGGGCAGAAATGAAGAAAATCGATTGTGTCTGGGGCCCTTATGTGGAGGCATCCGCACCCATAACGGTATTGCAGGACGGTACGTGGATCACTCCCATTACCGGCTTCCCCGATTGGGAGGGTAAGCTCCACGGAAAGCTGTGTGGACGAGCTCTGCGCTCGGAGGATCAGGGAGAGACCTGGAATGATGATGCCATCTGTATGGATTTTGGTGACAAAAACATCACCTGCTACGAGCAGAGAATGTGTCAGTTGGAATCCGGTACCGTGATCTGCATTGGCTGGAACGAAGATCTGGATTCCGGTGAGCGGCTCCAGAACCACTATACTTTCTCTACCGACGGCGGAAAGACTTGGTCCTGCCCGCTGCCTACAGGCGTTATGGGACAGGCTTCCTCTGTGTGCCACATCGGTGGTGAGCGACTGCTGGCATTGCACGCGGTCAGACGGGATACCGACAGACCGGGTATCTACGGCTACATCATTGATTTTTCCGAAAAGCAGTGGAATGTTGTGGATTCTCTGGTGGTTTGGGAGCCTAAGGGCGGTGTGAAAAAGGCAGAGAATATGGCTGAGATCTTTGCGTTCCTGAAATTTGGACAGCCCGGTGCGATCCTGCTGAATGATGGCAATGTGATGATGTCTCATTGGTACGCTGAGGACGGCCAGTACAGCACTGTGGCGACAAAGATCGAATTGTAATTAGGAGAAAGAAAAAATGATTTCTATTGAGATAAAGCAAAGAGAGCATTTTGATCTGGTGGTGTGTGGCGGCGGTGTGACCGGCTTTGCCTGCGCCGTCAGCGCCGGAAGACGGGGTCTGAAGGTGGCACTGGTGGAGCGCAACGGAAGTCTGGGTGGCGTGGCCACCAACTGCGGTGTTAACCATCTGCTGGGCGGACGGAAGTTAAAGGAAGATACCCAGGAGCACGTTCGGGTGGTAGGCGGTATCTTTGATGAGATTACTGACAAACTGATTGCCCAAGGAGATGCCATCGAACCCAACAGCATCGATCTGAGCTTCAACCCCTTTGGCTGGTATCCTCGGATGGCTTCCGGTGTTGCTTTTTCTGAAATTGCACTGAAAGCTGCTATGGATGATATGTGCGCAGAAGCGGGTGTCCGGGTCTTCTACAAGACAGACATCGTCTCTGTGGTGAAAGAAGGAGACTGTCTAAAAGAGGTCATTGTGTGGAATAAGGCCGGCTTTGCCGCGTTGGAAGCACCATACTTTGCTGATTGCACAGGTGACGCAGATGTGGCTTACTTGGCTGGCTGCCCGTTCGAAAAGGGCAGGGACGAGGACGGCCTGATGACCCCGACCACATTGGAAATGCACGTGGAAAATGTGGATGAGGAAGCTTTGGTAAGCTATCAGAATGAGCACCAGTCTCCGAAATTGGTGGAGATCATTGAAGATTTGAAGGCGAAGGGAATCTGGAATTTCCCCTACGAAATCTTCGTTGCGATCCGGCTGACAGAAAAGGGCGTCTTTATGGTCAATACCATGCAGCAGTACCTTGTTGACGGCACAGACGAGGTTTCGATCAGCAGAGCGCTGGCAGAGGGCCGTAGTGAAAATATCCGGTTGTTCTCTGTAATGAAGCAATATTTCCCCGGCTTCCAGAATGCCCGTATCCGGAAGATCTACGATGCAGTGGGCGTCCGGGAGACCCGCAGAATCAAAGGCCACTATAACATTTCTATCGAGGATGCTGTGTTGGGCAAGCAGTATGAAGATACCGTTGCAGCAACTACATACAATTTTGACCTGCTGGATCCGGTGAAGATCGGTCACGATAATATGATGGGTGATGCCAAAAATCCCAATGCGGTCCGCAAACACGTGGTAATTCGGATTCCGTATCGCAGTATGCTGCCTCAGAATGCAGATAATCTGATCGTGGCAGGCCGTTGCATCTCCTGTCACAGAGAGGTAATGGGCGCTGTCCGAGTAATGGGTCCTTGTATGATGCTGGGACAGGCAGCCGGTACAGCAGCAGCCTTGGCGATGGATGCAAAACTGCCCTATTGCCAGGTAGATGTGAATAAACTGAAGGCAGAACTGTATGCCGATGGCGTAAAGAATCCTGAGGACTTGGCAAAGATATTTGATACATAAGCTGTAAATGGGCGGGTATTTGCCAAATGTATTTAATTTCAGAAGCAGCACCATCCTAAGGATGGTGCTGCTTTTTTTAGTCAACCATACTGCTCATTAAATTGCCGATGGGCATCGGTAAACCGTCTTGACTTTTTCGTATTAATTAAGTATGATATATTATACAAATCATACTTAATTAACAGGAGGAGATGTTATGGGCAAGCCAATGGGAAAGTACGCGTGGACAGCGACAGTGGGGGAAAAGGGACAGATCGTTATTCCGAAACAGGCTCGGGAACTGTTTGATATTGCGCCGGGAGATACATTGGTGATCCTTGGGGATACAAAACGGGGTCTGGCAATACCACCTAAGTCGATGTTTGCCAACTTTGCACACGCCGTGTTTAAAACAGAGTTGGAGGAAGGATGATATGGAAGCGATTCGCATTCAGAATCTAACTAAAATCTACAAGGACACAGTGGCGGTGGATTCCTTGGAATTGACAATCCACACAGGAGAACTGTTTGCTCTTCTGGGCATCAACGGAGCTGGTAAAACCACCACCATCAAAATGCTGGCGTGCCTTTCCAAACCCACCGCAGGCGATGCTTATGTTATGGGGAAAAGCGTTTCGAAAGAATCCCAGTTGGTGAAATCTATGATCGGCATTTCTCCTCAGGAAACAGCTGTAGCACCGAACTTGACCGTCCTAGAAAACCTGGAGCTGATGTGCGGCGTTTATGCTTATGATCAGGTTGATAGAAAAGAAAGAATTGCAGAGCTGACGCGGCAATTTCATTTGGAGCCGATTTTGACCAAGCGGGCAGGAAAACTTTCCGGTGGTTGGCAACGAAGGCTTAGTATTGCGATGGCGTTGGTGGGGCAACCGCAGATTTTGTTTTTAGATGAGCCTACTCTGGGTCTGGATGTGATTGCAAGGAGCGAGCTGTGGGACACGATCCGAGCGCTGAAGGGAAATGTTACCATCATCCTCACAACCCACTATATGGAGGAGGCAGAGAATCTATCCGACCGGATCGGCATTATGAAAAACGGAAAGCTGATCGTGCAGGGAACAGCGGAGGAGCTGAAGCGGGCCGCGGGTAAGGAGATATTTGAAGAGGCCTTTGTGGCGCTGGTAAAGGGGGAGATAGTATGAGAGTGATCCCTTTTGCAAAAAGAACTTTGAAGGAGATTTTACGTGACCCTCTGACGCTGTTTTTTGGATTAGGTTTTCCCTGCGTGCTGATCCTGCTGTTAAGTGCCATTCAGGTCAATATTCCGGTGGAACTTTTTGCAATCGAGCTCCTTGCGCCTGGTATGACGGTGTTTGGACTGGCATTTATGACGTTGTTTTCCGCAAGCCTGATTGCCAAGGACCGGGAGAGCGCATTGTTCCTGCGGCTGTATGCCACGCCTATGAGGGCTGTGGATTTTATTCTGGGATATACGCTGCCAATGCTGCCGATTGCCCTGGCGCAAAGCGTGTTTTGCTTTGTGTTGGGAGCTTTTTTGGGAATGCAAGTGACAGTGAATATGCTTGGTGGGTTGTTGTGCTTGCTGCCTGTATCGCTCTTTTTTATCGGAATGGGGCTTTTGTTTGGCAGTATTTTGAACCAGAAGCAAGTTGGCGGAATTTGCGGTGCGCTGCTGACAAATTTGACTGCGTGGCTCTCCGGAATTTGGTTTGATCTGGATTTGGTGGGCGGAACGTTCAAAAAAGTGGCAGAAGTGTTACCGTTCTATCACGGAGTAAAACTGGTTCAAGCGGTGATAGCCGGACAGTTTAATGGTATCGGAATCCATTTGGCTTGGGTGCTGGGTTATGTGGTGGTGTCCATCACAATTGCAGTAGTACTGTTCTTGCGGCAGATGAGAAAACAATAAAAATGACCCCCGATCAGCGTGTACACGTTGATCGGGGGTTTGTTAGCAATATTAAAGCCCGATATACACTGCCATAAGCAGGAAACAGATCGACAGGAGAAACAGGAAGAGTTGGAACAAACCGGTCTTTTTTAGCCATTCCACATAGCCGACTTCCGCAAGTCCCAATCCGATCACCAGCGTGCCGCAGGTAGGGTAGAGCACATTGGTGTAACCGTCGCCGAATAAAAACGCCAAGATGATGATATTTGTGCTGATACCGGGCAGAGGAGCCAATGTCAGCAGGGGGATCAGTAGCAGTGCTTTCGCTAGAGAACCGGGGATAAAGAATTCGAATACCAAGATCAGTACATACAGCAAGATCACCGCAAAATAGGGGGACTGCCTGCTGATGTAAGTATGGCAGTAGTGAAATAGAGTGTGCAAAATATTTCCGTTCTCGGCAATGTATTTCACACTAAAAGCCAGCAGAATAATGATGATGGACGGGGACAGATCTTTTGCACCCTGTAAAAAGGCTTTTCCGGCGACCTTAAGGCTGCCCAGGGACAGTTTTCCAATCAGGAATGCGCCGATCACAAAAGTCACTGCCATAAACACCATACCCAACCCCAAGTCCGCGAGGAAGGGGACGGCGGAGGCGACCACGATGACCAGCAAAACTGCAGCAAACAGGACAAAAACCATATTGGCTTTTTTACGGTATGCGATATATTCCTCCTCTGACAGGTGGGCAAATTCGACCTTCGCTGCGGTTTTGCTGCAGCGTTTTTCATCGTGCTTTGCCATCGCGACCAGATACACAGAGGTCAAAACATACAACACACAGAAAATAATCACCCGGTACCACAGACCGTTTAGAATGCTGACGCCTGCCAGATCGGAGGCAACACCCACGGTAAAGGGGTTAAAGGTGGCGGTGGTGAAACCGACACCTGTGGTGATCAGGATCAAACTGACTGCTTGTGTGTTGCTCCAATTCATCGCCGTGGCAAAAGAGAGGAAGATCGGGAACAGGATCAGCAGCTCCTCTTGCAAACCGAAGCAGGAGGCCAGCAGCATCATTAGCAGGGTGATGACCCAGATCAGCTGATAGCGTTTGTTATAAAATTTGTTGATGACCACCTGCACAATGGCGTAAAGACCGCCGCTTTGATCCAGAATCTTAAAAGTACCGCCCAGCACCAGCAGGACAGCGATGATCTGGATCACATTCATATTTCCCTGACCGATCACCAGAGCTTCAATCGGCGCGGAGAGCCAGCGATAGGCCGGCAGCCTGGTCTGGATTTCCATAAGCCGGAAAGAGTCGGGAATGACTTTGCCGTCCGTATCAAGTTGGTAAGCACCGGCGGGGGTGATATAGGTCAGTATGCCTACAAAAATGATCACGGCAATCAATATGGCGCAGATCGTCAAAAAACTTTTCAGACCAAATTTAACATCCTGGTTTAACTGTTTATTCTCCATTTGCAGGCGAAACCTCCTTTTTCGGTTTGAATACCCAGTTGACAAGTTTTTCTTTGTTAATGATAAATACTGCGATACAGGCAATGATCAGCATAAGGATCACAAAGGATGCAACAGGGGTGGATGCGCTGGTGATCTTAGCGCCCAGCCATAAGGTGATGACCACGTCCGGGATAGGTCCTAGGGATGTGTACAGGGTGTACTTCCACCATTTCATTCCACTGCTGGCTGCAACCATATGAATCAGTATAAAGGGGACAAAGGGGGCTAGATAGGCAAGCAGCATAAAATGCTCGATACTTCGTTTGCTGTTTCGGATTCGCTCTTCCATTTGCTGCTGTTTTTTTTGTTGCCTGGGACCATAAAAGATGTGAATGCATCTTGTGAACAGGAACATCAACTGACTGGCCAACAGCACGGAGAGAAATACGTGTACAATGGCAAAGGGCAGACCGTAACTGACTACCGAGGCAAGCTGGACAGGGATCGAGGAGATCACCGGCACAAAAAAGCAGACGATGATGATCAGAGAAATCGCCAACACACCTGTCAGACCTAAAGACAATATGTTTTCTCTTACGATTTCCGCGCCTTCAACCGTTTGGTGAAACAGATACAGGATCGTATCCCAGTTGAAAATGGCAAAAATGATGATGAAAAGCAGGATGCAGCCTGTAATCAGCATCAAAATGCGTTCCTTCTTATTTCGCATAATAAACCTCATTGCTGGCGCTGCACCAGGTTCTGTCGTACAGGTTGTGAATCTCTTCTGCAGCCAGCATCCACTTGGTGACCTGCTTTTCGTTTTCCAGGAGCTTAAAGTTGAAATATTCTCCGTCATAATACAGATCCAGATTATAGTCCAGCGATATGCTCAGAGAGAACACTTGCAGTGCGCGGAAGAAGATCTCAACTTGCTCACCGTCCCGGGTGCCGGTGTAGGTCAGACCCTTGTTTGTGAGGGTCAGGGTTCCCTCACCGTAGTACAGGACAGAGGAATTTTTGGAAAGCTTTTGGGTATTGATACGACCGATTTTGACCTTTGTGGACATCACGAAGTTGTCATCCTTTACCTCTTCAGACAGGACGGATCGTTGCCATTTGTACCATACATCGGTGTTTTCAAAGGGGAGTGTGCCCTCTACGGCAGCAATATCATAGTAGTCGTCCATAGACACGGCGAAACCGCAGTGGGCGCAGCGCATCGTGTCATTCTCTACAGCGAATTGATACTCAGATAAGCACTGGGGACATTTGTAGACAATGTTATCCAAACCGTAAATATTGGGCTTTTTGCCCCGGAAGGCAATTTTCTCCCCTCGATGCTCCGAAAATTCATTGTATTGAAAACGCTCCATCAAACGCTGATACAACTGTTCTGTAGTGTATTGGGTAAAGTCTGCCGGGTCAAAGAGCTTGCTGAAGTGCGCGGTGATCTTTCCTTTTTTGATGTCGGTGGAATACCGGGTTCTTGTGAAGTAAGCGCCCTTCAGCGTTACCAGAGCTACCGGCAGCTTGAGTTTAGCCAGCAACTTCATTGTGGCGGGATTGATGGGGTGGGTAGATCCGCTGGTGGATTGGATCCCCTCAGGAAATACCACGATAGAATTGCCCATCTTGACAGCCCGAAGCAGCTGCATAGTAGCGTGCGCGTCGGGTTGATAGAGCATTTTTGCAATGACACCCAGCCTTTTCAGTAAATGAAAGAGGACCGGCTGAAATACGTTTTGATAACCGCACAAAATATGATAGTTGGATCTTTTTAGTCCGGCATACAAGTAAATGTAGTCGCAACGGGAGCGATGCTGGCACAAAATTACCATTTGCTGCTGCTCCATTTGCAGGTAGTCCTCATCATAAATGAACTGCACATTTCTCTGCTTGCAGAGAATGCGCAGACCCAAGCGCAGTACTCCTGCGAGGATTTTGTTGGGCTCGGTGATCTTTCTGTAGACAAATTCGTTATGTAAATCTCTCATAGCGATTCCTCCAATATCCGCTATTTTAACACAGAATTCATCAAATTACAATTCCAAATCGAATGGAAACTGAAAAAGGTGTCGAAACTGCGCAACACCCAGTATCTGCAAGGCTTTTGATTCTGAAATGTTGCTTGACAAGGGTGTAGATACAAGGTATAAAGGTAGTAATTGCAGCGTTTGCGGAAAGAAACAATGGCCTGAAATGGCTGCAACGCAAGACAATGAATATGTATGAGCGACCGGATGTGTTTGCTCTCACAAACAACCTGTAGTCTATACAAGGGAGGCTATTTGAAAATACTATGGGAAAAATCAGATTAAATGACGATGCTGAACTGGTTGCGGGTGTGAAAGAGGGTTTGAAACGTACTGGAGGTTACTGCCCCTGCAGGCTGGAACGGAAGCCGGAATATAAGTGTATGTGCGAAGAATTCAAGGCGCAGATTCAAGATCCGGATTTTGAAGGTTACTGTCACTGCCTTCTGTACTACAAGGAAAAGTAAAGCAATAAAAAACCGACACCTGCTGCAGCAGGTGTCGGTTTTTGCTGAGGCGACACTTATTTGGCAGCCTCCTGGCGGAGGGTATGGACGATCTGGTCTGCAAAATCCCAGGCGGTGGGTTCCAGCCACCGGTCATAGACAGTACACAGATACAGTGCCTGGTGGCGGTTTTGCAGAGGAATGAATACAATTTCTTTTGTGAGCTCTACACATTCATCGGGAATAATGGTAATGCCTACACCGGCGGCAACCAGATCCAAAGCGCCGGCAACAGAATTGACTTGACACACGAAATTTTGATGGGCATCCTGATGGCTGGCCCAATCCTCAAAGCTTTTATCCATACTGTGACTAAAGCCGATCTGCTGGTAGTGCACCAAGTCACCAGCTTTTAGGGAATGCTGTCCGGACAGGGGATGTCCGGCGGGAACAGCTACATAAAAATCCCGCTGCCGCAGATTCCGGAAATGCAGACTTCTATCTCGTGCGGTTACGTCCACAATGGCCATATCCAGCCGCTCCTGATGCAATAGATCCATCAGATCCTTGGCGGAGCCCTCGGTGATGTGGAATCGGAATCGCTTGTCGTTTCGGATGCAATCGGACATAAGCTTAGCTACCGTCCCCTGCAAAGAGCCGGATACATAACCCACACGGATCACAATGGGTGCTGTATCGTGGCTGGCTATCAGTACCTCAGTGGCTGCACTCAGTTCACTTAACGCGGAATCCACCTTTTTCTGAAAATAACGACCCTGCTCTGTCAGACGAATGTTACGGCCCACTTTTTCAAACAGGCTCACTCCTAGTTCGTTTTCCAAGCTCCGGATGGCGCTGCTTAAAGAGGGCTGCGAGATCTCCAATCTGGCGGCGGCCAGTGTGTAATGCTCCAACTGGGCAAGGACAGAAAAATACCGCAGATAATTGTAGTTCAAGGAAAGTCTCTCCAATCTATAGTTTATATCTATAAATAAAATATCATAAACTTATTTATTTTGGCAAGAGAAAAGATTAAAATATTATGCGTTGAGAGAAAGAAATGTGTCAATAAGGAGCGAAACACTATGCAGTTTACTTATCGGGGGCTGGAGGCACAGCTTTCCCGTCATGTTGTGACCGACGAAGAGGTGGATCGACACCTGACTCGGCTGTTGCAGCAGAATCCCAGAATCACAGCGGTTGCCGATCGTCCCACTAAGCTGGGAGATGAGGTAGTCCTGGATTATGCAGGCTTTTGCGACGGCGAGAAGTTTGAAGGCGGTACCGCTCAAAAGCAAACGCTGGTGCTTGGAAGCGGCGCGTTTATTCCGGGCTTTGAGGAGCAACTGCTGGACAAGGTTCCCGGTGAAAATGTTACAGTCAGTGTGACCTTCCCGGAGCATTATCACGCGGAGAATCTGGCAGGAAAAGAAGCCCAGTTCCTGTGCTATATCCACGAGATCCGGATCAAAGAGCCCTATCAGCTGGACGATACCTTTGCCAAAGAGGTGGGCGGCTGCGATACGCTGGAAGAAATGCAGGAAAAGCTGAAGCAGAGCATACAGGCCTACACCGATGAACGGGGTGAGATGGATCTGCAGGATCGACTGCTGCGGCAGGCGGCTGCTACACTGGATTACACCGTAGACCCAGAGGAACTGGAAAAGGCCGTGCAGGAGCAACTGAAGGCGTTGGAAGCCCAACTTGCCCAGCAGGGATTGAACCTGCAGATGTACTGCGCGTTTATGAAGACCACTGAAGAAGACCTGCGTAAGGATGCCTATCCGGCAGCGGAGGCGGCTCTGCGGAACTTTGCTGCGGTAGATAAGATCGTGGAGCTGGAAAAGCTCCAGGCAACTGAATCGGAGATCGGTGAGGCCATTGCCTTGATCGCCCGTCAGAACAAACTGACAGTAGAAGAACTCCAACCCTATTACAATGAGGAATTTGAACAATCCGTCATCCGCAGCGTGCTGACTACCAAGGTTATGCAGCTGATCCGGGATGCAGCAATTATCACAAACTGTTAATTATGCGCATAAGCGCCAATTATAAGGAGGACATTACTATGGCAATCAATTTTGTTGACGGCAAGTATGTAGACGAGAAGGGTATCGTAAAACTGGACCCGACTATCTACAAGGACTGGCAAATCGCTGAGGAAGCAGAAAAGACTCTGCCTCCCGTTGATTTCTTCCGTGAGAAGCTGGGCCTGCTGGAAGACGAAATCATCCCCTACGGCAAGACCCCCAAGATCGACTTCATCAAGGTTATGAACCGCTTGAAGGATAAGCCCGATGGCAAGTTCATCGAAGTTACCGCTGTTACCCCCACTCCCTTCGGCGAAGGTAAGTCCACTGTTTCTCTGGGCCTGATCGAAGGTCTGGGTTACATCGGCAAGAACGCCGGTGGTGCTCTGCGTCAGCCTTCCGGTGGCCCCACTATGAACGTTAAGGGTACTGCAGCCGGCGGCGGCAACGCTCTGCTGATGCCTATGACCGAGTTCTCTCTGGGTCTGACCGGCGATATCAACGACATTATGAACGCCCACAACCTGGCTATGGTGGCACTGACTGCTCGTATGCAGCACGAGCGCAACAACACTGACGAGTGGCTGGCAAAGAAGGGCCTGCGCCGTCTGGACATCGACCCCAAGCGTGTGGAGATGGGCTGGATCATCGACTTCTGCGCTCAGTCCCTGCGTAACATCATCATCGGTATCGGCGGCCGTCTGGACGGCTTTATGATGGAGTCCAAGTTCGGTATCGCTGTTGGCTCCGAGCTGATGGCTATTCTGGCTGTTGCCAAGGATCTGAAGGATCTGCGTGAGCGTATCGGCAAGATCGTTGTTGCCTACTCCAAGACCGGTGAGCCTGTTACCTGTGAGGATCTGGATGTTGCAGGCGCTATGACCGCCTGGATGCGTAACGCCATCAACCCCACTATGTGCTACTCTGTTGAGCATCAGCCCGTGCTGATCCACGCCGGTCCTTTTGCCAACATCGCTATCGGTCAGTCCTCTGTTATCGCTGACCGCCTGGCTCTGAAGCTGTTCGACTACCACGTCACCGAGTCCGGTTTCGCAGCCGATATCGGCTTCGAGAAGTTCTGGAACGTGAAGACTCGTCTGTCCGGTCTGACTCCCAATGTTTCTGTTCTGGTTGCTACCGTTCGTAGCCTTAAGATGCACGGCGGCGGCCCCAAGGTTACCCCCGGCGCACCTCTGCCTAAGGAGTACACTGAGGAGAATCTGGAACTGCTGGAGAAGGGTACTTGCAACCTGTTCCACCACGTCAATACCATCAAGAAGTCCGGCATCAACCCTGTTGTCTGCATTAACCGCTTCTACACCGATACCGATGCAGAAATCGCTCTGCTGAAGAAGATGTGTGCTGAGCGCGGTGTCCGTTGCGCCGAGTCCAACCACTGGCGTTACGGCGGCGAAGGCGCTGCTGAGCTGGCTCGCGTTGTTGTGGAAGCTTGTGAGGATCCCGTGGACATCAAGTTCCTGTATGATCTGGATATGCCGCTGCGTGAGCGCGTTGAGCGCATTGCTAAGGAAGTCTATGGTGCTGACGGTGTTACTTGGCTGCCCCTGGCAGTGGAGAAGGCTCAGCGCTTCGAGTCCGATCCCAAGTATGCTGATTACTGCACAATGATGGTTAAGACCCACCTGTCTCTGTCCGACGATCCCACTAAGAAGGGCGTTCCCACCGGTTGGAAGCTGACCATCCGCGACATTCTGGAGTACGGCGGAGCTAAGTTCCTGTGCCCCATGGCCGGTACTATCTCTATGATGCCCGGTACTGCTGCTGACCCCGCTTACCGTCGCGTGGATGTGGACACCGAGACCGGCAAGGTTTCCGGCCTATTCTAATTCGTTTCGGTTTTAGAAAAAATATTTCCATACAAAAAGCAGACTCTCGGCTTGCCGAGGGTCTGCTTTTGCTTGCGCTATCTGTTTTTGCGTGCTGCGCTATTGCGGTAGGACAGGGGAGTGGCGTGATAGTGTTGTTTGAATTGTCGGGCAAAATAGCTGATGTTATTGTAACCTACCAAGAGAGCAATCTGCTGGATCTGCAGCTCGGTGTTTCGCAGCATTGCGGCAGCCTGCCGCGCCCGTTCCCGATTGAGAAAGCTGATACAGGTCAGCCCCATTTCTTTCCGGAATTGATGGGACAGATAATCCGCATTTACAGACAGTATATCTGCCAGTTCCTTCACTGTCAGATTTTCCGACAGATGGTCTTTGATATAGGTGACTGCAAGTCTGGTGATCCCGCCCAGGTTGGGATACTTATGCTCCAGAACCAACCTGCAATACTGGGTAACAATGTCGCTGGCCAGTACAGACAACTCTTCCTCGCTTTTGACCCGTTCGATTCTCAACCCGATCTCGTTGGAAAGATAGTCAAGCCTGTAGGGATGAATGCCACTGCCCTCCAGTGTGAGCCGTAGCTGGGTGTTCATAACAATACAGTAATTCTGACTGTTACGCAGAGGACTGTCATTCCGAGCAATTTGGTCTCTGCGAGGATTCCAACCGCTCAAAAGCGACAAGGCCAGAGAGCGGTTTCCTTGCTTGACCGCCTCGCTGAGGACACTGCTCATTTCATACCGATGCTCCACCTGACGCATTCGATAGATTTCTTCGTGTCGGTCAGTCAAAGCTAAGGTTAGAGTCTTTTCAAATTCCGGTTCTATCTGACCTTGCACCAATGGCAAAGGTTTTTCTGCACCCGTAACCTGGCGAAAGATTAATTCCCCTACCTTATACAGACTGTGGTGGAATATCACCGGAAGTTGCTGACAATATGCCAGCAAATGCTTACCGATCTGATTTGAGAATCCGTGTTGGGCCAACAGCGGCTGTATATTGTCCTCGGTTACCGGACTTGTGAGCACAGGACCCAAAAATAGCAGACGATCACAGGATTCATCCAGACAGACCAAATAATGCAGGGTGTTCAAAATCATATATTCGTACATCTGATCCGGTTCCAATTGCTCCCATTGCAGCTGGATTTTATCCGGTAAAAAGGCGAAACGGAACAGATCCTGCGTGTTTTGTTGTAGATACTCCCAGACGGCTTCCTTGGTGTGAGGAATACTGAGAAAATCAATTCCTGATAAATTTTTAACTATTTTCCTAATAAAAACCGTCTCTTCCATATATTTCTCCCGCTATTTATCATAAATATAAGCTATGTGCTATAATACCAAAGATTTGTTGTTTTTGCAAGGGGTGTTATTTGTTAAAATAGCATAAGAAAACCTGCCAATGACAGGGATCCCTGGAAATATTGCAAGAGGAGGATTTTTTGTGAAGAGAAATAAAGATGCGGATGTTGCACCTACAGCAAAGAGACCCTTTGGTATGCGTGACAAGCTTGCCTATGCAGCCGGCGATTTCGGCTGTAATATGAGCTTTGCCTTGAAAGGTACCGTTCAAACGTTCTGGCTGGTATTTATGGCAATGGAAACCGGCCTTCTGTCCCTACTTCTGCTGCTTGTCCAGATTTGGGATGCAGTGAATGATCCGCTGATCGGTTCTATGATAGACAACGACAAGCGGCACTACAGATGCGGTAAGTTTAAGCAGTACATCTTTGTGGGCGCTTGTGGCCTTCTGATTGGCGGCGCTGCAGTATTCCTGCCTTTCCCCAATGCTCCCGTAGTTTTGAAGGCGATTCTGTTTGTATTCGGCTACATCATTTGGGACGCATTCTACACCGTTGCCAATGTTCCTTACGGTTCTATGCTGAGTTTGATCAGTGAAGACGCGGGCGAACGTGCACAGCTGTCTACTTGGCGCTCTGTTGGCTCTATGGTAGGCAATATGGTTCCGATGATTATTCTGCCTATGTTGATCTGGCAGAAGGTATACTATGACGGAACAACCAATTTCCTGGATAAGATTTATATTCCCGAGGGATTTGACAAGTCCCAGTTTCTGACCAACCCCCTTACCGGGGAGGCGTATCAGATCGGTGATGCTGTTCTGAGTCCCGAAACAGGCAAGCAGGTAGAGATCCTGCTGGGTGAGCGGGTATTCTGGGCTGCTCTGATTATGGGTATTTTGGGCTTTATTGCCTTTATGTTTATGATCAAGAAGATCACGATTCGTGTGGATGAAAGCACAGTCAAGACCAATGAAGGTGGCGAGAAGTTCAATATCATTAAGTCTTTCCGGAACTTTATGAAGAACCGTCCCGCTGTTGGTGCTACCATTGCTGCTATGGGTATGTTCCTGGGTATGCAGTCTGCAACAACTGCAAATACCATTATGTTTGCAACATACTTCAATAAGGCATCTCTGTCCGGCGTGGTTATGCTGATCGGATTTTTGCCTATGTTCCTGTTTATGCCTTTCATTACCAAAATTGTAAAGAAGATGGGCAAGAAGGAAGCTTCTGTGATTGGCACTGCTGTTTCTTTGGTAGGCGGTGTGATTATGATGGTGTTCCCGATGGTTGGCAATACAGATGCTGCATTGCTGGTCTATCTGGCAGGCTTGATCTTCTTTGGTGTTGGTATGGGTGTTTACACTTGCGTTTCCTGGGCTATGATGGGTGATGCCATTGACTACAATGAATGGAAATTCGGCACCCGGGAAGAGGGCACGGTCTACTCTTTGCATTCCTTCTTCCGGAAACTTGCACAGGGTATTGGACCCTCTCTTGTGCTGCTTCTGATGGGTGTACTGGGTTATGATTCCAAGCTGGGCACTATCGGACAGAGCCTGCAGACTTCTCATAATATGTGTTGGCTGGTTGCAGGTTTGTATCTGTTCAGCGCTGTGGTACAGTTTGTTGGTATTGCGCTGGTTTATAACATCGACAAGAAGACCCTGGCACAGATGAGCGAGGATCTTACTGCTCGTCATACTGCGGAATAAAGGGATTGCTGCCGCATCTGCCTGGGCGGATGCGGCAGTTTTGTGTAAAGATTTACAGCTTGTTCAGAAAATCGAAAATGAAGCTGTTATAATGTAACCATACTTTTTATGGAGGAAATGAAAGTTGAGACAAATTATCAATCTGAACTATAAGTGGACCTTCTCCAAGGCTGCTACCGCTGTTCCTGCCGAGATCGACAACAAGTGGGATTTTGTGAATCTGCCCCATTCCTGGAACGCCATTGACGGCCAGGACGGCGGCAATGACTACTTCCGCGGTACTGCCTACTATGCGAAACGCATCGAAAAGAGTGAACTGCCTGTGGCAGACAAATACTTCCTGGAGCTGCAGGGCGCAAACTCCTCTGCCGATGTGTATGTGGACGGAAAGCATTTGGCCCATCACGACGGCGGTTACTCTACCTGGAGAGTGGATGTGACCGACCATCTGCAGGTAAGCAGCCTGCTGGTAGTGGCCGTTGACAATGCTCCCAATGACCGGGTCTATCCCCAGATGGCAGACTTTACCTTTTACGGCGGTCTGTATCGGGATGTGAATTTGATCGCAGTGCCCACCTCCCACTTTGATTTGGAGTGCTTGGGCGGCCCTGGCATCAAGGTCACTCCTGTGATGGACGGCAACAACGCCAACGTAGAGGTAGAGGTATTCGTTACCGACTCTAAGCTGGGTCAGACCGTTCGCTATACGCTGACCGATGGGGAAGGTAACGCGGTTGCTGAGACTACCACAGCGGACACCAAGGTGAGCTTTGTCATCGAAGATGCTCACAAGTGGCACGGCCGTAAAGATCCCTATCTGTACACAGCAAAGGCTGAACTGCTGGAAAATGAGCAGGTTTTGGACAATGTGTCTGCTCGCTTTGGCTGCCGCAGCTATGAGATCGATCCCAACCGCGGCTTTATTCTTAACGGTGAGGAATATCCCCTGCGGGGCGTTTCCCGACACCAGGACCGTTGGGGTAAGGGCAATGCTTTGAGCCACGCCGATCACGAAGAGGATATCGCCTATATCTGTGAAATGGGCGCTACCACCATTCGTTTGGCCCACTACCAGCACGATCAGTACTTCTATGACCTGTGTGACGAGAAGGGTCTTGTTATATGGGCTGAGATCCCCTATATCTCTCAGCATATGGCTACCGGTCGGGAGAACACCATCTCCCAAATGAAGGAACTGATCATCCAGAATTATAATCACCCCTGTATCGTGGTTTGGGGTCTGTCCAACGAAATCACGATGAAGGGCGAAAAGGACCCCGACCTTCTGGAAAACCACAGAATCCTCAACGATCTGTGCCACGAGATGGATAAGACCAGATTGACCACTATGGCTGTGGTGTCTATGTGTCCTATGGATGCGGAGTATCTGAACATTCCCGATACTGTGTCCTACAACCACTACTTTGGCTGGTATGGCGGCGAGACCTCTATGAACGGCCCTTGGTTTGATAAGTTCCACAAGCTGCATCCCAATCTGCCCATCGGCATCTCCGAGTACGGCTGCGAAGCACTGAACTGGCACACCTCCAACCCTGTGCAGGGTGACTACACCGAGGAGTATCAGGCATACTACCACGAGGAACTGATCAAGGCAATCCACCAGCGCCCCTACCTGTGGGCGACCCACGTGTGGAATATGTACGACTTCGGCGCTGATGCCAGAGCCGAGGGCGGCGAAAACGGTCAGAATCACAAGGGCCTGATGACCTTTGATCGCAGCTACAAGAAGGATTCCTTCTACGCCTACAAGGCTTGGCTGAATCCCGAGCCTATGGTACACCTGTGCGGCAAGCGCTACGTGGACCGGGTAGAGGATGTGACTAAGGTTACGGTTTATTCCAACTGTGAGAGCGTGGAGCTGTTTGCCAACGGCATCTCTCTGGGCGTGCAGAAGAACAACGGTCTGCCTTTCTTCTACTTTGATGTGCCCAACGCAGGTACCACTCATCTGGTGGCAGTTGCCGGTGAATTGAAAGATGAGAGCGTGATCTGCAAGGTGGAGACTCCCAATGAGGCTTACCGTTTGAAGGAAAAGGGTGCCATTTTGAACTGGTTCGATGTGACAGAGCCTGAGGGTTACCTGTCTCTGAATTCCAAGATGAGCGACATTATGGCCACAGTCCGCGGCAAGCTGATACTGGCTGGTCTGTTTATGAAGCTGAAGGATGCTATGAAGGGCGACGGTGCCAAGAAGGCCTCCGGTTTTGAAATGACAGAAGGTATGATGCAGATGATGGGTGGCTTTACCCTGCTGCGGCTGACCAGTTTGGTCGGTATGCTGAATGTAAGTTTCACCAAGGAGGAACTGCTGGATCTGAATGCCAAGCTCAACAAGATCAAAGCAAAGGATTGATTTTTAACCAAAAGCCGGGTGCAGATGCACCCGGCTTTTTGAATCCCGGTTGCAAAACTCGAAAAAAACGGATATACTGGTAGAAAACCTATGAGGAGATCAGATTATGGAACAGCTGCGGTACGGAATTTTAAGCACATCCTCCATTGCGCCCCGGTTTATTGCGGCGGTGCGGGCTGCAGGGGCAGGGGAGATTGTGGCACTGTCCTCCCGGACACTGGATAAGGCGAAGGAGAAAGCTGACCTCTGGGAGATTCCCACGGCATATGGTAGCCATTGGGAATTGCTGCAGGATAAGCGGGTAAATATTGTGTATATTTCTACTGTCAATGCCCAGCACCATCCCTGGGCAAGGGCGGCGCTGGAGCAGGGCAAGTGCGTGATTTGCGAAAAACCTTGCACTACCTCAGAAAGTCAGACCCGGGAGTTGTTTGCGCTGGCAAGAGAGAAGGGTTTGTTCTTTATGGAGGCGGAAAAAATGCTGTTCCTGCCGGCGATCCTGGAATTACAAAGTCGGATTGAACAAGGCCAGCTGGGCGAGATTTATATGGCAGAAATGGCCCATTCCTTCAAAGCGACCTATAACAACTGGATGTTTGACCGGGCTGCCGGTGGCGGACCGCTGCTGTCCAGCGGTATCTACGCGGTGCAGCTGCTGCAATTTCTGTTTGGGAGGATTGAAACTATTTCTGGTGTAAAATCTTCACTGGAGGACGGAACTGAGTGGCAGTATGTCCTTTCCGGAAAGACGGAAACCGGCGTGCTGTTCAATGCCAAAAACAGCACCCGTGCGGTTTTGGACAATACCGCCCGTATTTTCGGCACAAAGGGTTGGGCGGAGATCCCAGAATACTGGAAGGCACGGAAGGTGATCTTCCATATCGACGGAAAAACAGAAGAATGCGCCTATCCCTGTGAGCACGAGCTGATCTATGAGGTGCAGCATATTCTGTCGTGTATGCAGGAGGGACGGCTGACCAGCTCTGTGGTGACGGAGGAGATTTCCGCCGGAGGTATCGCAGCTATTGAAGTGGTGAAAAGACAATGGAACGATATATAAAAGAAACTGTCTGAACAAATCGTTCAGACAGTTTTTCGTTATTGATTTCTGGATCAGATTTTTAGAGATTCATTTTTCCTGTGTTGACAGGTTCGTCGGAAACAGATACAATAAAAGTAGCAGAAAGGCCAAAAGAATTGGTTTTCAAATTGCTGATTTTATATAATATAGCAAAAATGGAGGCGTAATTATGATTTTGCTGTTGCCAGAAGTAAAAAAACTCACCGACAACAACGGATTCACCCCCGTTTGGAAAATGCTGAAGCTCACCGCTGACCGGGATGCGGATACAGTTCGGGAAATTGCGCAGCTGCGGTTCTGGAATTACCGGGATGTGGATTTGGATTGCAAAGAGGGTTTCCCTGTGCAGGTGGTTGGTACGCTGCCTGCAGAATCTGTTGAGAACGAAAAATTGTACCGTCAGCAGGGTTACACCCTGGACATTACCGCTCTTGGCGTGAGAATTTGCTATGAGCAGCGCGCGGGCCTTGTCAACGGTCTGACCTCTCTGAAACAGCTGATCCAAAAGTGTGATGGCGGTTACCGGCTGCCCACCTGCAGCATTGTGGACTATCCCTCTTTGGAGATCCGGGCAGTTGCCCAGACCTTCTCCTGGTACGCAGGCTATGGCCGTTTTGGTTTTGACTGCCAGCTGTGGGGTTATGAGGAGTGGGTAGAGTACTTAAATATCTGCCTGGATAACAAGATCAATCAGTTCAATCTGGTGATGTATGGCTATTGGCCCTTTGCTCTGGACGGCTATCCTGAGACGGTCTTCCGGGATGTACCTATCAAGATCTGGAATGCGGAGAACCGCCGCTGGCTGTCCGTCCGCTATACCCACCCCAATTTGGAAGAACCTTTTATGGACCGCTTTATCGCTTTGGCGCATAAGTTTGATGTAAAGGTCTTTGCCTATGTGGGCCTCAACTCCTACAACGGCGCATACTCCATCAAGCACCCCGAGGCCAGAATGAAACCGCCTGCCTCCGCAGGTTTCCTCAATGACTTTGACTCTCTTTGCCTAAGCTATCCCGGCACCCGGGAGTACATTTTGGAGTCTATGCGGCAAATCGCTCGTCTGGGCTTCGACGGCTATACTTTGGAAGAGAGTGAAGAAGGCTTCTGGTTCTGCGAATGTGATGCCTGCAAGGCAAAATATCACGCAGCCACCAACACTCCTGGTGAAGCCAAGCATATGGCTAATATGGAACTGCTGAATCAGATTTATGACGCTGTCCGGGAGATTAACCCGGAGGCCATCATCGGTATCCGCGCATTCAGGCAACCCCCGCTGGAGAAGGATCCGGAATTCCTGCGGCACTGCGTGGAGTCAATGCCTAAGAATATTAAGCTGTTTTGGGCGCCGGGACTATATGTGCCGGAAGGGGAGTTTGACAAGTGGTGCGATGCCTTCGGCAAGGATAATATCTGGGGTCGTGACACTGAATCCAACTCCATCACTTCCACGATGGGTCGCCTGTACCGTACCTTTAAGAGCAATATGCTCCGCTATGAGGACGAAGCCAACGAGCAGGTTCTGGAAACAGATATTCGTCAGCACAAAGGAAGCGTGGACCGGGGTGTCCACGGCATCAACGGCTTTATGTTCGAGTGGTACGGTCTGCCAATGCATCTGTTTGCCCACGGCAACTACGGCTGGGGTTCCAAGATGGAAGAGGAAATCTTCTATGAGCAGGCAGCCTACCAAAACTTTGGCGACTTGGCGCAAGATGTGCTGTATGTGATGAAGAATATGCTCACCATTCACGAGAGCCAGATTTCTTTGTACACTACGCCGTTCCCCTTCCAGAAGAATAAGGTCTGTCCCGACGACATTCCCACCATTCTGGAGGCAAAGCGCCGCCATCCAGAGATGATGAACATCATCGAGCACCTGCAGCATAGAGCATATCACGACGAAAAGCTTCGTCCCTGGCTGCCCCACTTCGATCGCTGGCACAATGCTGAGCGCCGCAACAATGTGATCTATGATATGGCTCTGACCTCCCTGCGCTACGATGCAGAGACCGATTCAGTGAAGAAGGACGCTATTCTGGATGAGATCCTGTACTTAAATGAGCAGGACTTTGATATTGTCAAAGAGATGTTCTTTGACATCAATCCTGTTACCCAGACCGGTGTGGGCAGCTGTATGTTCCCTTACCACGAAATGAAACGATTGATCCACAACATCCGCCATCCGGAAGATAAGGATGACAACATTATCTGCTCCGGCGTGGAAGCGCTGGGCTGGCTGTGGCTGTAATTTACTGAACTAGGAGGATAATATGATGCGTAAAATCACTGTAGAGCCTATTACCAACGAATCCTTTGCTCCCTTTGGCCAGTTTTATACTATGGATAAGCCCCAGGGCTATGCCCTGTGCGGCGAGCTGCACCAGTTCTTCCCCGATCGGGTGAATGCTGACAGCTGTCACCGGATCGGCTATTCTCCCATTTTGGTGAACAAGCCGGAGAAAATGGTCATCACCCAGCAAGAATATCACACCACTACTTGGGAAATGATCCTGCCTATGAACGATGATATGATCTTGCACGTGGCCCCCGCCTCCGCAGGAACTCCCTGTACCCAGTATGCTAAGGCGTTTTTAGTTCCCAAGCATACCTTGGTAAAGATGAATGCCGCCATTTGGCATCTGGCACCCCTGCCCGCTAATGAAAAGCAGCTGGCTGCGATGATCATCCTGCCGGAATGTACCTACGCCAACGACTGCACTGTAGTCGACCTGCCGGAAGATCAGCAGTTTGAGATCGTCAAGCAAGGAATATAAAAAGTACCCTGTGAGAACATTGCTCTCACAGGGTTTTGTTTAGTTTCCGTTTGCCAGCCGGACGATATCGCCCACGCCGTCCAAAACCATAGTGGGACGGTATGCGTAGGTCTTAAGGGTCTCTTTGGTGGACACGCCGGAGAGTACCAGCACAGTGGACATACCGGTCTCAAGACCCGAGATGATATCGGTATCCATCCGGTCGCCTACCATCACAGCCTCGGCGCTGTGGCAGCCCAGCAGCTTCAGACCAGTCCGCATCATCAGCGGATTGGGCTTGCCGCAGAAATAGGCCTGGGTGCCGGTGGCCATCTCAATGGGGGCGACCAGCGCTCGACAGGCAGGCGCAATACCGTTTTCGATAGGACCGGTCAGATCGGAGTTGGCGCCGATCAGTTTTGCACCTCCCAGCACCAGATTGGTGGCTTTGGTAATGGTATCCAGGGTATAGGTGCGGCCTTCGCCCATAACCACATAGTCGGGGTTCACATCGTTCATCGTGCAGCCGGCCTCATATAGCGCGTTTAGAAGGCCCGCTTCGCCAATGGCGTATACAGAGCAGCCGGGGCTTTGTTCCTTCAAAAAGGCGGCGGTGGCCAATGCGCTGGTATAGAAGTGGTGCTCCGGAACTTCCAAACCCAGCCGGGCAAGTCGTAGCTTTAGTTCGCAGGGGGTATAGCCGCTGTTGTTGGTAAGAAATAGGTATTCTTTCTTTTGCGTGTTGAGCCAGTGGATAAATTCAGCTACACCGGGCAGCACGCGGCTGCCGTGGTAGATCACACCGTCCATATCGCAGATAAAGCCTTTTTTCTCATTAAAATCAATAATAGACATAGATTCTCCTTCGTTAAGATCATAGTATATTGTATTCATAATTCCTGCTTTTACTAAACCACAGGATTGTAAAGTTGTCAAGAAAGGTTTTGTAAAAATTGTGTATAAGAATCGCGAATTGTTACCGATGCCGAAAAACTGTGTGATTTCTTGCATTGACGGGGAGAATGTGATATGCTGAAAGAGCACAGGAGGTATATTGTATGAGAGGGAATAAGTTTCTTGGAGTGATAAAGGCATTGCTGATCGCGCTGATAATTTTATCCGGAGCGATTGCTTTGCCTGTTTTGTTCCGTCCGTTTTTTTACTGGCATATTGAGCCGATGGAACTGGGGAAGGACTTGGGGTTGACCTTCAATCAGATAAAAACTGCTTATGATCATATGATGGATTTTTGCACGGGACGGACGGATGTGTTCTCCGTGGGCGTGCTGCCTTGGTCAGAGTCCGGTATGGCACACTTTGCCGATGTGAAACAGTTGTTCCTGTTGGACTTATGGGTTCTGGTTATTGCATCTGCTTTGCTGATACTGCTTTGTCTGGTTAACCGCAGAAAGATACTGCTTGCGGGGCATTGCCCCGGTTTTTGGAGTGCGGTGGGGTTAGGCGCAGGATTTGCGTTGGTTGGCGGTCTGGCTGCAACAGACTTTGACCGGGCATTTACAGTGTTTCACAGCTTGTTTTTTCCGGGTAAGGGTAACTGGCTGTTTGACCCAAATGAAGATCCCATTATTCTCTTGCTTCCGCAGGAGTTTTTCCGAAATTGCGCCCTGTTGATCCTGAGCGGGATCCTGCTGATTTGTTTGATACTGATCCTGTGGGATTTGTGGCACAGAAAAAAGTGTTGATATTCGTGCAAAAAGATGACCCCCGACTGATGTCGGGGGTCAAATGGTTTATACATTGAACAGGAAGTTGACGATGTCGCCGTCTTTCATCACATATTCCTTGCCTTCGCTGCGAACCAGACCCTTGGCTTTGGCAGCGGCCATCGTGCCCATTTTCTTCATATCCTGGAAAGCAATAACCTCTGCACGGATAAAGCCCCGTTCAAAGTCCGTATGAATCTTGCCGGCAGCCTGAGGCGCTTTTGTGCCATTTTTGATGGTCCAAGCCCGGCATTCGTCGCTGCCGGCGGTCAGGAAGGAGATGAGACCCAGCAGGGAATAGGAGGAACGGATCAGCCGGTCAAGGCCTGATTCAGCAACACCCAACTCTTCCATAAACATAGCCTTCTCATCAGGGTCATCCAGCTCGGCAATATCCGCTTCCAGTTTGGCGCAGATGGGAAGTAACTGACTACCCTCTTCATCAGCCAAAGCTTTTACTGCCAGATAGTGGCGGTTGGATTCAGGATTGTTGACCTCGTTTTCTGCCAGATTGGCAACATAGATGGTCTTTTTCAGTGTCAGCAGATCGGAGGTGCCGATGAGAGCCATATCCTCCTCGGTGCCATCAAAGGTGCGGGCCAGCTTGCCCTCGTTCAGATGCTGCAGCAGTTGGGTAAACAGCTCAGCTTCTCGCAGGAACTTCTTGTCGCCACCCTTACAGGCCTTCTGCGCTTTGTCAATCCGACGCTCCACCATTTCGATATCTGCCATCACCAATTCCAAATTGATGATCTCAATATCCCGCAGGGGATCGGTGCTGCCCTCCACGTGGGTCACATTGGAGTCTTCAAAGCAGCGGACTACGTGGACGATGGCGTCGGTGGTGCGGATGTTGGACAGAAACTTGTTGCCCAGACCTTCGCCCTTGGATGCGCCCTTGACAAGACCTGCGATGTCCACAAATTCGATCACAGCGGGGGTGAATTTCTTGGGTTTATGAACTTCTGCCAGCCAATCCAGCCGCTCATCAGGCACGGAGACGACACCCACATTGGGGTCAATGGTGCAGAAAGCATAGTTGTCAGCAGGTACGCCGGCGTTGGTAATGGCATTAAACAGGGTGGACTTGCCTACATTGGGAAGTCCCACGATACCTAATTTCATTTTCTCATATTCTCCTTCAAAAAATCCTTTATTTGCAAGGGTTTTCGGCATTTGGCACTTTTGGGTTTACGCCATTTTTACGCCATTTTGCTATGGAATAGCATAGACATTTATGCCGATACCCCATTTTTCTCGAATTGCTTCACAGCTTGATCCATAGCTTCGTCCGTTACGTGAACGTACCGATCCATGGTAGTTTGGATGCTGGCATGACCCAGCAGTTTTTGCAGCACCTTCGGCTGCATTCCGCTTTCGATGGCACGGGTCGCGTAGGTGTGACGGAGCGCGTGCATACAAAAGCGTTCGATCCCTGCTTCGTCGCAGAGCTTGTACAGATGGGCATCATAAGAGCTGTTTTTCGCCGGTGCTCCGGTGCGATAGTTGATAAAGACAAGATCACGCATAACAAGTTTGGATGTATGTCCTGTGCGACGATCCATATATTCCAAGACTTCCGATAGGATAGGGGACTCCTTGCGCCCCTCACGGCTCTCCCAGACGCTTTTGAGAATTTCGTAAGCCCTGTCCGTTAGCGGAATGGTTCGATAGCTTTGAGGCGTCTTAGGCGGTCCTGCACGCCAGGTCTGGCTGTTGTACCGAAACTCCAATGTCTTGTTAACGGTCAGCGTACGCTTTTCAAAATCGATCGCGTCCCAGGTCAGACCGATCAGTTCGCCGGTTCGAAGTCCGGTCTCAAGAATCAGAGCATACTGCTTATAGTTATGAGAACGTCTTGCGTGCTCAAGGAAGATCCGTTGCTCGTCCCGTGTCAGGAATTTGATATCATCCTTTGCACGGACCGGCTTTGTGTAGCGAACGCCGTCCATAGGGTGCTTTCTGATCAAGTCATTCATTTTGGCTGCCTTGAACATGGTCCCCATGGTGATGTAGGTTTGACGGATGGTAGAGCCTGCATAATCGGCATCCATCAGAATGAACACCTTTTTGCAGTGCATCGGCTTTACATTGGACAGATACATCTTGCCTATAACAGGTTGGATGTTCCGAATGTATCGCTCTCGGTAATTGCGAATCGTGTTGGGTGCTAAATCACCAACGATATTCTCAATCCAAAACTCAAACCATTCGTCAACGGTGGTTTCGGTCGCTATAAAAATTTCCTCATGCTTGTCCGCGTATTTTGCGTCCTCCATCCAGTTGCGTGCTTCCGGAAGTGTTTGGAAATATTTTTCGTGTCGCTTTCCTGCTTTATCAATATACCTTGCGCTGTATCGACCATCCTTTCTTTGGTAGATACCCTTACCACATTCTTTGCCTTTGAGATTCTTTCCCATAGATGAACTCCTTTCCGCCTTTGCGAAAAAGAGCACACTGCTACACTATAATAATAACACAGTGCGCCCTTTTTCTCAAGACAATAATGAAAACTTTTCCGCAAGAATTTGTGAAATGCTATCAGATATAAAGGCTTTTACTGATATACTCTTCAAACTCTTTGCGCTTTACCAATTTCTTTTTCCCCACGAACAACACAAACGGGCAGTTCGGCTTGCGCAGCATGGCATCGATTCTGTTGATGCCGATGTTGGTGAGATCGGCAGCCTCCTCGATCGTTAGTGTGATTTTGTGGTAAATTGGCACGGGATTCATAGCTTTAGACATATGAATGCCTCCTTCAAAAATATTTAGAAGTTTGGCACATTCATTCGACTGCAATGTCCGGCTCATTGCAGTGCCGTTCAATTCACTTATTCATTCATTTTGTGGTGAACTTCTATGTTAATAATATATGAGAGTTAAAATCGCGTTTCAAGAAAACATCATTTTTCTCAGAAATAATAATTTTTGTATCGGTTTTTGTATCAAAAAAGAGGGCAGAGCATATGTTGATTTCTTAGTGGCTCCACTTTTTAGAGGGAAAAATGTTGGTAATACAGAGAAAATGCGCTGTTATTTTTGCAGGTTGAGATAATGGACGAATGCGTTTTTTAGGGTAAAAATCGCCCCATAAGTCCATATAAATCTATGTAAATGGCATATAATTTGGACCCTACAACTGTTAATAGTATGGTCGTTGGTTCCGTTTAGTACCAATTCGTATCATTTCTTATCAAATGGTTCTGTTTCGTTCGGAAAAGGCGAAAAACACGAACATTTTGGTACTATACGAAATACAGCTGACCGTAAATTTGATGTTAAATTTTAAATAAGACAGGCACCGAGTTTTTGCAAGCTCGGTGCCTGTGCCCTATATTCGGAAGAGTTTTGAAATCTTCTTGATTTCCTTCTTGTGATACTCGGGAAGGAGGTGGGAATATGTATTTGCGGTCACGCGGCTGTCGGCATGCCCTAGGAGTTTAGAGACTGTTACAATATCGATTCCAGCCTCCAGACATCTTGTGGCAAAGGTGTGTCTCAGCGTGTGAAAGGTTGCATCCTCAATCTCGGCAATTTCCAGCAGTTCCTGATAGTACTGGTGAAATCTTCTGGGTTCAATGGGTGTATTCTTTCTGCTGAAAAAGAGAAAGTCTTCCTCGCTGTGCTGATAGCCATGCGCTTCCTTCCAGGCAATCGATTTCTCTCTATAAGAGAGAAGCTCGTTCTTTAAATCGTTGATCATATACACCTTGCGGATGGATGCTTCCGTTTTGGGCGGCACAATATCCAATATATAAGGGTGGGAGCTGTCATCTTTGCTATGATGCCGAGCCAATTGCTTTGTGATACTGATGCAGCCTTTGGCAAAATTAATATCTGTCCACTGAAGCCCCAAAAGTTCACCTTTGCGAAGACCGGTGTACAGATCCAGAATGATGGCAAACATCAGAAGCCGCTCACTTTCCCTCGCAGCAGTCTCTAACCGCTTTTGCTCTTCCACTGTCAGCGCACGGGCAGGTTGGTAGGGCTGCTTGGGCAGCTTCACACCTTGCACGGGATTGTAATTCAGTATACGGTTTTGTATGGCATAGTTAAACATAAGAGAGATGAAGTTGCGGATACCGACCAGCATTTTGTGACTAAGCTTTTCTCCGGTATCTTTGTTCCGCAGTGAGGATAGATGATTTTGGATCATCAGATTGGTGATGTCCGCAAGGCGTTTTTCGCCCAACTCGCCCAGGTGTCGGTTGATGATATTCTTGTAGGCGTAGTAGGTGTTCCCACGGACATATTGCTTAGAATATGTTTCCACGCATTCAGTGGCCCAAGCGGATAGGGTGGTGGAGGAAGCGGAAAAGTTCTGCAGATTATGGATTTTGGCATATTGAATTTCTTTTACCACTTTGGTTAGCTTTTCGAGTGTTTCCTTTTTCGTTCTTCCGTAAACGGTTTGCCGCTTGCCTTTATGCATAACGGTAACTGCATACCTGCCGTCTTTTCGTTTTTGAATGTGGTACTGAGATGGATTTTTCATAAAATGTCTCCTTTTGATAT
>JAFQGT010000011.1 GCA_017415425.1 Oscillospiraceae bacterium | reverse complement strand
TCTTGTCCAAAAGCACGCAAAACGCGCCGATCCCAAATAGGATCGGCGCGTTTTATCAATCTTCCAGGCTTTTTCCCACATTCCGGTAGGCACTATCTGTGGGGCTGGTCCGGTCAGTCTCCGTCTGGTAACGGCTTACCACTTTAGCCGCCAGGTCCACCGGCAGCAGCGTACCCGCGCCGGCAACGCAACCGCCGGGACAGGCCATACCCTCCAACAGATACCCATCGTACTTTCCGGCTTTGGCGAGCGCCATCAGCTTCCGGCAATCCCGCAGGCCCTCGGCACGGGCGGTGTGGATCTCCCGCTCCGGATGGGTCTCGTGGATCAAATTCTCCACCGCTTTCGCGACACCGCCTGCCACCGCAAAGCCGCGACCTGCAGCAGTACCCTCATCCAGATCATACATGGGCTCGATGGTCTCGAAATCTATTTCCTTGGCCTCGAACATACCCTGCAGTTCCTCAAAGGTCATCACAAAATCCACATCGGAGCGAATATCCTCCCGGATGGCCTCCAACTTCTTGGCGGCGCAAGGTCCTACGAACACCACCTTGCATCCGGGGTATTCCTTTTTCATCAACCGCGCGGTAAAAACCATCGGTGTCAGCGTCATAGAAATATTTTTCGCCTCACTGGGGTACAGCTGGTAGATCATAGAATGCCACGCAGGACAACAAGAGGTCGCCATATACTTCTGCTCCCCTGGAACTTTCTCAAGAAAATCCTTTGCTTCCTCGATGGTACACATATCCGCGCCCACCGCCACCTCCACCACTCTGGCAAATCCCAGCTGTTTCATAGCTGCGATAAACTTGCCGGGTGTGGAATGCTTGCCAAACTGACCGATAAAGGCCGGGGCGACGATGGCAATCACCTTATCCCCCTTGAGGATGGACTGGATCACCTGGAAGATCTGTCCCTTATCCACGATGGCGCCAAAGGGGCAGCTGACCAGGCACTGTCCGCAAGCCACGCACTTTTCCTGATCGATCACCGCTCTGCCGTGGTCATCGGCACCAATGGCATCCATACCGCAGGCAGCCTGGCAGGGCCGCTCCAGATGGATAATGGCATTATAAGAACAAGCTTTGGCGCATTTTCCGCACTTGATGCACTTGTCCGGGTCAATGTGACTTTTTCCGTTGACGAACGACACCGCATCCTTGGGGCAAACCTTCTGACAGGACGCCGCCAAGCAATTCTGGCAGCTTTCCGTCACTCGATACTGATTGGTGGGGCAAATATGGCAGGCATAGGAAATAATATTGATCAGCGGTGGCTCATAGTACTGCTCCGCCACCGCAGCGGCGTCCATACCCTCAGTCATCAGTGTCCGGGTCTGAACAGGGCGGATGGGCAGGCCCATGGCAAGGCGCACCCGTTCACCGGCGATGGCCCGCTCCAAAAATACAGACTCCCGGTGTAAAGGCTGATCGCCGGGCACGATCACATAGGGTAAGTCCTCTGCCCGGGAGTAATCGCCGCCGGCGTAGGCCATTTTGGCCACCTCGGTGAAGACTTTCTTACGAATATCGGTAATTAGGGACGGAATTCCTCTCATTTTTGCCTCCTGTTTGGCTATGTTTTTAATGTAAACTTCTATTTAACAACAATTATAACAATATAAATCCAATAGTCAATGGAAACACTTTTCAATTCTTGCTATATTTCCTTGCAAATCCTGTTTGTATTTTGGTTGTGGCATTTTTTGATTGCATTTTAACTTCGTTTCCTGTATAATACGGACAGTTGCCTTCCCTGTCGGCAGCCGATACTCTTCTAACTTAATATATCCGGACGTGGCTCAGTTTGGGGAGCGAGGCGACTGCCGCCTGTGGCGGATCAAAGGAGCCGAGTGAGTGGCCGCGGTCGGCAGCTGACGCCGGCGCCCCGCCGCCAAGGAAGATGCCGGGCACCGCAACAGGAAGAGCGCTTGCTTTCCGGTCGTTGGCTGTTATAAACTTAATATATCCGGACGTGGCTCAGTTTGGTAGAGCGCTTGCTTTGGGAGCAAGATGCCGCAGGTTCAAATCCTGTCGTCCGGACCAAAATCGGCGATCCTCGACAGAGGGTTGCCGATTTTACTTATTCACTTTTCACTATTCACTCTTCACTAAAAACACCGCCGATTTTTGGAAAGTAATAAGTAATAGTGAATAGTGAAGAAGCTGTGATATCCGCTTCGCGGATGATTTAATATTAATTATTTAAAGGAAATACGCTGTTTGCTGACTGCAAAAACCATTGGTATTACTCATTTTTTGCTTAAATCCTATAAAACAACTCGTACCAGCCGAGAACCTCGACACGCGAATCGCGTGTTGAGGTTCTTCTTTTTTGCATATTCTTGTGATCCGGGTGAAAACTAGGGTCAAAGGAGTGGTTTTATGGACAGACAAGAACTTGTAAAACAGACATTGGATCAGATTCCCCATCCCAATGCCAACGCGAAACGAATCGTAGGCCTGATCAAAGAAGGCGGCAGAATCACCGGCTATCAGCTATCCGACAGCACCGCTGTCTCCAAACAGCAAGCGGTGGATATGGCAAAGCAGGGGCAGATCGCCGGTGTGGGAATTGCGCACCGGGGAGATACGGAATATTTGAAATCCATCCCCGACGGCCGCGAAAACAACAATCTCAGCAACCTCCCCTCTATCTCCCCCTCCCAGAAAACTATTTGACCACAAAACAACCGATGAGGTATCTTACGAAACCTCATCGGTTGTTTGCAATCATCTCCGGACACAGAGTTACAAGTCCGACAAAGAATATTTTAGAATTGACTTGTAAGCTCGACCAGATCTTTCCGTTTTTTGGTGCGGAGCTTGTCATCCGTTTTTGCATATCCCAGAGTAATAACCAACCGGACTTTACCATCCAGATGACAAATCTCCTGGATCTTTTCACTGTCCAGCCAGCCCAAAATGCAGGTTCCCAGCCCTTGGGCGGTGGCCTCTGCGGTAATAAAGGCCGCAACAATACCGATATCGATAGAGCGGTAATCGTTACCCTTGACTTTGGCGCCCACGGCAGCGGTTTTGCAGTAGGGTTCTTCGGAGATCACCAGCTGCACCGGCGCGTCACTGGCAAACTTGTTCATTCCCATCCCCTGGCAGGCCTTGGCAACTGCTTTGGCACTCTCCCCGCGGCAAACGCATATGTGATACGGCTGCCCGTTGCAGGCGGAGGGAGCCAGCCGCGCCGTCTCCAAAATTGCCGCGATCTTCTCCTCCTCTACCTTGCGGGTAGCATCATAACTACGGCAGGATTGCCGCGACTGTGCAATTTCCGCAAAATTCATATTCGTACCTCCTGTGGCATATACTGCAACGATTTTCTTCAGAATCTCCGTATCCGCCGGACAAAAATCATACTGGGGGATCTCCTGCGGGGTGATCCACCGGATGTCGTTGTGCTCTATACGCTGGGGGATTCCGTCCGCAATAACACTATTGAACAGGGTTAGATGGACCGTCATATCGAGATATGCGTGGACGACCTCCATAAACACATTCTGCACCGCCACAGTAACCGCCAATTCCTCCCGGCATTCCCGAATCAGCGCCTGCTCTTTGGTTTCGCCCGGCTCAACCTTGCCACCTACGAACTCCCACAGAAGCCCCCGGGTCTTATGGGCTGGGCGCTGACAGATCAAAAATCTGTCCATATCCCAAATCAATGCCGCAACCACCTCAACCACGGTCTCCACCCCCTGTTTTTATCCATCCGGTCATTTGGTGTTTTTATTATAATCATTTTTTGCAAAAAGAGCAACCATTTCATCCCAACTGGGAAATAGAATTGACAGAGAGGTATCTATATGATACCATCCATTCAGGACGAAAGCGCCTGTTTGCCCCCACTCAACGGTGCGTTTGTTTACTTTTCTTATTCCCCACAGTAAAATAGCTATAGAAGGAGGGATGCGGATGAATCAACTGAAGATCGGCGCGTTTATCGCCGCACAGAGAAAGCGCCAAAATCTGACCCAAGCCGCTCTTGCCGAAAAGCTGGGAATCACTGACAGAGCCGTTTCCAAATGGGAGCGAGGTAAGGGGATGCCGGACGCATCACTGATGCTTGACTTGTGCCAGACCCTTGACATCACCGTAAACGAATTATTATGTGGGGAGAAGATCAATATGGATAATAACCATCAAAAATCAGAAGAATTATTGCTGGAAATGGCAAAGACCGTAGAGCAGAAAAACAAGGTGATCTGGACATCTATGTGGATTATTATGACCGTCAGTATCATTGCTTTACTTGCCGGAATTTTTGCCGTAGCCTTTTTCGTACCCGAGGGAGTATGGCAGCTTGTTGGGATGCTTGGCATTTGTGTTTTGTTTTTAGTTCCCTGTTTTTATGCTCTCAAACTGGAAGTCAGCGTTGGCTATTACAAATGCAAATATTGCGGGCACGAGATCGTACCCACTTACACCCAAGCCCTCAATGCGATGCATATGGGCACCACCCGTTATCTGAAATGCCCCAAATGCGAGAAACGCACCTGGTGTAAAAAAGTCATCACTAAATAAACAAACCCTCCGGACATCCGTCCGGAGGGTTCGTTTTTGTCGACTTAAGGTGATCAGCCCATCTTCTCCCGGATATGGGAAAGACGGTCCAGCGCCTCGTTCAGCGTGGAATCCAGCTTGGCAAAGTGCATACGCACGATGTTGTTAACACCTCTTTCGTTAAAGAAGGAGGTGCCGGGCACAACGCCCACTCCAACCTTTCTTGCCATCTCCTCACAGAACTCCACATCGGTCTGACCCTTTTTCAGGAACGGACCGATGTCCGCCAGCACGAAGTACGCGCCCTGGGGATCGGTGTAGGGAATACCGATCCGATCAAGGCCGGAGGTGAACAGTTGCTTCATATGGGCATAGTGGGCGCCAAACTCCTCATAGTAGCTGTCTGGCATATCCAGGCCCACCACCGCAGCCTCCATCAAAGGAGAGGCCGCACCAACGGTATTAAAATCGTGGTACTGCTTGATCCGATCCATAATGTGCTTGGGCGCAATGGCGTAACCCAGCCGCCAGCCGGTAATGGAATAGGTCTTAGACAACGAGGAGCAGGATACGGTACGCTCCCACATACCGGGCAGACTGTTCATATAAATATGCTTATGTCCTTCGTAGACGATGTGCTCGTAAACCTCGTCCATAATGGCATAGACATCGTAGCGGATACACAGATCGGCAATCAGCTTCAGCTCCTCGTAGGTAAAGACCTTGCCGCTGGGGTTGGAGGGATTGCAGATCAAAATTGCCTTAATGCCCTGCTTAAAGGCATCCTCCAGTACATTGGGATCAAATTCAAAGGTAGGAGGAGTCAGCGGAATAAAAATCGGCTCGCACTGTGCCATAATGGCCTGGGCGCGGTAATTCTCAAAATAGGGGGAGAACATCGCGATCTTGTCACCGGGGTTGGTCAGAGCAAAGATGGTATCCACCATTGCTTCGGTAGAGCCGATGGTAACAACCATTTCCGTATCCGGATCCAGAGAACGACCCATAAACCGACCGCACTTTCTGGCCAGAGCCTGACGAAAATTGGGAGCACCCATTGTAATGGGGTACTGGTGAGGACCCTGATAAGCGACCTCGTTCAACCGGTCCAGCATCGCCTTGGGGGGATCAAAATCAGGGAAACCCTGGGCCAAATTGATAGCGCCGCAATCAATGGAGATACGGGTCATACGGCGAATCACGGAATCTGTGAAACACTGATTCTTTCTGCTCATTTCCTGCATAGTAAATTCCTCACTTTCAAGTTATCGGATTCCCAGTTCCCCGGCGGGAATCACAGCGACCCCAAGCGATGCCATCAGAGAAACAAATTTATCTTCCTCACTGACACGGAACACCATATACGCTTTGTGGTCTCCGTGGGTAAACAGAGAATACATATACTCGATGGCAATGCTGTTCTCCGCCAGTGCTTTCAGCACAGAAGCCAGTCCGCCCGGCTCATTAGGCACAGCAATCACCTGCACCCAGGTAGTAGACAGGATATATCCGGCATTCAGCAAAATTGCCGTAGCCGCATCCGTATTGTCGACAATCATCCGGACAATGCCGTAGTCTGCGGTTTCGGCGATGGAGATTGCCCGCAGATCAATATGATTTTCTGCCAGGATGCCGGTGATCTCAGCAAGCTGACCGGTTCGGTTTTCCAAAAAAACGGAGATTTGGTGAATGTTCATCAGAATACCTCCTTAAATTTTCCGCTTGTCAATAATACGAACGGCTTTTCCTTCACTTCTGGCGATGGATTGAGGGGCTACCAGACGGACCTTGGCATAGATGCCCAGCATCGCTTTCAAAGAGGATACCAGATTCTTTTCCATTTCGGTGATCTTTCCCAGAGAATCCGAGAAGGTCTCCGGGGTCATCTCCACCATAACCTCCAGGGTATCGGAGTGGTTGACCCTATCCACAATGATCTGGTAATTGGCGGGATACCCCTGGTCCAGCAGCACCGCCTCGATCTGGGAGGGGAAGACATTCACGCCCTTTACAATGAGCATATCGTCGCTGCGTCCCATAGGCTTGGACATTTTCACGTGGGTTCTTCCGCAGGGGCAAGGCTCCCGGGTCAGCACGCAGATATCCCGGGTACGGTAGCGCAGCAGCGGGAAAGCCTCTTTGGTAATAGCCGTAAATACCAGCTCACCCTTGCTACCTTCCGGCAGCACCTCTCCGGTGTTGGGATCGATGATCTCAGCAATAAAGTGATCCTCGTTGATGTGCATACCGGTCTGGGCCTCACATTCATAGGCCACACCCGGGCCGGATGTCTCCGTCAAGCCATAGATGTCGTATGCCTTGATGCCCAGACTATGCTCGATCTCTCTGCGCATAGATTCGCTCCAGGCTTCCGCACCAAAGATGCCGGCTTTCAGCTTGATCTGATCCCGCAGACCCTGCTCGTGAATGCTTTCGCCAAGATACGCCGCATAAGAGGGGGTACAGCACAGGATCGTAGAACCCAGATCCACCATAAACTGCAGCTGCCGGTCCGTATTGCCGGAAGACAGGGGCAGGGTCAGACAGCCCACTTTATGAGAGCCTCCGTGCATACCGGAGCCGCCGGTAAACAGGCCATAGCCGTATGCCACCTGGCACACATCTTCCTGGGTGCCACCGGCCGCCACAATGGCACGGGCACAGCAGTCCTCCCACAGATCCACATCGTGCTGGGTATAAAACGCCACAACCCGTTTGCCGGTGGTTCCGGAGGTAGAGTGGATCCGGACACAATCCTTTAGCGGCGTACCCAAAAGGCCGTAGGGATAAGCCTGGCGCAGGTCATCCTTGGAAAGGAACGGCAGCTTATGAAGATCCGCAACGCCCCGAATATCTGCGGGGGTCACGCCCTTTTCTTCCATTTTTTCCCGATAGTAAGGAACATTGTCCCAAACTCTGCGGACCTGGGCCACCAGGCGCTCGTTCTGCCACTGCAGGATCTGTTCCCGGGAGGCAGTTTCGATTTCCGGTTGATAATACTTTGCCATACAAATTTCTCTCCTTGCGCAAACCTTTGCTGATCAGGCATTCCGGCCCAACAGAAAAGCCTTTTTATTCAGTTCCAGGAACTTTGCGGGCACGCTTTGCCGGATGGCTTCCATCCATTCCTCTAAGGTAAAGTCAAAATGCTTGGACAGATGTCCCATCAGCACAATGTTTACTGCCTTAGCAGAGCCGGCTTGTTCGGCTAGCTGCAACGCATCAAAAGCATCCACATCCAGCCCAGCCTGCCGCATCTTATCCACAAGATGCTCCGGGTATTCCGCCGCACCGGTGATCACCGGCATAGGATTGATTTGCTGGGTATTCACCACGATCTTTCCGCCGGGCTTTAAAAACTCTGTCCAGCGGGCTGCTTCCAGCAGTTCAAAAGAGATGATATAATCCGCCTCGCCCTTTTGGATCACAGGAGAATACACCTTTTCACCGAACCGCACATAAGTCACCACGCTGCCGCCCCGCTGGCTCATACCGTGTACTTCCGATACCTTAATATTGTAGCCCTTGGTCAGAAGCAGACGACCCAGCAACTTGGAGGCCAGCAGACTTCCCTGTCCGCCCACACCTACGATCATAATATTCTGTGTCTTCATACCGGATCCTCCTCATCTGCGTGCAGCACATTCAGCTTACACAGCTGCGCACACACGCCGCAACCGGTGCAAAGGGTGTTGTCGATCACAGCCTTACCCTCCCGAATGCTAATGGCAGGACAGCCTACCTTCATACACATTTTGCAGCCTACGCAGCGGTCCGTGTCTACCATCAAGGGTTTCTTGTGTTTCACATACTTCAGCAGGGCGCAGGGACGGCGGGAGATGATCACAGAAGGCTCATCCGCTGCCAGTTCCTCTTTCAGCGCCTGGTCGCACTGGGCAAGATCGTAGGGGTCTACCACCCGCACCCGGCGAATGCCAACCGCACGGCACAGGCTTTCCAGGTCGATCTTGGTACAGGGATCGCCCTTCAAATTAAAACCGGTGGTGGGATTCTGTTGATGACCGGTCATACCGGTAATGGAATTGTCCACGATGATCACTGTGGATGCCGATTCATTGTAAGCGGCGTTCACAAGGCCTGTGATACCGGAGTGCATAAAGGTGGAGTCACCAATGACCGCCACGGCCTTCCGGTCTTCCGTGCCGCCGGCCTTGATAAAGCCGTGCAGACCCGATACGGATGCGCCCATACAGATGGTGGTATCCAGCGCTGCCAAGGGCGGCACCGCGCCCAGTGTATAGCATCCGATGTCACCCATGGCGGTCACCTTATTCTTTGCCAGGGTGTAGAACAGACCCCGGTGGGGACAGCCGGCACACATCACCGGCGGACGGGCGGGAATGTTTTCTTCCAGCCGAATGCCGGTCTGTGTCTCAAAGCCCAGCTTTTCCGCCACCAGATTCTGAGAAAATTCGTCAATGCAGGGGAACAGCTCCTTGCCTACGCAGGGCAGGCCCAGCTGGCGACAGTGGGTCTCAACAAAGCTGTCCAACTCTTCTACCACCACCAGTTGTTCCACCGATGCGGCAAAATCCCGGATTTTCTTCTCCGGCAGAGGCCAGATCATACCCAGTTTCAGCACCGGATACCGGTCGCCGCAGACTTCTTTCACATACTGGTAGGAAGTAGAAGATGTGATAATGCCTCTGGAATGGTCACTGCCCTCTTCTACCCGGTTGACCGAAGCGGTTTCGGCATATTCTGCCAGAGCTTGCAGCCGCTGCTCCACCACGGGATGGCGGCGCTTGGCGTTACCGGGCATCATAATGTACTTTTGGGGGTTCTTTTCGTATGTCTTGCTGACCTCTGTCCGTTCACCGGTCTGCACAAGGCTCTGGGAATGGGCCACCCGGGTACACATCTTCACAAATACAGGAGTATCGAATTCTTCGGAGAGAGTGTAAGCCAGCTTGGTAAATTCCAGCGCCTCGGCAGAATCCGCCGGCTCCAGCATAGGGACCTTGGCGGCTCTGGCGTAATGGCGGGAGTCCTGCTCATTTTGAGAAGAGTGCATACCGGCATCGTCCGCCACGCCGATGACCATACCGCCGTTAACGCCGGTGTAACCAATGGTAAACAGCGGATCGGCTGCCACATTCAGGCCCACGTGCTTCATAGCGCAGAAGCTGCGCTTTCCTGCCAGGGACGCGCCAAACGCAGCCTCCATAGCCACTTTTTCATTGGGTGCCCACTCCGCATAGACCTCCGGGAACTTGGCAACACATTCTGTAATTTCAGTACTGGGTGTACCGGGGTAGCTGGAAACAAAGCTGCATCCGGCTTCCCATAATCCACGGGCAACGGCCTCGTTGCCCAACATTAATATCTTCATGTCAGTCCTCCTTAGAAGCGGGCTCTGCCGCAGAACCGATCAAGTCGGTAACAAATCGGTAAATTCTTAACCATCGTACGCAAAAACTGCATCCATAAGAAGCTGGCGGAAAGGATCACGCCTCGTTCTGAGCCGCCACAAGACCGTCTGCGCCGAACATCTGACGCAGTTTGGGCTTTTCGATCTTTCCAGTGGGATTTCTGGGAACTTCCGCAAAAATGATTCGGCGGGGCCGCTTATAACGGGGGAGCGCCTCGCAGAATTTCTCCACATCCTCCTGTGTGCAGGAAACCCCTTCCTTCACCTCGATAATGGCAGCGGCAATCTCGCCCAGACGAAGATCCGGCAGACCGATCACCGCCACATCCTTGATCTTATCAAAGCCACGGAGGAAGTCCTCGATCTGCACCGGATAGAGGTTTTCGCCGCCGGAGATGACCACATCCTTCTTCCGGTCAACCAGATAGATAAAGCCTTCCGGGTCCATACGGGCCACATCACCGGTCCAGAGCCAATCCCCTTTCAGCACCTCGTCGGTGGCCTGGGGGTTTTTGTAATAGCAAAGCATCACACCGGGGCCGCGGACTGCCAGTTCGCCCACTTCACCCTGGGGTACTTCTGCGCCTGTCTCATCCACGATCTTGGCCTCCCACAGGTAGCCCGGTTTGCCGATGGCGCCCACTTTATGTACATTTTCCACGCCCAAATGGACACAGCCGGGTCCGATGGACTCAGAAAGACCGTAGTTGGTGTCATACTGATGGTTCGGGAACAGTTCCAACCACCGGCGAATCAGGCTGGGTGGCACCGGCTGAGCACCGATGTGCATCAGCCGCCACTGGTCCAGATAGTAATGATTCAGATCAATGCGTCCGGAGTCAATGGCATCCAGCAGATCCTGGGCCCAAGGCACCAGCAGCCATACGATGGTACACTTCTCCTCTGTCACCGCCCGGAGGATCCACTCCGGCTTGACGCCCCGCAGCAAAACCGCCTTGCTGCCGGAAAGCAGAGAGCCGAACCAGTGCATTTTGGCACCGGTGTGATACAAGGGCGGAATGCACAAAAACACATCCTTTTGGGTCTGGCCGTGGTGATTCTGCTCCACCTGGCAGGAGCAGACCAGCGCCCGGTGATTGTGGAGGATCGCCTTGGGGAAGCCGGTAGTGCCGGAAGAGAAATAGATCGCCGCGTGATCCTCCTCCGTCAGCGCCACAGGGGGCACGCTGGAGGAGCAGAAATTCATCAGGCTCAGGCAATCCTCCGCAAAGTCGGGAGCATTTCTGCCCACAAAGAATTTCATCCGCAGCTTCGGCAGCTGATCTGCAATGGGCGCGATCCGGCTGATAAATTCCGGACCGAACACCAGCACCTCCACATCCGCCAGATCCAGACAGTACTGGATCTCATCGGAAGCGTACCGAAAATTCATAGGCACAGCAATGCAGCCGGCCTTCAAAATGCCAAAATAAACAGGCAGCCATTCCAAACTGTTCATCAAGAGGATCGCAACCTTCGTGCCTTTCGCAAGACCCCGGCTCAGCAGCAGGTTCGCAAAACGGTTGGCTCTGCGGTCAAAATCCTTCCAGCTCATATCCCGACGGTAAGGGGCATCCGGGTTGGCATTGGCGATCAAATTCAGCTCCCGCCAAGTGTTTGCATTATCCCGTTCCTCAGAAGGATTGATCTCCACCAACGCCGTTTCGGATCCATATAATCTTGCATTTCGTTCCAGGTAATCTGTAATAACCATCGTGATGTTCCTTCCGCGTATGAAAATCGTACATATAAAAACGCCCTCTGCTAAATTGCAGAGGACGAGCGTTCCCGTGGTACCACCTCAATTTGCCGCCCGGAGGCAGCCTCTTCCGATTCCAATAAATCGTAGCACTTTATCGGGCGCACCCGTCTTTGCCTACTGCCGGATTCAGCAAAGCCGCTCAGAAAGGAATTCGGAATCGCCCCTTTTACTGCCTTCCACCCAACGGCAGCTCTCTGAAAAAAGCCGGCAGATCCTACTTGGTTTCGTCATCGCGTTACACTTTATATATAGGAAAGTTTACCACTTTTGCGCTGGAAAGTCAATGGTAATTTCCCCGCTATTTCATCTGACTTTTCTGCCAAGTCATTCCGGAATTCTCCCCAACTCCAAGAAAAAAATACAAGAAGACCCCTTGCGTCATTGGAAAATATAGGGTATAATGAGGGCATAAACAGCGTATGGCGAACAATATATACATCGTCAAACGAACAATATATACGGCGTTTGGCGAACAATCCGGAGTGATGGGTATATGGAAACGAAACAATATATCAAATTAAAAGAAGCGGCAGAGAAATGGGACATTTCCATTCGCAGAGTCCAAACGCTCTGTGCCGGTGGCAGGATTCCCGGTGTTGTCCGTATGGGACGGGATTGGATGATCCCCGCCGATGCAGACCGTCCTACAGACGGTCGCACCAAACAGGCCCGGCAGTTGCAGCTTGACCCCTTTTGGACAGATATGCCTATGCCAAAAAAAACACCCTTTTTGTATATGACCGATCTCTACAATAGTCCCGGCTGCGCCGAGAAAGCCATTGAGGCGCTATCCTACAACCCCGAAGCGCAGATCCTTTTTGCTGCCGAGGTGGCATATTCCCAGGGTCGGATCGATAAGGTATATGAGAGCGCCAGCTATTTGCTGGAAAAGCATTCCGGCTTTTACGCCATCCTTTCCGCAGGTATCCTTCTGGCCCAATGCGCCATCTGGCGGGGCGATCTGAGTCTGTGGCGAAAAGCGAAAATTCATATCTCTGAGGCAAACGCCAAGGATGACCGAGACCGGGAGATCATCACCCTGGGCATTTGCGCGGTGGACAGTATGCTCTACGATGTGCGGAGTTTTCCGGATTGGTTTAGGATCGGCTGTTTTGAAATGCTGCCTAAGGACTCCCTGCCTGCCGCAAAGGTGTATTACGCCAAATACATCTATGCAACAGGACACGGCATTGCTTCTAAAACCGTCCAACTGGAAGGCATTCAGGGCCTTGCGCTTATGAAACTTCTACCTGCCACCATTGAACCCATGATCTCCCAGGCAATGGCAGACAGCACTGTGATCCCCGAGATCTATTTGCGTATGACCTGTGCCGTTGCCTACCGTTTTACCAAGAACGATCAGCAGGCGATCCGCCATATTGACCGGGCACTGGCTCTTGCCCTGCCTGATAAGCTCTACGGTCTGCTCGCAGAATACTGCCGCACGCTGGGCCCGCTGATTGAGCAAAGACTAAGCGCCATTGATCCGGCCGCTTGGATAGAAGTAAACCGGCTGTTCAAGCTGTATGTTGCCAACTGGTCCAAACTGGGCAGCTCCATTACCGGCCGCCAGATCATTGCCAACCTTACCGAGCAGAACCGGGAGGTTGCCCGGCTTGCCGCCTTCAAGCTGTCTGACGCGGAAATCGCATCCCGATTGAATATGTCTGTCTCCGGTGTCAAGCAGGCCATTCGCGCTATTAAAACAAAGAGTGGTCTGGATCGGGATCAGTTTGCTGCGATCCTGTAAACAACATATCCAAAACACCCCTACAAAAGTTATGCGTGTCATTTTCCCCCATATCCTGCCAATCCCCACAAAGTTATGAGAAAATAAAAATCGCCGAAAATGTTTGTACTTATTTTGGCGTTCAAGGTAATATTCAAAAAAATAGAAATCTGCTATACTGCTTTCAGTCTAATTGCGTATAGCAGATTTTCTTTTTGACCAAACGCCGAAAGGAGAAATGTATGTTTTCGAAGCTGATGGGATATGACGCTGAAGCAAGATCTCCAGCACCAAAAGAAGGAGACCTTTTCAAGGTCATACAGATACACGGGACGTCATTTGAGATCCGGTACGGATTTTACGAAGATTGTGACCGATACGCAAAAAACGCGCAACCCATAGAAATCTATCCCAATTTTGCCAAACATCCCCAGTACACCCAAAAAGGAATTCCATTCGCAACGGAAATGCAGACCCCCTGTAAACACTACGAAGGCATCGAAGATGAAAACAGTGTTTGCGGAGACTGCGTTCACTATCGGCCCTGCGAGGAATTTATGGGCTTGTGCACCTACCCAAAGAATCTGAGGATCTCGGGAGGGCGACAAAATGAATAGCACAAACAAGCGAAAACGGCGGGACAGGATCACAACTACCCTGTCAACAAATTGTTTACAGCGAATGCCTACATTTTAATCCATATATGGAGGAATCATTATGAAAACCAGAACAAAACTTTCTTTACAAATTCTCAGCATCATTCTTTGCTTTGCGATGCTGCTTTCTTATCTGCCGGCAACACTTTTCACAGCATCCGCAGCCGACTATGAATACGAAGGCGGCGCAGGAACAAAAGTTGCCGACCTGGACACTTCTTTGAAATATTCTGATTCTTTGGGCGACAATGCCTCTACCGAATTCGCCGGAAGAATTTGGACAGACAGATCTGTTTACACCGGTGACGCAACCTTCCAGGTGTTCGGCGGTGGCACTTCTACCATCCGGCTGAACGAGAACAGAAACGGTGAAGATTTCCTGATCGCCTATTCTGCACTGGCAACAGCTGAATCCGTTTCCGGTTCCACCCAGGCTCCTGTTGACGTGGTGCTGATCATCGACATCTCCGGTTCTATGAGCAACTCCGACAGTAATATGGATAACAACAAAAGCCGTATCTATAATACTGTTCAGGCCACCAACGATGCCATTGACGAACTGATGGCATTCAACCCCTATTCCCGTGTTGCCGTTGTTGCTTTCAGCAGCAATGCACAGGTTCTGCTGCCCTTGGACCGTTATACCAAGGAAACCACAACCGAGCGGGAGTGGGTCTCCACCGGCAACCGTCCGAATCAGGGCTATTGGCAGGACACCCAGGTAGAGGTTCCCTACTTTACCTTGAACCGGGATACCGGCTCTAACAATTATGCTACCCTTTACACAAACGCCATCAATTCCTCTAACCGTACGATCGAACGGTCTATTTCTGTTGAAGGCGGCACCAATATCCAGATTGGTCTTTATGAAGGTATGCAGGTGTTGGCAGAAGAGGATGAGACCACTGCTAACATCAACGGCGAAACTGTTCAGAGAGTTCCCTCCGTCATTGTACTTTCTGACGGCTCTCCCACCTACTCCTCCAACTCCAGCGCCTGGTGGGCACCTTCCGACAATTACAACGACGGCCCCGGCAGTACTCCTTACGCCGGCAACGGTATGAAGGCGATCCTGGTGGGTTCTTATATGAAGGATGCCATCGACCGCAACTACGGTGTTGCAAACACCTCTTTTGCCACCACCGTGTACTCCATCGGTATGGGCATTTCCGATCTGGACACCAACGAGAAGAATCTTGCCTATATGACCCTGGACCCCGGTACTTACTGGAACGATGGTTCCACCAACTCTATGAAGACCACCATTAAGGGTTATTGGAGCAGCTATACTGCCAACAATAACACCGGCACTCTGAATATCAATGTGGGTCAGCAGGTTCAGCGGGGCAACCGCTGGGAATATGCCGACAAGAACTATGCCCTGACCCACCCCAACACCGGATACGATGTAGATCCTGCCAGCGGCTATGATTATGTGGACGACTACTACGATGCAGACAACGCCTCTGCCGTTACCAGCGTGTTCCAGCAGATCGTTGCCAACATCGCCATCTCCGCGCCCCAGGTTCCCACTGAGATCAAGGGTTCTGACCCGATGACCGACGGCTATATCACCTATACCGATCCTCTGGGCGAGTATATGGAAGTAAAGGACATTAAGGCGATCATCTATGCCGGCCAGACCTTTACCGCCAAGAGCTTTGTTGACAACGGAAACACCACTACCTACACCTTCTCCGGTGAAGTCCACAGCCCCGTTTACGGCGACCAGGAGATCAACAACATTCTTATTTCCGTTACGACCGAGACCGACGGCAAGCAGACCCTTGTGATCAAGATCCCCGCCTCGGTGATCCCCCTGCGGGTGAACGAAGTGACCCTCAATGCCGACGGTTCTGTAAAGACCCACACCAACAACGGCGCGCTGCCTGCCAGAGTGATTTACTCTGTGGGCCTGAAGTCTGAAATCGTCAAAAAAGCCGATGACGGCACCGTTTATATTGACAAGACCAAGCTGTCCGATGAATACCTGGCAGCCAACACCAATGCCGACGGCACCATCAACTTCTACAGCACCGAATTCACAAACCCCCACCTGATCAACGGTCACACTGTCGGTGACGCAACTGTAGAGTTTGAGCCCTCTCACACCAACAAATTCTACTACGTTCTGGAAGATATGCCCATCTATAAGGATGCCGCATTTACCCAGCAGGTCTCCGCAAGCGAGGGCCTTGACGACAATACTGTATACTACTACAAAGATGAGCATTATCACGGCAACTCCGTAGAAATCACTGCCGTTCCCCGTACCGGCGCGCAGTTGAAGCTTACCGCCATCAAGACCGGTACAGACGGCAATCTCTACTTATCTGCCGATTCCCCCCGTCTGAACAAGATCCTGGAATTTGAAGGAACGAAAACCACCAACGCAACCGGTACTGCTCAGGACTTCTATGCACCGGAATTCCATCTTGCAGAAGGAAGCACCAGCGCATATGACGGCAAATTTATCGTACACCTTGGCAACAACGGTCTGCTCACGATGGTCACAGGCGGTGATTTACAGGTCAGCAAATCTGTAAATACCGGCACTGGCCTGACTGCTCCCGATAAGGCCTTTGACTTCACCATCGACCTGGACGGCGACGAAATTAACAACGGTGCATACGATTATGTCATCGTTGATGCCGTAGGCCAGCAAGTCAGCACCGGTACCGTTTCCGCAAGCAATACCACCATCAGCCTGAAGGACGGTCAAACAGCTACCATCTTCAGCCTGCCCCCCGACACCACCTATACGGTTACTGAAGCAGCTGCAGACGGCTTTGTGACCCAATCCGAAGGCGCTGCCGGCACCATTAAAGCCGGTCAGACCAGCATTGCAAGCTTTACCAACACCTACCAGGTCGTTCCCGCGGTATGGCCCACCGGCAATGAGCTGCAGGGCACCAAGGAGCTGACAGGTCGTGCTTGGGACGCAAACGATGCCTTCACATTCTTCATTTCTCCCTACTCTGACGCTCCCCTGCCCGCAGGCTATGATGCAAATGCCGGCATCACTGTAAGCCAGCCCGATACCGCAGGCGGACAGACTGCAGCCTTTGACTTTGGTACCTTTGAATTCACTGCCCCCGGCGTATACCGCTACACCATCTTCGAGAAAGAGCCTGGAAATGACAAGTACCTGCCCGGTATGTCCTACTCCAGAGCGCTCTACCGTGTGGAGATCACTGTTGCCGACAATGGCAACGGCACATTGACTGTTACCAATGCTGATATTCAGAGACTGTACGATGACAACGCCAACCCCTTGTTCACCTATGGCAGCAATAATGAGATCGTTATGAACAGCGGCGAAGAGGGTCAGGATTCCATCAAGTTCATCAACACCTATGCTGCAGAATCCGTCACCCGCGTTCCCGTTGCGCTGAAGGATTACATTGACCACTCCGGTCAGAATCCTCTGGTCTCCGGTATGTTCCAGTTCCAGCTGAAGGCTTTGGGTATCGTTGAAAACGGTGAGATCGTTGACAGTGATATCACCAAAGTTCCTATGCCCGCAGGCAGCGTTTACGGTGCGATCGCCACCACCAACGAAGGTCATAACATCACCTTCCCCGCTGTCACCTTCACCCAGGATGTGATCCCTGAGGGCGCAAGCTCTATCACCTTCCGGTACCAGATGTGCGAGGTTATTCCGGCAACGCCTGTAAACGGTATGACGTACGACGATACCGTTTACACAGTTGATGTGGTTGTATCCATCGATGCCACCAGCCACATTCTGAATGTATCCCCCATCTACCCCAACGACGAGAGCATCGTAACCTTCCGGAACGAATATACCCCCACTCCCATCACCGCCACCATCAATGGCAGCAAAACTCTGATTGGAAGAAATATGAAATCCGGTGAGCGCTTTGAATTCGTGCTGGGCTCTAATGCCGCAACCGGCAATGCCATCCAAGGCGGCATCGTTGTGGTGCCCTCCAGCACCGCAACGGTTACCGGTGGTCAAAACGGTATCGCAAGCGCCTTTGCTTTCGAAAATATCGAGTTTAAGAAGGCAGGCACCTATGTATTTACCGTTTCCGAGACCAAGGGCAACGCTCCCTCTGTGCAGTATGACAGCAGCCTGATCACCGTTACGGTTGTGATCGATGACGCGGCGAAGGACGGCGATCTGGAAGTTGCATCCATCACCTACAGCAACGGCGGGTCCGCTGCCCAATTCACCAACACCTACACCAGCACCTTCAACGATGCGCCCGTAAATCTCAGCGGCACCAAGAACCTGACCGGCAAGACTCTGTTGGACGGCGAGTTCTACTTTGACATCAAGGAGTACCGCAACGGCGTTGAGTTGAGCGACAGATTCGTCTCCCATACCGGTGATTCCACCGCAGAGGGCGGCGTTTACAGCGGCAATATCGTTTTCCTGAACGGCGTAACCTATGATAAAGCTGGCACCTACGAGTACATCATCACCGAGCAGCTCCCCAGCAATGTCGTGGGAGGCACCACCTATGATGAAAGCAAGTTCCGCTTTACCGTTGTGGTGCAGGATGACTTGAACGGTAATCTGTTCGTTGCGTCCACCAAGCTGGAAAGAGCAGCCGATTCCGGCTGGAAAACTGCTGACGCCATCGCGTTTAATAACCAGTACGTCCCGAATCCCACAACCGCCAATCTGCCCCTGATCAACAAGGTTCTCCATGGTGATCGGAATGAGGCGCTTCAGGAAGGCGAGTTTGCATTTGAACTGAAGGTGGTTTCCGCCGAGCCGGTGGACGGTATCATTCTTCCTGCAAGCACGACTGTTTCCAATGGAGCAAACGGCAGCATTCTCTTTGACGAGATCACCTTTACGAAGGCCGGCACTTATGTGATATCTGTGCAGGAGCTGGTACCCGAGGATGCCAACAAGGCCCCCGGTATCACCTACAGTCTCCAAACCATCACTGCTGTTTTCACCGTGCACGATGACCGTAACGGCAACCTCACCGCAACCCTCACCCAGCTGATCGGCGGTGAGAACATCGTGAACCTTTACACCGCAGAACCTGCTGATGTGACCATCGATATCACAAAGACCTTTACCGGCCGTAAAGATAACGAATGGCTCACCACCGACCGATTTGACTTCAATGTGAAGGTGGTTGATGCCGATACCCTGGCAGCCATTGAAACGGGCGATATTGAATTCGCATTCGACAGCGGCAGCACCGATACTGCAACCTACACCATTTCCACCAAGGGTGAGATGATCTCTGCTCCCGTAAAGGTCAACAAGCCCGGTACCTACAAGTTTGTTATCAGCGAGATCGACGGCGGCATCACCGGCGTAGCTTATGACGATGCCGAAAAGGAAATCGTGATCGTCGCTACTGACGACAGCACAAACGCAAAGATCAAGGTTGCGGTCAATGGTGAAGACACTACAAGAGCAGTTGTTGACTTCCGCAACAAATACCAGCCTCAGCAAACCGACGGCATCGCCTTTACCGCGAAGAAAAAGGTCACTCCCACAACCGGCAGCAGCTACACCCTGAGAGGCGGCGAGTTCAGCTTCGTGATCGAAAGCACTCAGGACACCCCGATGCCTGCTGACACCACCGTAGAAAACGACGCAAACGGCACTGTAAACTTCGGCACTGTGAACTTCACCGAAAGAGGAACCTATTCTTACACCATTCGCGAAGTACAGGCCAGCCTGGGCGGCTTCACCTACGACAGCGAGGTTTACACCGTAACTGTTGAGGTTACCGACGATTACGAAAATGGCAAGCTGGTGGCAACAACCAAGATTACAAACAAGGCCGGGGACGAAGCTGCGATCGTATTTGACAACAAGTACAATCCCAAGGAGACCTCTGCCACCATTTTCGGTGCGAAGGAACTGCACAGTGAGCATAAGCAGCTTGCAGCTGACGAGTTTGCATTCTCCATCCAGGCAGTCACTCAGGACGCTCCTATGCCTGCTGCTACCACCGTTCAAAACACCGCTACCGGAACCTTCCAGTTCGATGCCATTACCTATACCAAAGCAGGCACTTACGAATACAAAATTTCTGAAGTGGATCTGGACCGGGACGGCTACACCTATGACGCGACCGTTTACACAGTAACCGTCACCGTTACCGACGAGAACGGTGTGCTGCAGGCTCAAGTAGCGGGCGTGGGCACAGTTCAGGCACCGGAAGTAAAGTTTGTAAACAAGTATGCTCCCGCGCCTGTCGATGTGGTTCTGGGCGCAAACGGTGAGCTGACCAAGGTACTGGATGGCCGTAAGCTGAATGCAGAAGAGTTCATCTTTGCTGTGCTTGGCAGTGAAAACCAGGAACTCACCTCCGCAAAGAACGGCAAGGACGGCACCTTTAAGTTCAACCTGAGTTTCACCAAGGCCGGCACCTACAAGTACACCATCGTAGAAAAGAACAACGGTGTACCCGGCATCACCTACGACGAAACCGTCTATGGCGTGCAGGTTGTAGTTGTTGACAAAGCAGGATCTTTGGTTGTTGACAGTATGGTCTACACCCTGGCAGACGAAAAGGTTGAGGAAATCACCTTCTGCAACACATACGATGCAGCGGACACCAACATTTCCATCAGCGCAATCAAGAACCTGACCGGTCGTGACCTGAATGACGGAGAATTCAAGTTCGTGCTGAAGGATAAGGACGGCAAGGTTCTGGCCACCGCAACCAACACCAAGAACGGCAAGATCGTATTTGATAAGCTGGTCATTACCGAAGCCGGTACCTACAGCTACACTGTTTTCGAGGAAACCGGAAATGCAGAGTATGTCACCTATGACAAGACCCAGTATGTGGTTGAAATCACCGTCACCGACGAGGGCAAGGGCAAACTGGTTGCTTCCACTCCGGTCATCAAGAAAGCTGGTGTTGCAGTTGCAGAAATCGTCTTTGAGAACACCTACACTGTTCCCAAACCCGCACAAAACCCCTCCAACCCCCAGACCGGAGACGCCTCCACCCTTGGCTTGTGGTTTGCTCTGATGCTCGCCAGCGGCAGCGGTGTGATCGGCACTACGGTTCACAGCAGAAAGAAAAAGACTGAAGAGAACTAATTACTAACCACGCAACAGCACCCTGTGGAAGTGATTCCGCAGGGTGTTGTTTACGAAAGGAAAATCCCTCCCCTTGTGGGGAGGGATTTTCCTTTGGCGGAGATTTAGGGATTCGACTTGCATTTTGCTCTTTGGGCAAAATTAAGGGAGCCACCAGTGTTTGCACTGGTGGCAGCAACTGTCCACTGGACAGTTGCTCTGCTATGGGTTCGAATCCCACCTTGCTATAAAATAAGACCCACCAAAAGGTGGGTCTTATTTTATGGCGGAGACGGAGGGATTCGAACCCTCGTGCGGTTGCCCGCTAACTGATTTCGAGTCAGCCCCGTTATGACCACTTCGATACGTCTCCATATATGTTAAACTCTATTTAGAGCATAACAAACTATTCATTTTTACCGAACGGGGCGCCCCGTTATGTCCTGTTGCGGTGCCCGAAATTTTCTATCACTTCCGTTTGAAAATTTCGACCGCGGCCACTCCTTTTTGCTCGCTTCATCTGCCACAGGCAACGCTCGCAAACGTCCCCACTCGGACAACTCTCCATAGACAGCTGTATTATACCAAGCTGGTTTCCAAAAATCAAGAATCAGTCCTTCTTTTTTACAAAGGCAATCACCTTATCCAGTTTTCCTGTGACCAGCCCATAATTTTCCCGTCTATGGGGGATCAGGCAGCCACTGCAATCCTTGATCCCCTCTTTGGTATGGGTGAAATTTCCTCCGCAGTCTCCTCCCAAAGTATAGAGCGGACAGAAACAGAATAGACAGTTAAAATTCTCCCGGTCAGCGCCCTTATGACAGGGAAAGTACTCGCACTCCCGGTTCTGAAAAAAATCGTAGTTTGCCATTGGGATTTCCCCTTTCTCTTCGTTGCAATTTTGCACCGCGGCTGATATAATACCACCGAGGTGAGTTTATGCGTGTGCTGATCGATGCCGATGCCTGTCCTGTAGTGGACATAGCCGTCACCCTTTGCCGGCGATACGGTGTTCCCTGCACTCTTCTGTGTGACACTGCCCACGCGTTGCAAAAAGAGGGCGCGGACACGCTGATCTTTGACAAAGGCAGCGACAGTGTGGACTTTGCCCTTGTGAACCGGGTACGCCCCGGAGATCTGGTCATCACCCAAGATTACGGGCTGGCCTCTATGTGTCTTGCCCGCAGCGCCCGGGTACTGCATCAAGACGGCTGGGAGTATACCGAATGCAACATCTCCGGCCTGATGGAACAGCGCCACGCAGCCAAGAAATTCCGTGCCGCCGGTGGCCGCACCAAAGGTCCCACCAAGCGCACACCGGCGCAAAACGCCGCCTTTTCCGCCGCGCTGGATGCCATTCTTCAGAACAGCGTCCAGGGGTAATCCCGGGGCGGCTCCAGAACGAACTCCATCTGCTCTCCTGTCTTGGGGTGGGTAAATGCCAGCCGGTAAGACCACAGCGCGATCTCACAGGTATCCCGGAGATCTCCGTATTTTTGATCTCCCACCAGCGGCAGTCCCCTGCCGGAAAACTGGGCACGGATTTGGTGCGTCCTGCCGGTCTGCAGCTGGATGCGGACCTTGGATAATCCCTCCACTACCCCCAATGTCCGGTAGGAGAGGATCGCTTCCTGCACATCCTTGCCGTTTGAGCTAGTAATATAGGTCTTTTTTTCCTGCTTGTTCCGCAGGAGCAAATCCCGCAAGGTATCCTCCTCCCGATCCGGAACACCGTGGAGCACCGCCAGATATTCCTTATGAAATTCTCCCCGCCGAATCTGCTCTGACAGGTCGGATGCACAGTGTCTGGTTCTGGCCAGCACCATAAGTCCCGACACCACCCGATCCAGGCGGTGAACCGTCCTTACATTGGCACCCGGGTCACCCAAGGCCTGCCGCACCAGTTCCGGCATACCGCCGGGCTCATCGGTGGACAGCACCCGTGGCGGCTTCACGCATACCACCAGATAGGGATCTTGATATACAAATTCCATACTTGACTCCAAAGTTTTTCTCTTATCCTAGCAAATATATCCTCTATTTTCAAGTCCAAAGGAGCTACTCTATGAAATTGATCGTACTTGACGGCTACGCACTGAATCCCGGCGATCTGTCCTGGGATTGTCTGAAACCCTTCGGAGAGGTGACCGTATACCCCCGCACCCCGGAAAATGAAGCAGCTCAGCGCATCGGCGACGGGGAAATCGTCCTGACCAACAAAACCCCTATCACCGCCCGACTTTTGGATGCCTGTCCCAATATTCGCTTGATCTGCGTGCTGGCCACCGGCTACAATGTGGTAGACTGCGCCGCCGCCAGAGCCCGGGGCATCCCGGTCTGCAATGTGCCGGCCTACAGCACTGCCGCGGTCGCTCAGTTTACCTTTGCCTTGCTGTTGGAACTGTGCCACCGGGTGGGTGACCACGACCGGGCAGTTCACAGCGGTCAGTGGTCCGCTTGCCCGGATTTTTGTTTCTGGAACGCACCTCTGATAGAACTTGCCGGCAAAACCATTGGCATCATCGGTTTCGGACGGATCGGTCAGGCCGTCGCAAAAATCGCTTCTGCAATGGGTATGGAGGTTTTAGCATACAGCCGCACCCAGCGGCAGTCGGCAGAAAATCTTGCCCGGTATGTAGATCTGCAGACCCTTCTTTCTCAATCGGATGTGATCTCTCTCCATTGTCCCCTGACGGTAGAGAACGCCGGTATGATTAACCGGGAGACCATTGCCCTGATGAAGGACGGAGTAATGCTGCTGAACACTGCCAGAGGTCCTCTGCTGTGCGAGCAGGATGTAGCTGACGCGCTTGCATCCGGCAAAATTTGCGGCGCAGCGATGGATGTGGTGTCTGCAGAACCCATTTCTCCGAATAATCCTCTGCTGACCGTGCCCAACTGCATTCTTACTCCCCACATTGCCTGGGCGCCCAAGGCAGCCCGTCAGCGGCTTTTGGACTGCACGGTCTCCAGCATTCGGAGTTTTCTGGAAGGAACCCCCATCAATACCGTCAATTAAGAAGCTGCTCCGGAGCACTCCGGAGCAGCTTTTTAATATTCAGGAAAAATCAGAGGAGGCATCATTGGTAAGATTGCCGTCTCCAAAGATGGGAATCGCCTCCCCTAAGAATGTAGGTTCCGGTTTGAAAATACAGATCGTAAAATCTTTCACCCGCGCCAAAATCTCCCGAATATCCCGGGATGTCTGCCCGATATAGCTCCGGTAATCCGCATTCACACCGTAGGCCTCCAAGCCAAATCGCTCTGCGATATAGATCGCCCGGTACAGGTGATACTCCTGGGATACGATGATGATTCGCTTTGCCTGAAAGATCTCCTTCGCCCGGTAGATGCTCTCATACGTGGAGAATCCCGCGTGATCCATAAACACATCTTCCGAGGCAATGCCCGCATCAACAGCAAACTGCTTCATCGCATCCACTTCATCGTAATTCTGCCGGCCGTGATCCCCGCTCATCAGTAGTTTCGGCGCCGCGCCCAGTTCGTACAATTCCACACCTCTTTGAAGCCTGTCGTGGAGCATGGCGCTGGGATTTCCGTTATCCATTACGTAGCAGCCCAAAACCAAAATACAATCCGCATCCAGCGTAGCCGCCTCCTGGGATGTCAGAATCTGGGGTTTTGTTGTCAGCTTCACCACCGAATTGATCACTGTAACGGCGCTGACACCCAAAATACCCAACGCCAGCAGCACGCAGATCACCAGCCGAACCGTTCTCTGTTTGGTCTTCATCTGTTTTCTCCCAATGACCTGTCAAGTAGACTTTTATTCTTCTGCCAGAGTAGGTGTTTCCTGTGCAGCGACGGGAGTCACCGTTGCTGCCTTCCGTTTTTGCGCTTTGCGAATGTAAATAAACGCAACCAAAAGACCTATGCCGCAAACCAGCATAATGCCCGTCCGGATTATCATTCCTGTTGCAAAATCGGATGTGATCATACTCAACAGGTTAGATGCCAACTGGTTATCCGCGACAAAATCCGCTAACAAGATTGTAGAGCCTTTCAAAAGACCGCACATACCGCCAGAAATTACCGCTGCAATGATCAGATCCACCCCGAGCCACCGGAATCCGCGGAAGCCAAACAGCCGCAGCACAAACACCACGATCGCAAGCACCACAATAACGCCTACAAGACCCCACTTGATGGTCTCCCTTTGTTCAATGATCTCCAGAGCCATTTTCATTTCCTCGCTCTGCTCCACCATCTGAGTCTTGACCTCCTCCGGTGCTGGGAGCGCTTCTGCTATCTCTTCCGATAGCTCATCCAGTGCATCCCGGATCTCAATCTTCAGCTCCTCCACAGGAACCTCAACGGACTGGGGATCCAACTCCTTATAGATCTCCACCAGCTCATCCATATTGGCGTCTACGATTTCCATAATCTTCTCGGGAGTGAATTCCATATCCCCCTTGCCGCCTAAAAATGTGTTGGCAATGTCTGTCATATACAGTTCCTGCAATTCATTGAACACATCGGACTCCAGCAACACACTGATCTGCTCTATTTCCTTCGGCAGTGTCTCCCCCTCCGGGGCTTGCAACATCTCAGAAACCACATCGCTGGTGTCCACCTTGGTAACGGTATCTACCAAATTCTCCGGCTGAATAAATGCGATCAATGAAAACAGCAGTGGCGCGACCATTAGGATAATCACCAAAACTGTGTTGACAGGCAATGCAAAAATAATGCCAAAAACATTCAAAACTTTTTTACCGGTGCTCATTACGCTCTCCTCCAAATATGGTTATTTTGGACTTGCTACTGTAATTATAGCAGTATGAAAACAAAAGTGCAATTGGTGATGCAATAAAAAAATAGCCTCCACATTACTGTGGAGGCTTTGTGTTCGCGTTACCTATCTTCCCGGGCAGTCACCCGCCAAGTATTGTGGGCGTACATGAGCTTAACTTCTGTGTTCGGGATGGGGAGCGATGGGAGCGCCGCCTGCGGCGGATGCAGCGACCTGAGCGAGTGGCAGGGGTCGACGAGGGACGATGGCGCTCCGTCGCCGAGGACATTCGTCGGGGACCCCAACAGGAAACAGGTGGACCCACCATCTGTTCCCCAAAAAAGAAAACCCCACAACCAAAGCTGTGAGGTTTTGTGTTCGCGTTACCTATCTTCCCGGGCAGTCATCCGCCAAGTATTGTGGGCGTACATGAGCTTAACTTCTGTGTTCGGGATGGGGAGCGATGGGAGCGCCGCCTGCGGCGGATGCAGCGACCTGAGCGAGTGGCAGGGGTCGACGAGGGACG
>JAFQGT010000010.1 GCA_017415425.1 Oscillospiraceae bacterium | reverse complement strand
GTAAGACCGTCCGTTAAACCCATGTGCGAAAAGTGTAAGATCATCAAGCGCAAGGGTCGCGTTATGGTAATTTGCGAAAACCCCAAGCACAAGCAGAGACAAGGCTAATAGGAGGTGCTGAAAGAATATGGCACGTATTTCTGGTATTGACCTTCCCCGCGAAAAGCGTATTGAAGTTGCGCTGACTTATATCTACGGCATCGGACCTGCACGCGCTGCAAAGGTGCTGGAACTCACTAAGATTGATCCCGATACCCGCGTTAAGGATCTGACCGAAGATCAAGAGGCTCAGCTGCGTGAAACCATCGAAAGCAACTACACCATCGAAGGTGACCTGCGCCGTGAGACCGCTATGAACATCAAGCGTCTGTCTGAGATCGGCTGCTACCGTGGCCTGCGCCACCGTCGTGGTTTGCCCGTACACGGTCAGCGTACCAAGACCAACGCTCGTACCCGTAAGGGTCCCAAGAAGACCATCGCTAACAAGAAGAAGTAAGGAGGGATATGTACAATGGCTAAGGCTACTAAGAAAGTTGTTAAGCGCCGCAGAGAGCGCAAAGTAGTTGAGAAAGGCGCGGCACATATCCGTTCCTCTTTCAACAACACTATGGTGACCATCACCGACCTGCAGGGTAATGCTCTGTCCTGGGCTTCCTCCGGTGGTCTGGGTTTCCGTGGCTCCCGTAAGTCCACTCCCTTTGCTGCTCAGACTGCAGCAGAGACTGCTGCCAAGGCTGCGATTGATGCCTGCGGCTTGAAGTCTGTCGAGGTCTATGTGAAGGGCCCCGGCCAGGGACGTGAGGCTGCTATCCGGGCTCTGCAGACCGCAGGTCTGGAAGTCGTTATGATCAAGGACGTCACTCCCATTCCTCACAATGGTTGCCGTCCTCCCAAGAGACGTAGAGTCTGATTTCGGAATAGGAGGATTAAGATATGGCTAAGAATATGCAGCCTGTGCTGAAGCGTTGCAGAACGCTGGGCGTTTCTCCTGCCGCAATGGGTTATTCTAAGACTTCCAACAAGAATCCCGGCGGCCAGAGAAGAGCTAAGAAGTCCGAGTATGCTACTCAGCTGACTGAGAAGCAGAAGGTTAAATTTGTTTATGGCATTCAGGAGAAGCAGTTCCGTAACTACTACGAGAAGGCAGCTCGTCACGAGGGCAACACCGGTGATAACCTGCTGACTCTGGTTGAGCGCAGACTGGACAATGTTGTCTATCGTCTGGGTTTTGCGAACTCCCGCCGTCAGGCTCGCCAGCTGGTGAACCACGGCCACTTCACCGTAAACGGCAATCGTGTGAACATCCCCAGCTACCTGATCAAGGAAGGCGATGTGGTTGCCGTCTGCGAGAAGAGCGCTTCCAATAACTTCTTTAAGGCACTGAAGGAAGCTGACAGCTTTGTTGCTTCCCCCAAGTGGCTGGATCGCGATAAGAATACCCTCACCGGTAAGGTTGTTGCTATGCCCACCAAGGAAGACATCGACTTCGAGATCGCTGTCCACCTGATCGTCGAGTTGTATTCTAAGTAATCAACCCCCTGTTTGCTTGTTCGCTGTAACTGTGGGGTGTTGACAGCACCCCACGCACTAAAAAAGGAGGGTTAAGATTCATATGGTTGAAATTGAAAAGCCTCGCATTACTTGCCTGGATACTCCCGAAGACCTGTCTTACGGCAAATATGTCGTGGAGCCTCTGGAGCGCGGTTATGGTATGACGCTGGGTAACTCTCTGCGCAGAATCCTGCTGAGCAGCCTGCCCGGTTACGCCGCAACTTCTGTGAAGATTGCCGGCATTCAGCACGAGTTCTCCACCGTCCCCGGTGTGACCGAAGATGTGACGGAGATCGTCCTGAACGTGAAGCGGATGATTTTGAAGCTTCACAGCCAGGGCACCAAAACTGTGTATATCGACGCGGTTGGCCCCTGTGAGGTTACTGCCGGCGATATTAAGGCTGACGGCGAGGTTGAAATCCTGAACCCGGAACTGCATATCTGCACTCTGGGCGAAGGCGCTACTTTCAATATGGAAATTACACTGAGCCAGGGTCGTGGCTATGTTCCCGCTGATCGGAATAAGTCCGCCCAGACCGTTATCGGTGTGATTCCCATCGACTCCATCTATTCCCCTGTGAAAAAGGTGAATTATACGGTGGAGCCCACCCGCGTCGGCGATAAGACCGACTTCGACAAGCTGACCCTGGAAATCTGGACTGATTCCACCATCACCGCAAAGGACGCTGTTTCTCTGGGTGCTAAGATTCTGTCCGACCATCTGACTGTGTTCACCAACCTGTCCGATACCGTCAGCACCGGTTCTACCGTTGTGGAGAAGTCTGCTGATCGTCCCGATACCAAGCTGGCAATGACCATCGACGAGCTGGATCTGTCTGTCCGTAGCTTCAACTGCCTGAAGCGTGCCAACATCAATACCGTTGCTGATTTGATCAGCAAGACCGGTGAGGATATGATGAAGGTCCGTAATATGGGTAAGAAGTCTTTGGATGAGGTGCAGAAGAAGCTGGAGATGATGGGCCTGTCCCTGGCCAGCGAGGATTCTGGCAGCAATAACTAATTTTAGAGAAGTTTGTAACCTTTCAAAAGGAGGAAACGTTCATGTTTGGTACTCGTAAACTGGGCAAGACCAGTGCACAGAGAAAAGCACTGCTGCGCCAGCAGGTGACCGATCTGCTGGAGAACGGCAAGATCGAGACCACCTTCTACCGCGCTAAGGAAGTCCAGCCCGTTGTGGAAAAGATGATTACCCTGGGCAAGAAGGGCAACCTGGCAGCTTATCGCAAAGCTCTGTCTTTTATCACTAAGGAAGATGTTGCCAATAAGCTGTTTAAGGAGATCGCTCCCAAGTATGCTGACCGTAACGGCGGCTACACCAGAGTGACCCGCACCGGCGCTCGCCGCGGCGACGCTGCTGAGATGGCAGTCATCGAACTGGTATAATCCAGACAAAAATGAAAAAGGGCGTACCGATTCCGGTACGCCCTTTTTGTGTTCGGCGGCATTTATCTGTAAGGCGTTGCAGGATATGAAAACCCCCGGTTCCATTGACCAGACAGAACCGGGGTTTCCACGAAAAGAGAGATACGAAAAATGAAAAGGATAGAGAACTTGTATGCACCTTCATTGTAGCACGGAAAAATCCACATTGCAATAGGGGTTCGTAAAAAATATGAAAATTAACAGAAAACAAATAATGGAATTTGTTAAAGATGCACAAATAATTTAGGCACAAAACAGAAAAAAAGAGAAGGAGACAACCTTCTGCCTTTGGAAAAAGACCTGTGCCGGTTGGTACAGGTCTTTTTTGCGAATCACAGAGTGTAGGCTTTCAGCAGTTTCAGAGTGTTCAGAACGCCGTCAATGTGACTGCGTTCATAGCCGTGGCTGGCGTAAACACCGGCACCAATGAGACCGTGGCGAATGTCATAACCGCCCCGGAGGGTTGCTTCCACATCGGAGCCGTAGTAGGGGTACACATCCACCGCATAGTCAGCGCCTGCTTTCTTGGCAGCGGCGATCAGATTGCCTACCACCTCATAGCTGTATGGGCCACCGGAATCCTTGGCGCAGATACTGACTTGCCGCTCGGTGCATTGCAGACCGTCACCCACGCAACCCATATCCACGGAAATGGCTTCGGTGACACCTGCGGGCACAGAGCCGGAACCGCCGTGACCCACTTCCTCATAGACCGTTATATGGACGTAGACGCGGCGTTTGGGAGTAATATGATTGTCGCTTAAATACTTGGCATAGCCCAGCAGTATACCCACCGACAGTTTATCGTCCAGGAACCGGCTTTTCAGATATCCGGATTCGGTGCGGCGGGTGCGGGGGTCAAAGCAAACGATGTCACCTACCTCAATGCCCAGAGCGCGGGTATCGGCGGCGGATGTTACATTCTCATCCAGCACCACCTCAGTGGTGTCAAAGCTACGCTTGGCAGAGGAATAATCGCCGTTTACGTGGACAGAGGCGTTACACAGCTGGAGTGTACCCTCGATCACTTTTCCGTCTCGGGTATAGACCCGAACCAACTCGGTCTCGCTGTTATTGGCGTTCATACCGCCCAATGCGGTCAGCCGCAGGCGACCGTTGCCTTTCACTTCCGCCACCATACCGCCCAAAGTATCGGTGTGGGCAGCCAGAAGCAGACCGTTATCAGCATCCTGACCACCCAGATCGGCGATAACACCGCCCTTGGTGGTGAGCTTTGCATCAAAGCCCAGCGCGGCAAATTGCTGCTGAACCCAAGCGGCGGCTTCTTTGGTGAAGCCGGTGGGGGAGTCGATGGCAAGCAGCGCAGCAGTCTGCTCCCAAGCGTAGTTTGCATAAGTCATATCCATATGAAATACCTCCTGTAAAGCATCATACCACAGTTCCCGTGCAAAAACAAGACGGCTGACGATTTATAAATTTTGTAGATAACGCACAGGAAAAAAAGGGGGAAATTGTCTAAAATGTGCAAGTTTGCTTGCCCGTCTTGCAATCAAAAAGTTTAGTGATATAATAGATGATGACTATTTGCGTGCTAATGAAAAACACGACAATGGGATATTCCCGAACAATGAAATGGAGGCAAAGCAAATGCACAGTGAAAACAGTGGGCCCCGCAGTGATTTTAGCTTGCTGAAGGAAACATTGGATACCTATGCAAAGGTTCCCGGCAGCTTGATCACAATTTTGCAGAAGGCTCAGGATATCTACGGATATCTGCCTAAGGATGTTATGTACCATATCGCCGAGGCAGTGGGTACGACCCCTGCAGAGGTGATGGGCGTTGCAACCTTTTATGCCCAGTTCCGTCTGACTCCCATCGGTAAATATCTGGTTATGTCCTGCCAGGGTACTGCCTGTCACGTCAACGCCAGTGAACGGGTCAGCGCAGCCATTACCGCCTATCTTGGCATTGCCAATGGCGAAACCACCGAGGACGGCCTGTTTACACTGGAACACGTGGCCTGCCTGGGTTGCTGCTCCCTGGCTCCCGTAATTATGATCAACGGCGAGGCTTACGGCAATCTGACTCCCGACAGCGCCATCGCTATTTTGAAGGATATTCGTAAGAAGGAGGGCGTGGAAGTATGATCCGTGTGATTATCGGTGAAGGCTCCTGTGGTATTGCAGCAGGTGCCGCGAAAGTACATGAGGCTATCGTAGCCGCTATGGGTCAGTCCGAACCCTTTGCCCTGGGCAGCACCGGCTGTATCGGTATGTGCTTCCTGGAGCCTATCGTAGATGTGTATGAGGACAAGACCCTCCTGCGCCGTCTGGTGCGGGTGAGCCCTGCGGATGCAGAGGCAATTGTTGACGCTGCCCGTACCGGCGATATGAGCAAGGTGGACAGCATCACCATCTCCGACGATGATGCAGAATTTTTGTCCAAGCAGACCCGCATTGCTCTGCGGCATTGCGGTCTGATCGACCCCACCTCTCTGGAGGACTACCGGGCCAACGATGGCTACGAAGGCCTGGCTAAGGTGCTGTCCACTATGACTCCCGAGCAGGTCATTGAGGAGATCAAGGTCTCCGGTTTGGCCGGCCGTGGTGGTGCTGGCTTCCCCACCTGGTTTAAGTGGAATGCTGCCCGTCAGAGCACCGGTGAGCCCAAGTATCTGATCTGCAACGCTGACGAGGGCGACCCCGGCGCATTTATGGACCGTGCTGTTATCGAGTCCGACCCCCACAATCTGATCGAAGGTATGCTGATCGGCGCTTACGCCATCGGTGCTTCCGAGATGATCGTGTATGTCCGTGCTGAGTATCCTCTGGCCATCGTCAATCTGACCCGGGCCATCGAGCAGGCACGGGCAGCAAACCTGCTGGGTGAGAACATTCTGGGTTCCGGCTTCTCCTGCGATATGCGGATCAAGGCCGGCGCAGGCGCATTCGTCTGCGGTGAAGAGACCGCTTTGATCGAGTCTCTGGAAGGCAAGCGTGGTATGCCCCGCCTGAAGCCTCCTTTCCCCGCGCAGAAGGGTTATATGGATGCTCCTTCCAACATTAACAACGTGGAAACCTTCGCGAATGTCGGCTGGATTATGAACAACGGCGGTGCCGCGTTCTCCGCTATGGGTACCGAGACCAGCAAGGGCACCAAGGTGTTCGCGCTGACCGGTAAGATCTGCAAGGGCGGTCTGGTGGAGATCCCTATGGGCAAGACTCTGCGGGATGTCATCTTCGGCATCGGCGGCGGAGTCCGGGACGGCAAGTCCTTCAAGGCTGTCCAGATGGGCGGTCCTTCCGGCGGCTGTATCCCCGAGAGCCTGCTGGATACTATCATTGACTACAAGGCTCTGGGTGCTACCGGCGCGATCATGGGCTCCGGTGGTATGGTGGTTATGGACGAGACTACCTGTATGGTAGGTATGGCTAAGTTCTTCCTGGACTTTACTGCCCAGGAATCCTGCGGTAAGTGCGTCCACTGCCGCATCGGCACCAAGCGCCTGCAGGAGATCCTGACCCGTATCGTCAACGGCGAAGGCAAGGAAGGCGATGTGGAACTGCTGGAAGAGCTGTGCGTTGGCATCAAGGACGGCGCGCTGTGCGGTCTGGGTCAAACAGCTCCCAACCCGGTTCTGACCACGATCCGTTACTTCCGGGATGAGTATGATGCACACATCCGCAACAAGAAGTGTCCTGCTGGTGAGTGCGTGGCTCTGCGTACATACAGCATTGACCCGGACAAGTGCAAGGGCTGTACCGTCTGCGCCAAGAAGTGTCCCGCCAATGCCATCACCGGCGAAAAGAAGCAGCCCCATCAGATCAATGCTGATCTGTGTATCCGCTGCGACCAGTGCCGCAAGAACTGTAAGTTCGATGCGATCACGGTAGAATAAGGAGGGGTAAGCTATGGAACAAATCAAACTGACAATCAACGGTCGGGAAGTGACCGGCAATAAGGGCCAGAGCATTCTGGAGATCGCAATTGCCAACGGTATTTCCATTCCCAACCTGTGCTACAATAAGAATCTGAAAGTCTACGGCGCTTGCGGTCTGTGCGTTGTGGAAGTAGAAAAAGTACCCAAGCTGCTGCGGGCCTGCGCCACTGTGGCAACCGACGGTATGGTGGTCACCACCAATACTCCCCGGGTTATGCAGGCCAGAAAGATCGCTCTGGAGCTGTTGATGAGCGACCACGAGGGCGACTGCAAGGGTCCTTGCCATCTCAACTGCCCCGCAAGAACCGATATTCAGGGCTATGTGAAGCAGATCGCTCTGGGTAACGACACCGAGGCTGTGAAGATCATCAAGGATAAGATCTCTTTGCCCGCTTCCATCGGCCGTGTGTGCCCTCATCCTTGTGAGGAGGAATGCCGCCGTCAGTTCGTAGAGCAGCCTCTGTCCATCGCCTATCTGAAGGCATTTGCCGCTGATAACGATATGGCATCCGCTGACCCCTTCAAGCCTGTAGTGGCTGCTGCCAACGGCAAGAAGGTTGGCATCGTCGGTGGTGGCCCCGCCGGTTTGAATGCCGCTTACCAGCTGGCCGTTAAGGGTTACGCGGTCACTGTGATGGATATGATGCCCGAAATGGGCGGTATGCTCCGCTACGGCATCCCCGAGTACCGTCTGCCTAAGGCGGTTCTGGCTGCTGAAATTAAGCAGATCGAGGCCCTGGGCGTGACTATGTGCAACAATGTCAAGGTTGGCAAGGATGTCACTTTGGAGGCTCTGCGGGAGTCTTATGATGCTGTGCTGGTAGCTGTGGGTGCCTGGAAGTCCACCGGTGTGGGCTGCGAGGGCGACAAGCTGGATGGCGTGCTGGGTGGTATCGATGTTCTACGTGAAGTGAACCTGGGCGCTCGTCCCAATCTGGGCAAGAATGTGGCTGTCGTCGGTGGTGGTAACGTGGCTATGGACGCCTGCCGTACCGCTGTCCGTCTGGGCGCTGAAAATGTATATGTGATCTACCGCCGTACCCGCGCCGAGGCTCCTGCGGAAGATCTGGAGATCGAAGAGGCAATCGAGGAAGGCGTAGACTTCAAGTGGCTGACCAATCCCGCTGAGATCATCGGCGAAAACGGCAAGGTCACCAAGGTCAAGCTGCAGGTTATGGAACTGGGTGAGCCCGATGCTTCCGGCCGCCGCAGCCCCGTGCCCGTAGAAGGCAAGTTCGAGATCCTGGATGTGGATACTGTCATCTCCGCCATCGGTCAGCGCTGTGCACTGGAAGGCTTCGAGGCTCTGGAACTGACCAAGAAGGGCACCATCGTGGCTGACGAGGCTGTCTGCACCACCAATCTCCCCGGTGTGTTTGCTGCCGGTGACGCCACCAACCGTGGTCCTTCCATCGCTGTCCGCGCCATTGGCGAGGCCAATGATGCTGCCGCTGCCATCGACGCATACCTCAGCGGCAAGGCTCTGATCAAGGTCGAACCCTACTACTCCAAGCGGAATAAGGATGACATTGACTTCTCCGCCTACGAGAAGAAGGCAAGAGCCGAAATGTCCTGCAAGGATCCTGCTTACCGCAAGGGCAACTTCGATGCCGTCATCAACGGCTTTACCGAAGAGCAGGCTCGTCAGGAAGCGGCAAGATGCTTAGAGTGCGGTTGTCACGATTACGAGGAGTGCCGTCTGATCGATTTTGCTAACAATCAACCCATCAACCCCAGCCGTTTGGACGGTGGCAAGCACAGCTGCTTCAAGGAGCAGAAGCTGGTCACCATTGAACGAGATCAGGGTAAGTGTATCCTGTGTAATATGTGTGTCCGCACCTGCCGTGAAGAGGCACAGAAGGGCATTCTGGGTCTGGTACACCGCGGTTTCCAGACGGTGATCAAGCCCGAGTTTATGGATCCTGCCACCATCGCCGACTGTGTCAACTGCCACAAGTGTGCAGATGTCTGTCCCACCGGCGCGCTGAAGATCCTGAAGTAAGCATTAAAAAACCCGCCCTTTGGGGCGGGTGTCCGTAAAACAGTTTATGGAGCGTATCAATACCGATACGCTCCATTTCTTATATCCATACACTAGATTGCAGGGGATCTTGGCTCTCCCTTTGGGAGAGCTGTCACCGTAGGTGACTGAGAGGGTCTTATAACCGGTTTTGAATGGTATTATCAATTTGTTCGCACACACCACGAAAACCCCTGTCAATATCGCGGTTGGAAAATCGCAAAACCTCCAAGCCCAGAGCCGACAAAAATGCGGAGCGTTCTGCGTCATATGCAATACCCTGAGGCTCATAATGCTGAGAACCATCCACTTCGATAACCAGCTTTGCAGAAGCACAGTAAAAATCCACAATGAATCTGCCGATGATCCGCTGTTTGTAAATCTTTACCGGGTATTTGCGAAGAAAAAGATACCAAAGCTTACGTTCGTAGGGAGTCATTTCCCTGCGAAGCCACCGGGCATTTTCCAATTGGCTGTTGTCTTTTGGTATGGTCATATTTCACCCTCTCAGTCGGCTTCGCCGCCAGCTCTCCCAAAGGGAGAGCCAAGTACCGCACCCAACGCACTACACCGAACGGTGTATAGAAATGCGCCCTTTCGTCTGTTCGATAAATTGGAATTGGTCATTATTAGTGTTGGTTCATAACATTCATTATAAGTTGAATGTACGCTTCAACTGCTATTTGCAGCTTGGAAGTTGACAAATATTCTTTTAAGGTGATTTTTTGCTGTGGCTCTTGTCGAAGTGCGCCTAATAACTCTTGTTGCAATTTGGCAAATTCCTTTGCCAAGTTTGTCTCACCAATCAAGTTTAACATAGTAATTCCGTCTAAGAAAAGAGGTCTAAACAGTGTGTTTAGTTTTGAACGCAGATTTGCAACGGTTTCCTCCTTATCACACAAAGCAATAATTTCCCCCAAATTCTCTTGGAGGACAGAAATAGAGAATTGAAACTTTGGAGTAAAGTTAATACTTTTAGGTGAAATCGGTTGTAAGGTTGCAACTATAACTTCTGACTCAATTCTCTTTTGTAATTCTACTGTGCTTAGACGGATTTCGCTTGGTGAACTATCATTTTCCCATTTGTTATTTATAAATACAAAAGAATCTGAAACTGTTCCAGTATATACTATAGCGTGCTTGCCTGTTTCCCCCAAACTAATGCCTAGCATTGCTGTTTTTTGTTTTTTCAAATATTCAGCAATACAATCGGCAGAAATGGCTTTTTCAATCAGCTGATAGCCAATCGGATTTAAGTATAAATCAAACCATTCCGCTGTTTGGAGCATCGGACCAGATAAATACACTCCGTTGCTACGAGAAAACAAAAATGGAAGATTCATTGCTACTGCGATAGATTTATCATCTGTTTCTATGCCGTATTGTTCTAGCATATTTGCGATACCTGCATAGGAGCATGATGAGTTAAAAGTCATATATTTCATCAAATACACCTCGTCAAATTCAGGCTTGATTAACTGAGTGCATATTATCATAATTTGCCCCAATATACAAGAACAATTACAGCGGATTAAACCGCTGTGACTGTTTACTGTATTATGAGCACCGCCTGTTGGGGCGGGTTTTTTCTGCAAAAAGAAAGCCTGCATAGCGGTTGCTATGCAGGCTTTTTGTGTCTTTAGACTTCTTTGCTCTTGGTGGCGATCTCCAGCAGGCACTTGGCGGTGAACTCATCGGGAGTCATGGCGCCCAGGTCCTCGCCCTTGCGGGTACGGACGGAGACGGTGCCGTTCTCCATATCCCGGTCGCCGATGACCAGCATATAGGGGATCTTCTGCAGCTGTGCTTCCCGGATCTTGTAGCCCAGCTTCTCGCTGCGGCAGTCGGTCTCTGCGTGGATATTCACAGCGTTCAGCTTTGCGGACAGCTCCTCGGCGTAGCTGTGGGCCCGGTCGGTGATGGGCAGCACCCGCACCTGGGTGGGCATCATCCACAGAGGCAGCGCGCCGGCATATCGCTCGATCAGGTAGGCCAGGGTGCGTTCATAGCAGCCCAGGCTGGTACGGTGGATGATATAGGGAGTCTTTTTCTGACCGTCGGCATCCACATATTCCATACCAAACTTCTGCGCCAGCAGCATATCGATCTGGATGGTGACGATGGTATCTTCCTTACCGAAGACGTTCTTGTACTGGATGTCCAGTTTAGGACCGTAGAAGGCGGCTTCATCAATGCCAATGTCATACTTGACACCCAGGTTGTCCAGGATATCACCCATAACTCGCTGTGCTTCTTCCCACTGCTGGGCCGTACCTTCGTACTTGATGCCGGCGCGGGCGGGATCCCACTGGGAGAACCGGAAGGTGCAGTTTTCCAGCATACCCACCGTCTCCAGAACATACTTGGCCAGCTCCAGACAGCCTCGGAATTCCTCTTCCAGCTGATCGGGGCGCAGAATCAGGTGACCCTCGGAAATAGTAAACTGACGGACACGGATCAGACCGTGCATCTCGCCGGAATCCTCGTTCCGGAACAGAGTAGAGGTCTCACCCAGACGCATAGGCAGATCCCGGTAGGAACGGGCCCGGTTCAGATAGACCTGGTACTGGAAGGGGCAGGTCATAGGCCGCAGGGCGAAGCATTCCTTCTCTTCGTCGTCGGGGTCGCCCAGAATGAACATACCGTCCCGGTAGTGATCCCAGTGACCGGAGATCTTATACAGGTCGGACTTGGCCATCAGGGGGGTCTTGGTCAGCAGGTAGCCACGCTTCTGTTCTTCGTCTTCGATCCAGCGCTGGAGGGTCTGGATGACTCTTGCGCCCTTGGGCAACAGGATGGGCAGGCCCTGGCCGATCTCCTCTACTGTGGTGAAGAACTCCAGCTCCCGGCCCAGCTTGTTATGGTCGCGTTTCAGGGCTTCGGCCTGTGCTTCCAGGTAGGCATCCAGCTCGTCCTTGGTGGGGAAGCCGATGCCGTAGATCCGCTGGAGCATCTTGCGGCTTGAGTCACCCCGCCAGTAAGCACCGCAGGACTTGGTCAGCTTGAAACCGTTGTGGCGGAGCCGGCCGGTGTGGTCCAGATGCGGGCCGGCGCAAAGATCGGTAAATTCACCCTGAGTATAGAAGGAGAGGGTAGCATCTGCCGGCAGGTCCTCGATCAGTTCCTTCTTGTAAGGCTCATTGTTTGCCTCGGCCCAGGCGATTGCTTCTTCGCGGCTCTTTTCGCTGCGCTCCAGACGAATGCGCTCCTTGACGATCTTTTTCATCTCACTTTCAATCTGAGAAAGATGATCGGGGGTGAAGGAGAAGGGGGCGTCAAAGTCATAGTACCAGCCTTCGTCAATGGCAGGACCGATGGCCAGCTGCACCTCGGGCCACAGCCGCTTGACGGCTTGCGCCATTACGTGAGAGCTGGTGTGCCAGAAGGTCTTGCGAAATTCGGGATTTTCAAATGTGTACAGATTTTCTTCGGACATAATGTTTCCTCCTTTGTGTTGGGGGCAGGCAAAAAAGAGTCCCACCCCTGAAAAATCAGGGGTGGGATGATAATCATTCCACGGTTCCACCCTGGTTGCAGACAAAGCCTGCCACTCATTGACGCAATAACGGGCGCACCCGGCAGGCCATTTCCAACCTGCGGCTCGGAAGTGGTATCGTTCCGGACAGGGGTCCGAAGCCCTCACACCAAATGGGCCTCTCTCTGAGGATCTGTTCCGGTACGCGCGTCTTCGTCACAGCTTTTACCAAGTGAATCATAGCACAATTTTTTGCAAGTGTCAATCCTGTAGGGGGAAGTTGGACAAAAATTACAAAGTGGAGGGAAGGGGTGTTTTTGACAAGTTTTTTGCAGTGCGGGGGGAGGAAGCTATGCCACTTTTGAAGAAGTTTGGTTTACCATAATCGGCAAAATGGTTGATGGGAGAAAGGGTTGCGTTTTTTGTGCGTTATGTAAACAATTGTAACTATTTTTTACAATATGTTGTGGTTCAGAACGAAAATTACCCCGATAATTTGTTAGAAGGTCAACATAATATATTTGCAATAATTTCATAAAAAGTTGCAATTTTGTGGCGTTTTTCCTGAAAGGCTTGACTTTTTATAAATATTTGTTATAATTGACAGGCAATCCGGTTTCGGGTTGTATCTTTTTCCTAACGATAAAATTCGCCAAAAAGCGAAATGATTTTGTAACCTTTTTGAAAGGAGGTCTTTTTGTGCAGCTGTTAGCTCCCTTTATTCTAAAGAGAAAAAACAAGTCTCTTCGGGTGCTGATCCTGATGTTGATCGTTGCTTGTATGATCAGCTCGATGGCTCCCACCGCACAGGCTGAGAACACCTATGTGATCACCGACGGCAATGCGGTGCTGGTACATACCACCTATGCCACCGATCCTGCAAAGGTATTAGAAGAAGCAGGCGTAGCCTTGGAAGAGAACGACTTATATACAACAGAAGCCGGCGAGCACGTGTCCGAAATTAACATTCAGCGTGCCCAACAGGTAACTGTATTCTACCGTGGACAGACGATGCAGGTGAGTGCCTACACAGAGTCTGTGGAAGACCTGTTAAACCGCCTTGGAATTGCGTCCGATGCCGCTCGTGTTTCCGTAGATGCGGAAACCAAGACCTATGATGGTATGGAGCTTAAGGTGGACTATGTGGTGGAGGCGAATGAGACCTACACTTTGGAGATCCCCTTTGAGACCGCTTACTGCGATGACCCCACGTTGGCGTTGGGCGAGGAGAAAATTCTGGTGGAGGGTGTACCCGGCCAGATGCTTTGCCGGGCCAATGTGACCTATGTGAACGGTCAGAAGGAAACCGACAAGGTTTACGAGGAAACTGTGGAAAAAGAGCCGGTGACCCAAGTGGTTGCAGTAGGCACAGGAGAGGCTGTTGGTCAGACCAATGACAAGCCTTTGATCGGTGACGGCGTGATCGTTCTGCCCACTGGTGAGGTACTGACCTACACCCATACAGATCAGTTTTTGGCCACAGCCTATACCCATACCGATGCCGGTTGCGACACCATCACCGCCAACGGTGCTACCGTTAAGTGGGGTGTGGTGGCAATCGATCCCAAGGTCGTTCCTTACGGCACCCGGATGTTCATCGTATCCAACGACGGAGCATACATCTATGGTCTGAGCACCGCAGAGGACTGCGGCGGTGGTATCCAAGGTCATCGATTGGATCTGTATATGGAAACCTATGACAAGTGCGTCCAGTTCGGTGTTCGGGATTGCACTGTCTATTTCCTGGGTCGTGCCAACTGGAGAGAGTAACTTGCAAATCTGCCTTTCTCGTGCTATGATAGCAGGAGAAAGGCGGATTTTTTATGATCGATGTTTGCAATATTCAGGTAATGAAGCCTCTGCTTGCAGAACACGGCTTTCATTTTTCCAAGGCTAAGGGCCAGAATTTTCTGATCGCACAATGGGTCCCCCAGCAGATCGCCGAGGATTCCGGAGTGGATGCCACAGTAGGTGTGCTGGAGATCGGACCCGGTATCGGCCCGCTGACCCAGCAGCTGTGTTTGCGGGCCAAAAAAGTTTGCGCAGTGGAGCTGGATACCCGGCTGAAGCCGATTCTTAAGATGACCGTTGGGGAATTTGAGAATCTGGAGATCATCTGGGACGATGTGCTGAAGCAGGATGTGGCGGAGCTGGTGAAGGATAAGTTTGCGGGTCTGCGGCCTGTGGCCTGCGCCAATTTGCCCTATTATATCACCTCTCCTATTCTGTCTGCGCTATTGGAGGCAGAGTGCTTTGAAGCGGTGACGGTGATGGTCCAGAAGGAAGTGGCGCTGCGGATCGCAGCAAAACCCGGCACAGCGGATTACAGCGCGTTTACCGTGTTTTGTCAGTTTTATGCAGAGCCGGAGCTACTGTTTGATGTGCCTGCCCACTGCTTCCTGCCCCAGCCGAAGGTCACCTCTGCGGTGGTTACTTTGCGTACCCGGATGGAGCGGCCTTGGGAGATTTTGGATCAGGCTACCTTCTTCCGTACAGTGAAGGCCAGCTTTGCCATGCGTCGAAAGAAGCTGCAGAACGGTCTGGCGGCAGGTTTCCCGGAGCTGGGCAAAGAAGGTGCGGGGGAAGTGATCGCGACCTGCGGCCTGCCGGAGAATGTCCGGGGTGAGACTCTGGGAATTGAGGCATTTGCTGCCATCGCCAACGAGATCTACAGGAGAAAGAGAAATGATTGAATTTTTGTTTTTGGATCTGGATGATACCATTTTGGACTTTCATAAGGCAGAACGTATCGCCATAGCCAAAACCTTCCGGGAGCTGGGTCTGGAACCCACGGAGGAAGTGGTGAGTCGGTATCATCTGATCAATCGTGCCCACTGGGAGGCTTTGGAGCGGAAAGAACTGACCCGGGAACAGGTGCTCACAGGCAGATTTGAGACCTTGTTCCGGGAGTACAGCATTCCTGTGGATCCGGTGCACTGCGCCAGAACCTACGAGGGAAATCTGTCGGTGGGGCATTATTTTCTGCCCGGAGCGGAAGCTGCGGTGGAACGCTTAAGCCGGAAATACAAATTGTACTTAGCCAGCAACGGCACCAAAAGGGTACAAGAAGGGCGTCTGAAAAGCGCCAATATCAGCCGGTTTTTTCAGCAGATTTTTATTTCACAGGAAATCGGAGTCAATAAGCCGGATCTGGAGTATTTTCAGAGGTGTTTTGCCCGAATCCCGAACTTTGATCCTGCCCGTGCTATGATCGTGGGAGACAGTCTGACCTCCGATATTCAAGGAGGTATCAACGCCGGTATGCGCACCTGCTGGGTCAATGGAGAAGGAAAGCCGGGAAATGCTCATATTCGTCCGGATTATGAGATCCAAAGCCTGGACCAGCTGGAAGCTCTGCTGGATACATTATAATAAAAAAGAAGAGACCATCGCTAAGCGATGGTCTCTTTTGCGTATTACAGGTGCAGAACCCGGTCTTTGATCTCCTGGGTACGACCCTGGTTCCAGTATTGGGTGCCGATGTAGCCGCAGGTACGGCGGGCCACATTCATTTTGCTCTGGTCGGTGTTGCCGCAGTTGGGGCAGACCCAGATCAGCTTGCCGTCATCCTCCCGGATTTCGATCTCACCGTCAAAGCCGCACTCCTGGCAGTAGTCACTCTTGGTGTTCAGCTCGGCATACATAATGTTGTCGTAGATGAACTTCATAACCTCCAGCACCGCGTCGATGTTCTGCTGCATATTGGGGACTTCCACATAGCTGATGGCACCGCCGGGGGACAACTGCTGGAACTCGGCTTCAAACCGCAGCTTGGTGAAGGCATCGATCTCCTCGGAAACGTGGACGTGGTAGGAGTTGGTGATATAACTCTTGTCGGTGATGCCGGGGATCATACCAAAGCGGTTCTGCAGGCACTTGGAGAATTTATAAGTGGTGGATTCCAGCGGTGTGCCATACAGAGAGAAATGAATATTGTGTTTTTCCCTCCACTGAAAGCACATATCGTTCATATGCTGCATTACCTGCAGGGCAAAGGGCTTGGCCTCATCATCGGTATGGGAGCGGCCGGTCATATACTTGACGCACTCGTAAAGGCCGGCGTAACCCAGGCTGATGGTGGAGTAGCCGCCGTACAAGAGCTTATCAATGGGCTCGCCCTTGGCAAGGCGCGCCAATGCGCCGTGCTGCCACAAAATGGGGGCGGCATCGGACAGGGTGCCCTTCAGCCGCTCATGGCGGCACAGCAGTGCCCGGTAGCACAGATCCAGTCGCTCGTCAAAGATCTGCCAGAACTTATCCATATCCCGGCCGGAGGACAGAGCCACATCCACCAGATTGATGGTGACGACACCTTGGTTGAACCGGCCGTAGTACTTAGGCTTGCCGTTTTCGTCCAGATAGGGGGTCAGGAAGGAGCGGCAGCCCATACAGGTGTAGCAGTGACCCTCGCCGTTGCCATCCACCTTCAGTTCCAGCATCTTCTTCTCGCTGATGTAGTCGGGAACCATTCGCTTAGCGGTACATTGGGCAGCAAGCTTGGTCAGATACCAGTAGGGGGCGTCTTCGGTGATATTGTCTTCTTCCAGCACATAGATCAGCTTGGGGAAGGCGGGGGTGATCCACACACCCTTTTCGTTCTTGACGCCCTCATAGCGCTGACGGAGCATCTCCTCGATGATCAGCGCCAGATCCTTCTTCTCCTGCTGGTTTCTGGCTTCGTTCAGGTACATAAACACGGTGATGAAAGGGGCTTGACCGTTGGTGGTCATCAGGGTGACCACCTGGTACTGAATGGTCTGCACGCCCCGGTTGATCTCATCCCGCAGACGGGTCTCCACCAGATTGCTGATCACATCTTCTGTGGATTCCACACCCAGAAGCGTCAGCTCTTGCTCCACGTTCTTGCGGATCTTCTCACGGCTGACCTGCACAAAGGGAGCCAGGTGGGTCAGACTGATGGACTGACCGCCGTACTGGTTGGAGGCCACCTGGGCAATGATCTGGGTGGCAATGTTACAGGCGGTGGAGAAGGAATGGGGCTTCTCGATCAGGGTGCCGGAGATGACAGTACCATTTTGCAGCATATCCTCCAGATTCACTAAGTCACAGTTGTGCATATGCTGGGCATAGTAGTCGGAGTCGTGGAAGTGGATAATGCCCGCATTGTGGGCATCTACGATCTCCTTAGGCAGCAGAATGCGGTTGGTGATGTCCTTACTGACTTCACCCGCCATATAGTCCCGCTGGACCGCGTTGATGGTGGGGTTCTTATTGGCGTTCTCCTGCTTGACTTCCTCATTGTTGCATTCGATCAGACTCAGGATCCGGTCGTCGGTGGTGTTGGCCTGGCGGAGCAGGCTGCGGGTGTAGCGGTAGGTGATGTAGGACTTGGCTACCTCATAAGCGCCGTGGGCCATAATGGCCTTTTCCACCAGGTCCTGGATCTCCTCAACAGAGGGGCTGCGGCCTATTTCCTCGCAGCTGATCTGCACGTGCTCGGTGATGCGCTTAATCTGCAGGGGGGTCATACGGACGCCTTCCTCCACGGAGTTGTTGGCTTTGGTGACGGCAATTTCGATTTTTTCAGCGTCAAATGTAACTTCAGCGCCGTTTCGTTTAATGATCTTCATAAAATCTCCTCTTTCTTTTGGGTCGAATCCAGATTACTGTGTAGGACCTATTATACTATATATTGTGGTTTTTGCAAGAGGAAAACACAAAATAAAGCAATTTTTTACATTTTGGTAGAAATGGATGGTGTTGGAAGGGGAATATTTTTGCAGCCTTGGTGAAAACGCAGAGAAATGGCAGCCGGATCTTGGCGTGGCCGTCTTTTACTGCGAAGACGGCTTTGTTTGTCAAAAAGGGGAGGTGTTTTGGGTTTTCCTTGCACCTGCGCGGGCTCGAATGCATAAACTGTCCCATAAGCGTTGGCTTATTCTCCAAAAATTATCAGGAGGTATTTTCCATGTCTGAGCAATGTCAGGGAAATGTGCGCTGCAATATAGAGGATTTGCAGGAAGCTTTTTCCGTCCACACCCGGAAAATTACCGACAGCTGTCGGGATAAGGATTGCATTGAAGACCTGCGGGTCTATTTGACCAAAGGATCTCAGTCGGTGCTGGACAATTGCGCCGGCGCAAAGGTTCGGTGTGCCGAACTACTGTATGTTTATATCGATGTGGAGCCGGTGGCTTTTGACCGGAATCACTACTGCATTGATGCTACATTCTACTACCGGATTTTGGCAGACGGGGTGGTGGGCAATAATCGGCCGGTGACCCTCTGCGGCTTAGCTGTATTCTCCAAGCGGGCGGTACTGTGCGGTGAGGAGAGCCGCGCCCATATCTTTACCAGCAATACCAAGCTGGGCGGCCCCGATGGGTTTACTGTTCCCTCTGCCAATTTGCCTACCGCCGTGGTGGAGGT
>JAFQGT010000009.1 GCA_017415425.1 Oscillospiraceae bacterium | reverse complement strand
GTTATTCCTACCTGGCTCCCATCCGACTTTAACCAATATGGAGCTTATGCTCTCGGCATAGGATATGAAGGCATTGTATATAAGTGTGGTACTTTCGGTGGCGTATGGGTCAGCGACGGCAACGGCGGTACTGTACAGATTGGCGACGAGAGTGGCTATTACATTAACTGTAATAAAAGCGGCTTTGTCCATGATTTCGATGAGATCTGCGGCGGCACGTGCAGTGACTGCGGTGTAACCTACTATGTGGTTCATACCATGGGTACGGCTGCCACCTGTACCGAACTGGCTGTCTGCTCTGTCTGCGGCGAAAGCTATGGCGAAGTGGGCGGTCACACCCCCGCAGAAGATGCCACCTACACCGACAACGGCGACGGCACCCACAGCTACATCTGCACCGTCTGCAAAGAGACCGTCACCGAGGATCACACCGGCGGCACGGCAACCTGCACCACTCTGGCAGTCTGCGAATCCTGCGGTAAAGAGTACGGCGAGCTGGCAGCCCACACCCCGGACGCAAACGGTAAATGCACCGCGGAGAACTGCGGCTATCAGTATGCCGCCAAGGTGGGCGATACCTTCTACGAAACCATCCACAAGGCCCTCCGGGCGACAGAGGGAATCAACGGCTGCACCCTGACCCTGCTGGACGATGTCACACTTACATCCACGAGCAGCTACGCATCCTATGTCAACACGGGTACGTTTACTCTGGATCTGAACGGAAAAACCCTCTCTTCCAACAAGAGAACATTGGAGGTTATGGGCAGTGCAGACCTGACGATCCGTGATAGTATCGGCGGCGGTAAGATCGTATCTACCGGTGGTAGTGCCGTCTACCTGAGCGGGGGCAAGCTGACCATCGAAAGCGGCATCTTTGAGGGCAGCCTTGACGGTGTGTTCCTTTCCGGCAGCTCCACCCTGACTGTCAAGGGCGGCACCTTCACCGGCAGCCGGGCCATGATCACCGGCTTCGGCAGCGATTGTGTGATCGATCTGATAAATATCGACCCCTCAGGCCTTACCCTGAAAAACAACGGCAGCGGAACCTTTGCGCCCAAGCTGCCCGAAGGCTACGGCATGGTGGGCAGCGACGGAAAGCTGCTTTCTTCCCTGAGTGCCGAACAGAGTGCAACCGTCCATAAGCACGAATACAAATATACGGATCTTGGCGACGGAAATCATCAGCAGGCCTGTTCCTGCGGCCTGACGACCGGTGAACCGGCAGCCCACTCCACCACCGCCGAGGATGACAAGGCAGCTACCTGCGTTGCTCCCGCTTACTGCTCTGTGTGTGACAGCGAGTACGGCGATGTGGATAAGACAAACCACGATGAGACCGTGACATATGAAAACGGCTTCTGCCCCAACTGCGATGCCTACCAGAGCGCAGCCTTGAATGCAGAGGGCTTCTACGAGATTTTCAACGCCGGTCAGCTCTACTGGTTTGCCCGGCAGGTCAATATTGCAGGCGACACTGCCGCAAACGGCAAGCTGATGGCCGACATCGACCTTAAAAACAGAACCTGGTATCCCATCGGTCTTTACGATGATATTGCCGAGGCAAACGGCTCACCTGTTCAAAAACAATATGCAGGCACTTTTGACGGAAACAATCATACCGTCTCCAATTTCACCGCAATCGGCAACGGCTCTCAGGGCCTGTTTGGATATTGCAATCAAACCCAAACACAAATCAAGAATTTGGGAGTTATCAATGCTACAGTCAGCGGCTGGAACGCGGGCGCAGTGGCAGGATACTGTGCTAATCTGACCAACTGCTACGCCGTAGGCTGTACGATCACCGGAGCGTCTGATACCAACACACAGGCGGTTACCATTTCTTCCGTAGGCGGCAACAACGGCGCCACCGTCATTACCAATTGTTGGGCATACAACTGCAAGCTGATCGTGGGCGAAGGAGAAGCAAACTACGTGATGCACCCTGTAGGAGGTATTCGTGCTTCCAATGATAGTGTGAATATCGTTCAAAATTGTTATTATGGCGAAATTGTAACCGTCGCGACATTCACTTCCACCACCGGTGCGACAGAAAAAACGGAAGCGCAGTTTGCATCGGGTGAGGTTGCATACCTGCTGGGCAGTCCCTTCGGTCAGACCATCGGCACCCACTCCTTACCCGTACTGTACGGCGAGACGGTCTACTACGGCTACACCTCCTGCGCGGATAATGCCGTCATCGGCTACACCAACGATCCCAATGCCTCCGCAGAAAAGCCCGACCACTCCACCACAGCCGCAAACGATAAGGCGGCGAACTGTGGCAGCAAGGCTTACTGCTCTGTTTGTGAGAGCTACTACGGCGAGGTTGACAAGACCAACCACGATGAAACCGTTGCCTATGAAAACGGCTTCTGTCCCAACGGCTGCTATGAGCCTGCCGTGCTCAATGGCGAGGTTTATGAAATATCCAATGCCGGTCAGCTTTACTGGTTCGCGCAGCAGGTCAATTCCGGCGAAACCACCATCAGTGCCATTTTGATGAATGACATTGTGATCAATTCTCAGGTGCTGGAAGCTGACGGAAATCTGATCAGCGACACCTCCGGTTTGCGCCAGTGGACGCCCATTGGACATTATAATTCCGATACCGATAACCTGGGCTTTACCGGAACCTTTGACGGCAACGGAAAAACCATCAGCGGCTTGTATCACTACGGCGACAGCGCAAGATATGCCGGTCTGTTTGGTTATTCTACCGGAACTATTCGGGATCTGACCATTGCGGACGCTTATATCCACACCACCCATTCCGACGGCAGAGCCGGTTCCGTTGCCGGCTTGAATTACGGAACCGTCAGCAATTGCCACAATTCCGGCTTTGTGGGCGGTGTAAATCAGGGTGGCGGTATCGTCGGACGTATGAACGAAGGTAGCGTTGAAAATTGCACGAACTACGGCACGGTCAGCGGCAATTATCATGTTGGCGGTATAGCAGGCTTTGTATCAGACGGAATCATCAACAACTGCTACAACATCGGCTCTGTTGAAGCTACCGTTGAACGTGCGGGCGGTATTGCAGGAACTGCACAATCCACCTCGACCATCAGCAACTGCTTCAGTAGCGGTACAGTCAAGGGTTCGTCGCGTGTCGGTGGTGTTGTAGGTTTTGTTGCAAATGATTCGTCCACCAACGTTAAAATCACCAACTGTTATTACGATAATCTTATTTACAGCGGCAATGCCGTAGGACAAAACGGCGGCAGCAACGGCAGTGGCACCCTCACCAAAGTGGAGGGCAAGACCACGGAGCAGTTCACCTCCGGCGAAATAACCTGGCTGCTGAACGGCGAATCCGCAGAGGGCATTTGGAAGCAGACCCTTGATACGGATACTTACCCCAGCTTTACAGGCGATACCGTTTATTGCGGCTATTCCAACGGTTGTTTTGAGGACGCTAAGTTCTATACAAACAATCCGGAGGAAGCTACGGAACGAGCCGACCATACTTTTGATAACGGCGTATGCACCGTCTGCGGCGCATACGAACCCGCAGCGGACTCCGATGCCGACGGCTATTATGAAATATACAATGCGGGAAATCTGTTCTGGTTTGCCCAGAAGGTCAACAGCGGCGAGAATACCATCAACGCCAAGCTGATGGCTGATATTGATCTGGAAAACCGTGCATGGACTCCCATGGGAACCCATGACGATACGAACAGTGCGAAAAACTGTCATTTCAAGGGCACCTTTGACGGCAATTACCACATTGTAAAGAACCTGTCCGTTACCGTGGAAGACAACTGCGAAGCAGGCTTCTTCGGTCGTGCGGAAGGCGCAACCATTCAGAATTTCGGCATCGTGAATGCCCGTGTGGAAGGCAAGGGTGGATACCGCGTGGGCGTAATCGGCGGTGAGCTTCATAATTGCACCGTGACCAATGTATTCAGCGCAGGGGAAATCACCCTGATTACGGACAATGCGCAAAAGGGTGGTATCGCAGGCGAGAGCCACAGTTCCACTTTGAACGGCTGCTTCACTACTTACAGCAATCTGACCGCTGCTGCTAACGTAACAGTTACAAACTGCTACTATCTGGCAGAGGAGGCAAGCAGCGCATCTGCCGGAATGAACATGTCTGCAAATAAGTTCGCCTCCGGCGAACTGACCTGGCTGCTGAACGGCGAATCCGCAGAGGGCATTTGGAAGCAGACCCTTGATACGGATACTTACCCCAGCTTTACAGGGGGAACCGTATATCACGGTAACTGCGGCGGCGGTGTTCCCTATTCCAATGTTGCGGAAGAAACCATGAACCACACCTACAATGCTGAAAACGGTTACCGTTGCAGCAACACCCTGCTTTCCGGCGGTATCTGCAATATCTATGAGAGTGCAGCGCAGAATGCCGATGGCTATTACGAAATTTACAATGCAAGTCAGCTCTACTGGTTTGCCGAACAAGTCAACGGTGGCCAAAAGTCCATAAATGCCGTTCTGATGAATGACATCGATCTGACAAACCATACCTGGACACCGATTGGTGTAACGGCTATGGGTGAGGGCGTCACGGATGGTTATACAGGCACCTTTGACGGACAGGGTCATGTTATCAGCAATATTACGTTTGCAGCACCCACTTCGGCGATGGCGGCAGGTATTTTCGGTACCGTTCAGTCCGGTGGCACAGTTAAAAACCTGGGTGTTGAGAACCTTACCTTTGATAATAACGATTATGACCATCGTGCAGCCGGTATTGCAGGTCAGTTGTTGGCGGACAGTACCATCAGCGATTGTTATGTTATCAACTCTACTGTGAAAGCATCCAGCAGAGTTGTCGGCGGTATCGTCGGCATGAACAAAGGCACAGTTAAAAACTGCTATACCTGCAATATGATCCTTGCCGGTTACAACAACCGTTTCGGCGGCATCAGCGGTGACTATTCGGGCGGCAAACTGGAAAATTGCTATACCGATTATTCTGCGCTGGCAAGCTCTGAGGCTGGCACAACTACAAACTGTGAAGCAGGCGTCAGTGCGGAACGTTTCGCCTCCGGCGAGATCGCTTACGCCCTTGGCAACGGCTGGGGTCAGACCATTGGAACGGATGGCTGCCCTGTCTTTGGCGGCGCAACGGTTTATCAGGTTGCAAACATCGGCTGTCCGGCACAGGGGGAATATGTATATTCCAATGTGAATGAAGCAGTTGCTGCTGCGCATAAATACACCAATGGCTTCTGTGCCTGCGGTGAGTATGAAGAAGCTGTGCAAAACGCGGACGGATACTATGTAATCGATAATGCAGGTAAGCTCTTCTGGTTTGCAGAGCTTGTCAACGGCGGCAATAATACCATCAATGCCGTGTTAACTGCTGACATTGATCTGGAAAACCGGAACTGGACTCCCATCGGCACCCAGAACGAATCCGTCAGCCCTAATGTGAAGGTGCCTTATATGGGTGTCTTCGACGGACAGTGCCATGTAATCAAAAATCTGAGCATCCACGTGACGGATGGACGTGAAGCGGGCCTGTTCGGCAGAGCACAAGACGCAACCCTGTTGAATTTCGGTGTCGTGGATGCTGCCGTGGTCAGCGATCCTGTGAATGGCACCGGCTACCGGGCGGGTATCGTTGCCGGTGAGCTGCATCGGTGTACCGTTACCAATGTGTACAGTGCAGGCAATCTCACTGTTACCACGACCCATGCACAGGCGGGCGGCATCGCCGGAGAGTGTGCAGATAGCACACTGACAAACTGCTTTACCACTTACGATTGCTTGACAGCAAGTAATGCGGCGCTTCCTGCCGCTGTGACCAACTGCTACTATCTGGCAGAAAGCGAAAACACCGGCTCTTGCGGCGATTATAAGACCGCCGACCAGTTTGCCTCCGGCGAGGTGGCATGGCTGTTGAACGGTTCCACGGATCAGGGCGACCTGGTATGGTATCAGAACATTGGTATGGATGCTTATCCCAAGTTTGAGGGCTGTGTTGTGAATTACAACACCGAAAGTGATACATATCATAACGGCAATACCGTAAGCGTGAGCATCTCCTGGACGGAAATGAGCTTTACCTACACCGCCGGTGAATGGGACCCCGAAACCCATACCTATACCGGAAACTGGACGGCGGATGATGGTGCGGCGCAGATCACCGTCAAAAATGTCGGCGCTGCCAATGTTCCTGTGCGCTTCACATTTGCCGGAACCATGGGCGAAGTCACCGGCCAGTTTGATGTAGAAAAGGCGGCTTTGGCCCCGGGCAGAGCGGTGACCACCACCCTCACCGTCAGCGGCGACCCCCAGAAATCCGGATTTGTGGGCGAGCAGATCGGAACCGTCACCGTATCTCTGGGCGGCTCCGGCTGGGCGGCAGGTGACAGCGTAACCTTCTATGCCAAGGATGGCAAGGCTTATGAAGCAACGGTCGGTGAGGTCACAGATAGTAAGCTGGTGCTGGTAAGCGATAATCATAAGACTAAAAAGATTAATGGCAGGCAGTGTAGCGACGATGTTGTGTTGTCGCT
>JAFQGT010000008.1 GCA_017415425.1 Oscillospiraceae bacterium | reverse complement strand
TTTTGAATAAATTTGTTCTAGCAAATTTTTACTCAAGAATTTTCGTTGGCTGTTTTTCGCTTACGCTTAAACATTTCCATAAATTGTCCAAGGTGTTACTTGTTCGTCTTTGCGTTATTCAATTTACAAGGTACATACGCTGTGCCTCCGGCGCTTGTCCTTCATCGGCGCAGCTTGATTATTTTATCACAAGTCTCTCCCTGTGTCAACAGCTTTTTTTGCAAATTTTTGACTTTTTTCAAGAGCTTTGTGATTTTTTTGCGCCCGTTTTCCAGACGCTTGAGTATTCTACCAAACCGAATCTGAAATGTCAAGGCATTTTCACTATATATTACGCGTTTTTGGTGCTTTTCCGATATCTTTTCACTCCGAACCGCAGGCGATCTCTCCCAACGCATCACCCGCATCAATGGCGCCCTCTCCCTGAGCTGCGATATCGCCCAAACTTACCATTCCCTGCAAGCGTCCCGATTCTACCACCGGCAGACGGCGGATCTGGCGCCGTCCCATCAGATGGGCAGCTACACCGGTTTGCATTTCAGGTCCGGCCGTGACCACCTGCCGGGTCATAACCATACTGACCGGCGTTTTCCCGGGATTCTTTCCAGCCGCCAGACAGCGGGTCACCATATCCCGGTCTGTCACGACACCGCACAGGCGACCATCGCTGCACACCGGAAGAAATCCTATATTATATTGTGTCATTGTTCTGGCTGCCACCTCCACGCTTTCACCGGGGTGCACCGCGATCACCGGACTTTGCATAATATCTTTTAATTGCATACCATCCCTCCTCGCAAGGGAGTATTCCCACAATTTCCTAAATTATGCAATCCTATTGCATTTTTTATTAACCGTGGTATAATAACAAAAACATTTGAATTCGAGGTAATTCCCTTGCGAGTAATTGACTTTCACACCCACGTATACCCAGATGTTGTGGTCCCTGCAGCAGCGGAAAGTATTCATAAATTCTATGAGCTGGGCGATAACGCTATGGACGGCAGTGTCTCCTCCCTTTTGCAGCACGCGGACAACGCCGGTATTTCGGAATTTGTGATTCTTCCGGTATCCGTCAAACCGGAGCGCACCCGCCACATCAATGACTTTATTCTGAAGCAGCAACAAACCCAGCCCCGTTTTTACGGTTTCGGCACTATCCACGCGGCTATGGAAAATCTCACCGATGAGGTGGACTATATTATAAAAAACGGCCTGCACGGCATTAAGATGCACCCAGATTTTCAGGTCTTCCCCATTGATGACCCACGCCTGTTCCCCGTGTATGAGCAAGTGCAGGGGAAGCTGCCGGTGATCCTTCATATGGGTGACCAGCGGTATGACTACTCCCACCCCCAGCGGCTGCACCGGATTTTGGAGCTGTTCCCCAACCTGCAAGTGATCGCCGCCCACTTTGGCGGATACACGATGTATGAAACCGCCTGCCAGGAACTTTCCCATACCAACTGCTTTTTCGACACATCCAGTTCGCTGATGTTTATGGAGCCGGGTGTAGCAGAAACGTACATCAACCGCTACGGCGCAGAACGTATGGTTTACGGATCGGATTACCCTATGTGGAATCCGGAAACAGAAATGCAGCGGTTCTTACAGCTGAAGCTCACCGATGACCAATTCCAGCAGATTGCCTGGAAGACCGCCACATCTATTTTGAATATCCCATAAAAAAGAACCATCTCTTATGAGATGGTTCTTTTTTATGTTTATACATTATTTATAAATGATGGATTCTGCGTAACGGGTAGCAATAATGCCCTCAGGCTCGCCGGTCTTTTTGGACTCGGAGAGGATGTGCTCGATGGAGTTGTAGATATTATCGACCTTTGCCAGAACTGCATCCTTGTTGTAGGGGCCGTCAACCTCGGCTGCTGCGTTGATCACGCCGCCGCCGTTGATCACGAAGTCGGGAGCATAGTAGATGCCGCGAGCCTTCAATGCCAGGCCGGATGCATCGTCCAAAATCTGGTTGTTAGCGCCACCGGCAACTGCCTTGCAATTCAGCTTGGCGATGTTGGCAGGATTCAGAATCGCGCCCATTGCGTTGGGTGAGAAGATGTCGCACTCCTGGCTGACGATCTGCTCAGTAGGAACGATCACAGCACCAAACTCCTCAGCTGCCTTCTCAGCGATCGCCTTATTGGAACGGTTCGCCACGATCAGCTTCGCACCGGACTGGTGCAGCAGCCGGCACAGGTCATAACCGACCTTGCCCAGGCCCTGTACCGCAATAGTCAAACCCTCCAGATCATCCCGGCCCAATGCAACCTTAGCAGTGGCCCGAATGCCCTGCCACACACCACGGGCGGTGAAAGGAGAGGGGTCGCCGCTGTTCTGAGGCAGACCACAGATGTGGTTGGTCTTGCGGAGCATCACCAGCGCGTCATCGCAGGTGGTGTTCACGTCTTCAGCGGTGATGTAGTCGCCGCCCAGATTGTTAACAGCCTCACCGAAGGCTTCAAACATTGCTTCGGTCTTCTGAGCGGGATCGGCAATAATAACGCCCTTGCCGCCTCCGTGGGGCAAACCGGCTACTGCGTTCTTGTGGGACATACCCCGGGACAGACGCAGAACGTCAAACAAAGCATCGTCGTAAGAGGCATAGGGGAACAAACGGCATCCGCCGATGGCAGGGCCCAAATTGGTATTGTGGACCGCGATAATTGCCTTCAAACCGGCCTTTTCGTTGTTAATAAACAAAACTTTCTCGTGGCGATAGTTGCTCATTTCGGTCATTGCGTTCATAAAAGTTTCCTCCTAATCAATTCTTATAATTTTTTCCCAAGGCCAAAGCCTTTTTATTTAGTTCTAAAAGCGCCGCCTTTTTGGCAGGCACCAGTTTTTCAACCACCTCATCGGTGCCCGCGAAGGACAGATGCGGGTTGTTTTCCAGCAGGTGGCCTACAATGATCATATTGGCTAGCGACGCGATGTTGTTGTCCTTTGCCATCTGGGTGGCGGGGATATAAAAAACCTCTACATCAGTACGTTCCACCTTGGCATCAATGAGCGCCGAATCCACATAGATCTGACCGCCGGGCACCACCGTGTCTACATACTTCTGCAGACTGGGCAGATTCATCGCGATCAGTACATCCGGCTGGGTGATGATGGGAGAGCCTACGGGGGTATCCGACAGGATCACATTACAATTGGCGGTACCGCCACGCATCTCCGGGCCGTAAGACGGCAGCCAGGAGACCTGCAGGTCCTCTACCAGACCCTTATAGGCCAAAAACTTTCCCGCGAACAGAATGCCCTGTCCGCCAAAACCGGCAATCAGAATCTGGGTCGTCTTCATACTGTACCCTCCTTTGCAGCGGTTCTGTCCTTATACACGCCAATGGGATAGTAAGGTAGCATATCGCTTTCCACCCACTCCAGCGCCTGCTGAGGAGTCATACCCCAGTTGGTAGGACAGGCGGAGACTACCTCAACCAAGGAGAAGCCCTTGCCTTCGATCTGGTTTTGGAAGGCCTTCTTGATAGCCTTCTTGGCATTCTTTACATTCTTCACATTGTTTACAGCCACTCGGGTGATGTACTCGGGGCCTTCCAAGGTAGAGAGCATCTCACAAACCTTGATGGGCCAACCGCAGTGGTTCACATCACGGCCGTAAGGGGATGTCTGAGTCACCTGACCGGGCAGGCTGGTGGGAGCCATCTGACCGCCGGTCATACCATAAATGGCATTGTTGACGAAGATCACGGTGATGTTCTCGTTTCTGGCTGCGGAATGGACGGTTTCTGCCATACCGATGGATGCCAGGTCGCCGTCACCCTGATAGGTAAAAACTACATTCTCCGGACGGCAGCGCTTGATGCCGGTGGCCACCGCGGGAGCTCTACCGTGGGCAGCCTCGATCATATCGCAGGCGAAATAGTCATACGCCATAACCGCGCAGCCAACAGGCGCCACGCCGATAGCCTTGCCTTCGATACCCAGTTCGTCGATCACTTCTGCAACCAGGCGGTGGATAATGCCGTGAGGGCAGCCGGGGCAGTAATGAAACACTGCATCTGTCAGCGCTTTGGGTTTTTCAAATACAACTGCCATAATCAGAACTCTCCTTTCTGAGCCTTGCGGATGGATTCCAACACCTCATCGGGGCTGGGGATCATACCGCCGCAGCGATTGCACAGGCCCACAGGCTTATTGCATTGGGTCGCCAGACGAATATCTTCAATCATCTGACCCATACTTAGCTCTACGGAAACGAATCCCTTGACCTTTTCAGCGGCAAAAGCCAAAGCATCCTTGGGGAAAGGCCACAGAGTAATAGGACGAATCAGACCTACCTTGATACCCTCTGCCCGGGCGGCAGCAACTGCGTTCTTGGCAACACGGGAGGCAATACCAAAGGCCACCACGCACAGCTCGGCATCTTCCATCATATACTCTTCCCACATCGCCTCGTTCTGTTCCACGATCTTGTAGCGCTCATAGCGCTCAAAATTCTTGGCTTCCAGTTCGTCGGGTTTTAAGTACAGGGAGTTCACCACGTTATGCTTTCTTTCGCAATTAGTGCCGGTCAGCGCCCAAGGCTTTTCGTAAGTTTCGATTTCCGCGTCCTCAAAGGAGATCGGCTCCATCATCTGTCCGATGGTTCCGTCTGCCAAGATCATTGCGGTCATTAAGTACTTGTCAGCCAAGTTGAAACCCTTGATGGTCAGACTTGCCATCTCCTGCACGGAAGCGGGAGCCAGTACGATCATCCGGTAGTCGCCGTGGCCGCCACCTTTGGTGGCCTGGAAATAGTCGGATTGGCTGGGCTGAATGCCGCCCAGACCGGGACCGCCACGCTGAACATTGACCACCAGAGCAGGCACATCGGAACCTGCAATATAACTGAGACCCTCGGCCTTCAGCGAGATTCCGGGAGAGGAGGAGGAAGTCATTACCCGCATACCGGCAGCGGCAGCGCCGTAAACCATATTAATAGAGGCAACTTCACTTTCCGCCTGCAGGAACACGCCGCCGATCTTGGGCATTTTCTTTGCCATATATGCAGCGATCTCTGTCTGAGGGGTGATGGGGTAGCCAAAGTAGTGTCGACAGCCGGCCCGGATTGCAGCTTCTGCAATGGCCTCGTTGCCCTTCATAAGTACTCTTTCTGCCATTTGTCTGCCTCCTTACTTTTCTACCGTGATGATGCAATCAGGACACATCGTAGCGCAGAAAGCGCAGCCGATGCACTTTTCCTGGTCGGTCATCACCGCGGGGGAATAGCCTTTTTTGTTGATCTTGTCTGCGGCAATCGCCAAGATACCCTTGGGGCAGGCATTGACGCACAGGCCGCAGCCCTTACACAGATCTGTATGGAATGTTACATTTGCCATTTGGGTTTCCTCCTTCGTGGTGTCGTTATCCCCACAGAGGTCGCGGTTGCGGCTTCTGGGATGGTAAGTCAAAATATTTTTCCTGCAACCGCAGGGGTAGTACATTGGGTAGATCAATTAGTTCTGCCGCCACATCGGCTCTTGCGGTGGTCAGCCACAGGGGAAGACCGGAGATGCGACTCAGCTGCTCAATAAAGCCAAGGGAATCCCGCACCGTTTGAGGTGTGGTTTCGGAGGCCAGATTGCTGTTGTTGACGATACAGGTAAAGCAGAGGCCGCAGGCGGCTTCAATTTCTCGCATCACTTCCAGCGCATCCTCGGGTGTCCGGGTCAGGGGTCGGTAGCAGTTGGCAACGAAGGCCATCCGGTAGTCGTTCTCCTCCTTGATAAAGGGTGCATACCGCCCCAGGGCGTACGCCCCCCGGTCGTCACCGCCAATATCCATAATGCCGTATACCGATCTGTCCTCCACCAATCGATAGGCCTCCGCCGGCAGAGCAGGCAAATCCACATTGGTATTGGCAAATTGAGGAGAGATCAGTTCCACACCGGCATCATTCAATTCCCGGGCGCTGTCTTTGGTGCGGAAGTAGGGATTGACAATGTCCAGATCTCCAATACACACCTGTTTCCCCAGAGATGCCAGATGCAGGGCATAATTGACGGCAATATTTGTCTTGCCGCTGCCGTAATGTCCAGCAAACAGGGTTAGGCGTTTATGCTCCATAGCTTACAACTGCTTTCTTATAATTTTTCCGCTGGTAGTTTTGGGAAGACTCTCCCGGAATTCTACAATTCTGGGGTACTTATAGGGAGCAGTGCGGGACTTTACATAGTCCTGGATCTGCTTTTTCAATTCATCCGTACCCTTGAAGTCCTTCACCAGCACGATGCTGGCCTTCACCACCTGCCCGCGCACTTCATCCGGAGCTGCGGATACGCCGCACTCCAGCACATAGGGCAGTTCCATAATCACATTTTCAATTTCAAACGGTCCGATCCGGTAACCGGAGGACTTGATCACATCATCGGCGCGACCCACATACCAGTAGAAGCCGTCCTCGTCCTTCCAGGCCAGATCTCCTGTATGGTAATAGCCGTCCCGCCAGGTTTCTGCGGTGACTTCCGGACTGCCCTCATAAGCATAAGCAAGGCCGCAGGGCAGACCCTTGGAAATATCAATGCAGATCTCGCCGGTTTCACCGGGATCCACGGGATTGCCCTCGGCATCCAGAAGCTGCACGCTGTACAGCGGCACCGGCTTACCCATAGAACCCAACTTATGGCTACTGCCGATCAGATTGCCTATGATCAGCGTGCTCTCGGATTGGCCGAAGCCTTCCATAATATCCAGGCCGGTAGCATTCTGGAACTGGCGATATACCTCCGGATTCAGTGCTTCACCGGCGGTGGATGCGTGGACGATGGAAGAAAGATCAAACCGGCTCAGATCCTGCTTGGCCAGCATCCGGTACATCGTGGGCGGCGCGCAGAAGGTGGTAATGCCGTACTGAGCAAACTTGGGTAGGATCTTCTCCGCGTCAAAGCGATCGAAATCATAGACGAACAATCCCGCCTCGCAAAGCCACTGACCGTAGAGCTTGCCCCACATAGACTTTGCCCAGCCGGTATCGGAGATGGTCAGGTGCAGACCGTCGGGACGAACGCCGTGCCAGTACTTAGCGGTAATGAAATGGCCCAACGGGTATTTGTAATTGTGGGCAGCCAGCTTAGGATATCCGGAAGTGCCGGATGTGAAGAACATCAGCATAGGATCGTTGCCGCAGGGCGCGTCCTCTGCCCTTGCAAAGTGGCTGCTGTACATAGAATACTCTTCATTGAAATTATGCCAGCCGTCCCGGCTACCGCCCACCAAAATCTTGTGAGCCAGAGCCGGATACTGCTTTGCTGCTTCATCCACAGCATCGGCGGTGTCACCGTCGGCAGTGCAGAGAATTGCCCGGACATCTGCCGCCTGAAAGCGATACGCAAAGTCCTTGACAAGAAGCTGATTGGTGGCGGGGATTGCCACAGCGCCCAGCTTGTGCAGGCCCAACACCGCAAACCAGAATTGATAGTGGCGCTTCAGCACCAGCATCACCCGGTCGCCCCGCTTGATGCCCATTGCCTTAAAGTAGTTGGCAGCTCTTGCCGACTCCTTTTTCATATCCTGGAAGGTGAAGGTACGCTCGGTACCGTCGGCTCCCACGTGGAGCATTGCCCGGCGTTCCGGCTTATTGCGGCCCAGAGCATCGATCACATCAAAGGCAAAGTTGAACTTATCTTCATTTTGAAAAGCAATGGCGGTAAGATTCCCATCCGCATCCTCTGTGGGGATGATGAAATTATGATAAATACGGCGCTCGTCATCCGCAGCTTTCCGTTTCGCAGAGGGGGTTTCCACTGCGGCGGCCTGCTCACCCTCACGGGCAGCGGAGTTGCTCAGCACGATTGCGTAGAACGCGCAATCCACCCCGTCCACGGCGACCATACCGTGAGGCGTGGCAGAATCATAATAAATACAGTCACCAGGGCCCAGCACTTCCGTATGCTCCCCGATCTGGATCCGCATATGACCCCGGATCACAATATCGCACTCCTGTCCCACGTGGGTGGTCAGTTCGATATCCTCTTGCTCAGCGCCTTCCCGGTAGGCAAGCTCCATATACAAGGGCAGCGCGATTCGGTTACGAAAGTCAGCAGCCAGGTTGTAGCCAACCATATGGTGCGCTTCCTCGATCCGCTGACCTTGACCGTTTCTGGTCAGTGCGTAAGTCCGCAGCTTGGGGCTGTGGCCTTCCAACAGATCGGATAAATCCACGCCAAAGATCAACACGCAGCGGTATAGGAAAGCAATGCTCATATTCCGGCTGCCGTCTTCATACTGCCGATATTCTTCCGGTGTCACATTGGTGCGCTGAGCCATCTCTTCCACGGAATAGCCGCTGATCTGCCGCAATTCCCGAATGCGCCCGGCAATCTCCCGGATCTTATAATCCATACCTGACAATGTCTGTTCCATAGGACACCTCACAAAAATAAAAGCTCGTCTCAAAGAAGATTCCTTGAGACGAGCTGTAAAAAACAACCCGCGGTACCACTCAAATTGCACCCGCCTTACAGCGGTATGCCACTCCTCGGGCACTGACACGCCCTAAGCACTGACGCAGCTGACGCGTGGAGGGTCTACGGCAAACGCTTTCTTCCTCCCGGCTCCGGAGGGACAAGCACGCTGCCTCTGTCATGGCTCGCACCAAACGCCAATTCTCTGGGACAGTTTGGACGGCGGCTACTCTCCATCAATGCCTTTTATAATAAGGAATCATACCATTTTTATAGAAACTTGTCAATAAAAACATTACAGCTTGTTCCGCTGGATCTTGCCGCTGATAGTCTTGGGCAGTTCCGTGCGGAATTCTACGATGCGGGGATACTTGTAGGGCGCGGTGTGGTTCTTGACATAGGTCTGGATCTCTTTCTTCAGCTCCTCTGTACCCTCTGTACCGGGCACCAGCACAATACAGGCCTTTACCACCTGTCCACGAACCTCATCCGGTGCGGCGCAAACGCCGCACTCCAGCACATAGGGCAGCTCCATAATGGTGGATTCGATCTCAAACGGTCCGATCCGGTAGCCGGAGGACTTGATCACATCGTCAGCACGGCCCACATACCAGTAGTAGCCATCCTCATCCCGCCAGGCCACATCGCCTGTGTGGTACATACCGTCGTGCCACACTGCATCAGTAGCCTCCTGATTACGGTAGTAACCCAAAAATACACCGCAGGTAGGCTTAGGATCGGTACGGATGACGATCTCGCCATTGACACCATCTTCCACCGGATTTCCGTCGGAATCCACGATGTCGATGCCATAGCCGGGAACCGGCTTGCCCATAGCACCGGGCTTGATGTTGGCGCCGTACAGATTGGCAATGCCCAGCGTCATTTCCGTCTGACCGAAGCCTTCGTGGATTCGCAGACCGGTAGCCTTCTCAAACTGATAGAACACCTCAGGATTCAGCGCTTCACCTGCGGTGGTAGCGTGATGAATAGAAGACAGGTCATACTTGCTCAAATCCTGCTTGATCAGCATCCGGTACATCGTAGGCGGCGCGCAGAATGTGGTAATATTGTACTTGGCGAACATCGGCAAAATCTTCTCTGCGTCAAACCGGTCAAAGTCATAAGTAAACACCGCACCCTCGCACAGCCACTGACCGTAAAGCTTACCCCACAGAGCCTTGCCCCAGCCGGTTTCGGAAATGGTGAAATGCAGTCCGTCCCGCTCACACAGGTGCCAGTACTTTGCCGTCACATAATGACCCAGCGCATACTTGTAAGAATGAGTGGCCATCTTAGGATAGCCGGTGGTGCCGGAGGTGAAGAGCATCAGCATCGGATCGTCGCCGCAAGGAGCATCTGCAGAACGCTCATACCGGCGGCTGAAGAGGCTGTACTCCTCATTATAATTATGCCAGCCATCCCGGCCGCCACCTACCAGCACCTTGGTCAGGTTCATACCGGCGGTCTTCTCTGCCAGCTCGATCTGCTCCGCAGTGTTGCCGTCGGCGGTACACAGCACAGCGCTCACATCAGCAGCCTGGAAGCGGTAAACAAAATCGTGCTCCATCAGCTGATTGGTGGCAGGGATCGCAATGGCGCCCAGCTTGTGCAGACCCAGAATAGCAAACCAGAACTGATAGTGGCGCTTCAGCACCAGCATCACCCGGTCGCCCCGTTTGATACCCAGGGACTTAAAGTAGTTGGCGCTCTGGCTGGAGGCATCCTTAATGTCCTTGAACGTAAACCGGCGCTCGGTCATATCGTTTGCTACGTGGACCATAGCCAGCTTTTCCGGTTCTCTTCTGGCGATGGCATCCACCGTATCAAAGGCAAAGTTATAGGTATCTGCGTCTGCAAAGGAAATGTCCTGCATCACGCCGTTTTCATCTTCTTCCACGTTGACGAACTTGTTGCACAGCAGTTTCTGTTCGTGCTTGCCCTTGCGGCTTTGACCGATATACAGCGGTTGATCGGTGGTGTCGGAGGCCATAATCATAGACAGGAACACGCAATCCTGCCCGTCAATGGCGATCATACCGTGGGGGGTGGAGGATTTATAGAAGATGCTGTCGCCCTCTCTGAGGATTTCCTCGTGGTCACCGATCCGGATCCGCATAGCACCTTTGATTACCAGATCAAATTCCTGACCGGTGTGGGTAGTGGTGTGGATGGGTTTATCCTGCAGCTCGGCAGAGTATTGATAGGTGACCCAGTAAGGCGTTGCCAGTTTTTTGCGAAACATAGGGGCCATATCCTGAATGGTGATGCCGTCCTCGCTGGCAGTAGTCAAACCCTTGCCCCGCCGGGTAACGGTATAGCCGGACAGCTTGGCACTGTGACCCTCCAAAAGAACCGTAATTTCCACGTCAAAGATCTTGGCGCACTTATGCAGGAAGGTAAAGGGCAAATCTACCGTACCGGACTCATACTGGCGGTAAATCTCCTCCGTCACCTCGGTCTGTTCGGCCATCTTCTGCATACTGTAGCCTAAAATCTCCCGCATACCTCTGATACGGGTTGCAATATCCATCAGTTGTGTCGAGGTGTTTGTATTGGTCACGGTAATTCTCCTTTCTGGAAACAGATCATAAAAAACAAAAAACGTCTCAAGAAATCTCTTGAGACGAGTATACTTTACCCGCGGTACCACTCAAATTGCAGCTTGCGCCGCCACTTCACACTCCAACAAGCGCTATCCCTTAACGCGGGAGAACGGGAAAAACTTACTGATTCGGTTCAGTTTTCCGGCTCGGAAGGGATGGGTCTTGCGGATACCCCATTACCGGTTTGCACCATCCACCGGCTCTCTGCAAATGCGCTACCCGACCGTCTTCGTCACAGCCTTTTCCATATTGCCTATACTCTATCACGTCCTCCACGGAAAGTCAAATGTTTTTCTGTCAAAGAATTTTTTATTTTATGCAACAGTTTTTGTGCAATTTCGCAAAAGTTATGCTTTTGGAATATTTTTATTGACAAATCTCAGGATTTGTGGTTAAATGCGTACATATACCAAATGACTTTGACGGAAAATTTGCTCCTTTTGGATGCTCCAGAGAGCCGGCGGTTGGTGTAAGCCGGTGCAGACGGATCGAGCGATCTGATTCCCGAGTCGGTCTTGCGAAAGTTGCGGCAAGTAGTGGGACCCGGTCTCCTCCGTTACAGGGATAGGGCTTGTTAGAGCCCGATGAGGGATTCTCCGGTGGGAGAATAACCAGGGTGGTACCGCGAATGTAAATTCGTCCCTGAGGTCATACGGCCTCAGGGCTTTTCTTATTTTATGAAGGAGTGACAGCTATGGTAAGAATCAGCGATATTACAATGAAACAGTCTGCAGAGGGGTTCAGCCTGTCCTTTAAGGAAAAGATCGAGCTAGCAAAGCAGTTGGATAAACTGGGCGTCTATGCCATTGAGCTGGAAGGTCTCAGCGGCTCCCGTACCGATGCTCTGCGGGTCAAGTCTATCGCTTCCGCTGTTACCGGCAGCATTGTGGCTGTGCCGGTGGGCCTGGATCCCGATACCATTGCTCCTGTGTGGGCAGCGCTGCAGCAGGCAAAGCATCCCCGACTGCAGGTCTGTGCACCGGTAAGTCCTGTGCAAATGGAATACCTGTTCCATAAAAAGCCCGAGGCGATGCTCTGCGCCATTACGGAAACCGTCTCCGCCTGCGCCGCTGTATGCGACACAGAGTTTGTGGCCGAAGATGCTACCCGCAGCGAGCCTGCATTCCTCCATAGCGCCATCACAGCCGCCATTGCCGCAGGTGCCAAGACCATCACCGTATGGGATACTGCCGGCACGATGCTGCCCGGAGAGTTCTCCGACTTTATCAAAAATTTGCAGGAAGCTGTCCCCGCTCTGTCCACGGTAACACTGGGCATAGGCTGCGCCAACACCTTGTCTATGGCAGACAGCTGCGCCATTGCCGCTGTGCTGCAGGGTGCCGGTGAGGTCAAAACCGCTGCCTATCCCATCAACTGCCCCAGCCTTGCCAACGTGTCCCGGATCATTGCCACCAAGGAGGATTCCTTTGGAACTTCCACCGGCATCCATACCCATCAGCTCAGCCGCGCCATCGACCAGATCACCTGGATGTGCCAATCCGGACGAGGCAAGTCATCTCCCTTTGGTGTCAGTGCAGAAGAAGATTCCGGCATCTATCTGACCGCTCACGATGATCTGGCCGGTGTTACCAGAGCGGTGGAGCGCCTGGGATACGACCTGTCGGAAGATGATTATGTCAAGGTCTTCGATGCCTTCCAGACCATCGCCGCCAAGAAAGAGCAGGTCAGCACCAAGGAACTGGACGCCATCGTGGCCTCCGCCGCGATGCAAGTCCCCTCCACCTACCGGCTTGACAACTATGTGATCACCTCCGGAAGCGCCGTCTCCGCCACCGCCCATATGAAACTGTTCAAAAATGACACCCCGATGGAAGGTGTGTATCTGGGTGACGGCCCTATTGATGCGGCTTTCCTTGCCATTGAGCGGATCACCGGCCGCCACTATGAACTGGATGATTTCCAGATCCAGTCCGTCACCGAGGGTCGTGAAGCTATGGGTCAAACGGTGGTGAAGCTGCGTTCCGGCGGTAAGGTCTATTCCGGCCGTGGTATCTCCACAGACATTGTGGGCGCCAGCATCCACGCCTACCTGAGCGCACTGAACAAAATCGTCTACGAGGAGGAAGAAGTATGAAACTTTCCTTTTCCACCCGTGGCTGGCCAAACTTAAGCTGGGATGAGATGCTGGAAACCGCTCTGGATATGGGTTTTTCCGGTGTCGAGGTCTACAATCTTCCGAAATTCAATCCCCTGCTGGATCGTAGCGGCCCTTTCCATAAATATCAGACCGCGGCAACCGTCCGTCAGCTGCGGGAAAAGAAACTGACGATCCCCTGCTTTGATACCTCCTGCGACCTGTCGACCGATGATTCTGCCGAAGAAACTCTGCTGAATCTGCTGGAGGTAGCCTGCAATGCACAGGTTCCCTATGTAGTGGCCTGCGCCCTCCGAGAAGCGGAGGAGCTGGTTCAGCAGCGGATCTGCCGCCTGCTTGCCAAAGCGGAAGAACTGGGCGTGGGTCTGCTGATCAAAACCAGCGGCATCTATGCCGACACCGCCCGGCTTCGGGCAATGATGGATCAATTTGCCAGCGACTACTTAGGCGTGTTGTGGGATGTCCATCACCCCTATCGGGATTTTGGTGAAAGCGGTGATACCACCATTAAAAATTTGGGCGCTTATGTGCGCCACGTTCACCTACGGGACTCTGACGACACCGGCGCTTATCAGCTGATCGGTGAGGGCACGATGCCCATTGACGATGTAATGCGGGCGCTGTCCTCTGTGAACTACGACGGTTTCCTCTCTTTGGAATGGAAACCGGAGTGGATGGAGGATCTGCAGGACCCGGAGGTCATTTTCCCCTACTTTGTTAACTATATGAGCCGGTTCCACTCTACCCGGGGTATGAAAAAATCTCTTTATTTTAACCACGACGGCACCGGCCAGTACATTTGGAAAAAGGATGCCCTGATCGATCTGACCTTCTCCCAGGTTTTGGATCGGGTTGCTGAGGAGTTCCCCGACCAGTACGCCTTTAAGTACACCACCCTGGACTACACTCGCACCTACTCCCAGTTCCGGGAGGATGTGGATCGGTTTGCCCGGGCATTGGTATCTATGGGCGTAAAAGCCGGCAGCAAAGTAGCCGTTTGGGCCACCAATGTGCCTGCCTGGTACATCACCTTCTGGGCTGCCACCAAGCTGGGCGCGGTGCTGGTCACAGTGAATACCGCTTACAAGGTTCACGAGGCGGAATACCTGCTCCGCCAGTCCGATACCCACACACTGGTGATGATCGAGTCCTGTCTGGACTCCGACTACCGGGGCATTATCAATGAGCTGTGCCCGGAGATTGCCTCTGCCAAGGCAGGAGAACCCTTGCATTGTAAGCGCCTGCCCTTCCTGCGGAATGTGATCACCGTGGGCTTCAAGCAGCCCGGCTGTCTGACCTTTGACGAGGCGATGGACCGCTACAGCCTGATCAGCCGGGAGCAGGTGGCACGGATGGCCGCCGCCGTCCGCCCCGACGATGTGTGCAATATGCAGTACACCTCCGGCACTACCGGCTTCCCCAAGGGTGTTATGTTAACTCACTATAATGTGGTCAACAACGGCAAGTGTATCGGCGACCGGATGGGGCTTTCCACCGCAGATCGGATGATGATCCAAGTGCCTATGTTCCACTGTTTCGGTATGACCCTTTCTATGACCTCCTCTATGACCCACGGCGCTACTATGTGTCCGATGCCCTATTTCTCTGCCAAATCCTCTTTGGCTTGCATCAATCAGGAGCGGATCACCTGCTTCAACGGCGTGCCCACGATGTTTATCGCGATGTTCAACCATCCGGACTACCGGAAAACCGACTTCTCCCATATGCGCACCGGCATTATGGCGGGCGCAGGCTGTCCTCCGGAACTGATGCGCCGGGCGGCTCAGCCGGATGAGATGAATATGACCGGTATCGTCAGCGTCTACGGACAGACCGAGTGCGCCCCGGGCAATACGATGAGTGCCTGGACGGATTCTATGGAGGTACGCACCGAAACCGTCGGCTACGCCTTCCCCCACGTCCAATGTAAAGTCATCGACCCGGAAACCGGCGAGGAAGTGGGTCCCGGCGTCAACGGTGAGTTCTGCGCTAAGGGCTACAATACAATGAAGGGCTACTACAAAATGCCCCAGGCAACCAAGGACACCATCGATGAAGACGGCTGGCTCCACTCAGGCGATCTGGCCTGCAAAGACGAGGCCGGTAACTACCGGATCACCGGCCGGCTGAAGGATATGATCATCCGGGGCGGTGAGAACATCTATCCCAAGGAGATTGAGGAGTTTATCTACACCCATCCCCAGACCAAGGATGTCCAGGTGATCGGCGTGCCGGACAAAAAGTACGGCGAGGAAATTATGGCCTGCATTATCCTGAAAGAACCAGGCTCTGTGACCGTGGAGGAGATGACCGCCTACATCAAAGCCAGTATGGCACGGCACAAAGTGCCCAAATACATCGAGTTTGTGGATGCGTTCCCAATGAACGCCGCCGGCAAGGTGCTCAAATACAAGATGCGCCAGGACGCCGCCGCCCGATTGGGTCTGACCGGTGACGGCGCCGACACCGCCGGTAACCCCCACTAACGCCAAATCCCCCCGGCTGCGCCGGGGGGATATTTTGACGATTCTCTTAATTCTGCCAGGCGATCTGCTCTCCGTACGCAAGGGGATAACGAGTCAATACGCTCCCGTCCAGATCTACCTTGTGCATATTCACCCCGGTGATCTGATGGTTGTCATAGGTTGTGTAGTAATAAATCCCCTTATCCCCGTTGCAGCAGGAGGTGTAGATAGTAGTCTCATACTTTCCCTCCTCTACCTGGCAGCATCCTCTTTGCTGATCCACAGAATTCAAGATATGAAAAAACTGGCTGACGCTTTCCGGCTCTGTAGTCCCGGAAACAGAATTCATTTTTACAAACGCTGCCCTAACAAAGCGGGATTGGGAGGACAGATCTCCCGGAAGTCCCATCGCACCCATACCGCGACTGTAGGTCTGTAAGGACAGCTTGTCCGAAAAATGGTTGTGGGGCGGCCTGGCAGACAAATGCATATAATCACTTAAGTGGAGCATCTGCTGGTCAAAAGGCGGGGTATTGGTCAGAATGCCCACAGGGTTGGGATAAATCCGAATCCCACTCTTTACCGACTCCACCGTGATGGCCTCTTGCCGGTCGGCAATGATCCAGTGCAGCTGAGCCGGCGACAATTCTGTACTAAACGGCGCATTGGTCAGATTCATTTTCTCGATGCGCGCTTTGGCCTCCTGCACGCTGGCACATTGGGCAAGGATCCACGGAATGAACTCAAAACTGGCGATATTGTCACCACCGGTTACCGGATCTTTGTAGTCTGCAAATCCCACAAAATTCAGACCTGCCATCGCCAGACCCTTTTCATTTACCCCATCGTAATACAGGGGGTAGTTATCCTTAACATACGCCATACCGATCATTGCGTAATGAGTTTCCAATTTGTCCATTCCGCGGAACAGCAACGGAAATTTCCGGGGCGTAATGGTGATTTCTTCCCGGTAAGAATACTCATAGTCCAGTGTTCTGCCAAAATAGAAATCCTTCGTTTTATAGGTTGCCGCTGTACACATAATCCTGTCTCCCGGAATCCAAGTTTTGCATTTAGTATGACGGTTACCGGGTGCTTTATTCAGCAAAACCCTCCTTTTAAGGATATCCGCTCTTCTCGCGCCTAAACAAAAACAGTTCTGCGAAGGTATTCGCAGAACTGTTTTGTATTTACATCGTCACCTTTTGCCGCTTTCCGGTTGTCAGTAAATAAATACTCCGGTAAAGCCAATAGCACCCCAGCATAAACAGCACGTGCAGCACCGCCAGTACCAACACATAGATCGTCTGTGTCAAGCCGTAACCCAGCACACCCTGCATTTGCAGGCGGAACGCCTCCACCGGCGGTATATTGCAGGAATAGAAATTCGCAAAATTGGTTTTGAGGATCTGGGCCATAGAACCGGCAACGGCAGAAAACACCACCATCGACACTGACAACCACCGCTTCTCCCCTTTCACAGTCGGGAAAGACAAATCCAGCGCAAAGATCAACACCGTAGCCAGCAGCACCAAATTGTGAAACACAATGGTGTGAAAACTCATATAGCTATTGAAGAAATTTTCCACATCCGCCGGCGGAAAAATCAAATTGGGGTAGATCACCATAAACAGCAGCAAACCCACGCACATCGTGCTGACAACCGCCGTCACGACTTCCCGGTTTTTCCCCTTGTAAAAGGACATCACCGGCAGAGTGAACAGATAAACCGAGCAAAAATGCAGCGGGATGCTGTAAAGATCATAGCCACTGGGATGGCGGAATGACACCACCTGCTTGCCGATCTCCAGCAACACCAGCAACACTGCAATCACCTGCAGCGGAATGATTCTGAAACGGCGGTCAGCCTTGCCCAAAAATATCCTTAGCGCAATGGAAATCACCACAATAGCGATCATTGCCGGAATCTGGCATTTCATATGTTCTGAAGTCCACAATTCCACAAAAAGTCCCTCCCTTTCGGAAATTGCAAAGAAATTGTATCTCTCCTCACGTCTATTGTCAAGTATTTCCGGGACAAAACTCCCTCTGAAAGGACAAAAAATACGGGGATATCCCTTATGGGTATCCCCGTATTTGGTACGATTGTTCTTATAGGATTTGGGGAAAAGCGAAGCAATATCAACGGTTTTTGCAGTCAGATAACAGTACATTCCCCTCCTATGAGATACACAGCCCAGAATATTTGCAAGAAAAACTGCTGGCAGTATATGTTTATAGCTCGGTTATTGGAACATGTGCATCTTCTGCAAGTTGAAGCAGGAACAAGTGGACGATCTTTGCCTGTGCACTGCTGAACTCAGATCTAAGGAACTCAGAGATATCGCCTTGGCTAATATCAATTAAATGAGGCTGATTATTTGTGAAGTCTGTCTCGTCCTTAAATTTGAATTCAATATACCCCGGAGAAAACAACCGTGGTTTTTTGTAAATGAGTGCAGAAAAGCTGTCGCCGGTAAAGTGTGCCGTTGTTGTACCGCTACCGTAACGAGTCATCACTTTTTTACTAACATGAACTTCGTTGCCGTAGATACTAATTGCACCATTGGCAACACTAAATTCAGAAAAGTCCCGTAAAGCAATCGGAGGTTCCTCTGCTACAGTGCGCTTTGCTGCTGCACTGCTCTGCTGCTTTACCGCCGGATTTGGTGCAACACCGCGCATTGCATCCCACTGTTGCTTGGTGATCAATATTTCTCTTGGTATGCTGCCTTGGAATGGGCCGACAATTCCCATTTCTTCCATTTCGTCCACAATACGGGCAGCTCTTGCATAGCCAAGCTTTAATCTGCGCTGCAACATAGAGACAGAAGCCTGTCTGGTTTCCAAGACCACATCAACCGCTGCTGGTAACATCTCGTCACCATCCAGTTCACCCTTAGTTTCTTTCTGTGCAGTTTTTTCGTCTGCAAAGATATTTGCTGCCATATTGCCCAACTGGTTGAGATCCTTTTTCTGTTTCTTGCACAGCTGTTTCATAGCAGCCTGTACATCAACAAACGGAATATAGAGCGCCTGGCATTTAGCAAAAATATTTTGATACTTGAAGATCATCTCACCAGGGACTTGCAGGTTCTCAGCTCCGTTTTGCTCAATCGCAATTCTCGAATCTGCCCGGCTGGATACGCAGAAAGATATGCGGCAAGGCAGATTAGAAATTATATCTTTTTGCAACGCCTGAGAAGAGGGCATAGAGGTAACAAGCACGCAATGAACACCTGCTACCCGACCATTCTTCAAAATATTAGTTAATGCCGCCACAGTTTGGGTATCAAATCTTGTGGAAGAGAAATCATCGAAAATTGCAAAGATTCTCGGCAACCTTGTAGCTGCTCTACGATTATATCCCGCAATATCTTTTGTGCCTGCATCAAACAATGCTTTTATTCTTCGCTGGACTTCGGTATTCAACCAAAGAACTGCACCCGCCGCCTTTGTTTCATCTGTGATTACAGAGAGCAGCATATGGGGTGTTCCATTAAAAACACTGTAGTCTATTGCCTTGGAATCATAGATGATAAAGCGAACATCGTCTTTTGTTTGGCTGGAACAGATATGGGTCATAACACTTTGAACAAAAGATGTTTTGCCTGCACCGGAAAAGCCGCACACCAGGAAATGAGGAATGCTGCTTAAGTTTTGATTGAAGGCTTCACCATTTGTATCACTTCCCAGGGAAAGTACAATTTCCCCGTTTTGATTCTGTGCATAGGCTGTGGGAGCCTGTTCGTATGCAGAGTTCTCCATTATTTATCCCCCCGCGCCAAAGCATGTTTAATATCATCTTCTGTAATGGTGCTAAGCTCGTCAGCGTGGTTTTCAGACATAGAAGCGATCCGCTTTGCCTGCTGTGTTACTACTTTTTCAAACAAGTTCCGCGCGCCTCTGCCGTTAGCAATAGTGGAAATCGATACAGTGGCAAAAAAATCTTTGACCGCTGTTTCCGCAGCTTCCGTCAGCACATACTGGTTCTTATCACAGGACATTTTGAAAATGCGCAGCATCTCATCTGCGCTGTAATCCTCAAAATGTATGTAGCGGTTAAACCGGGACTCTAAGCCGGGGTTAGAATGGACAAAATTATCCATCAGCTCCGGGTATCCCGCCACGATCACCACAAAACCATCGCGCTTGTCTTCCATTACCTTCAGCAGTGTATCGATTGCTTCTTGGCCGTAATCATTGCTACCGCTGCCGTTGAGGGTGTATGCTTCATCAATAAAGAGAACACCGCCCATAGCCTCGTTGATAATATCTTGTGTTTTAATTGCAGTTTGACCCACATATCCCGCAACTAAGCCGCTTCGATCGGTTTCAACCAAATGTCCTTTCGACAACAGGCCCAAACTCTTATAGAGTCTGGCAATATACCGTGCTACGGTTGTCTTACCTGTGCCAGGGTTACCCATAAACACAAGATGCAAAGACATAGAGGGAATCCGCAAACCTTGCGCTTTTCTCCGCTGCTGATGCTCTACTACATGTATCAAGTCTGCAATCTCTTCCTTAACCATTTCCAAACCGATCAAGGAGTTCAATTCACTCAGCACATCTTCCAGAGATTCAGCCTTTGAATCCGCATCCGTACACCACATAACATCTGCCTCCGTTATCGTTGAGAGAAGCTCGGTGGAGGGATCCTTTTCTCCAGAAATGCGCGTTGCTTGCTTTGCAATTACTGTTTCAAAGAAATTTCTTACAGTGCGTGCATTTGCAAAATCATCCCCCGCGGATTTCGTCAATGCGCCAAGGTGATCCTTAATGAGTTTACTTGCCTTTTGATCAGCTGTGTACGCATTCTTTTTGCAGAGAGATTGGAAAATTGCAAACAGCTCTTCTGAGGAGAAATCATCAAAATGTACGAACCGATTGAAGCGGGATTTCAATCCGGGGTTTGACCGAATGAATTTCTCCATCGGATCTGAATATCCTGCAACAATTACTGCAAGATCGTCACGATGATCCTCCATCTCTTTCAAAATGGTATCAATCGCTTCTTGACCGTATCCTTGTCCGTTTGTATCAACCAGTGCGTAGGCTTCGTCTATAAACAACACGCCGCCCAGCGCCTCATTGATGACCTCTCCAGTTTTGATGGCGGTTTGGCCAACATACCCAGCCACAAGATCCTTGGCAGTTACTTCTACCAAATGGCCTTTGGAAACAAGGCCTAACTCTTTATAAATCTGAGCGACCAAACGCGCAACAGTAGTCTTGCCGGTGCCAGGATTGCCAGTGAAAACCAGGTGATAAGAAATCTCCGATACAGGGAGTCCTCTACTCTTTCTTGCCTGCTGAATCTTTGCAAAATCCCGCAATTCACTTACGGATTGTTTCGCGGAGGACAATCCAATCAGCTTATTCAATACGCTCATGGGATCTGCCGATTTCTTAACCTTTGTTTCGGCAGCACTCTTCTTTTTAGGTGCACTTTGTTTGTAGGCCAGTGTCGCAGGTGCCGCTTGCATAGGCTCACTGTCAACAAAATCAGCCACATCAATGGTATCTGCATAAGCTTGAATCTGCTTATTGTCACAGCAGGCAACTAAATCGCGTTGCAGTTTGGTGATTATCTTTGCTTCCTCAGCGGTTACATTCCCGTCGATCAGCGCAAACGAAATAAATACCAGGCTCAAGCAAGATGCCAGTTTGCGGCTATAGTTTGTTCCGTCAATACGATCCTGCGCAACGATATTCTCGAAGAATTCCGGTACGGGTAATGTGTATTGTTTTTGTGCAAGCTTGTTCAGCGCACTGGCTACTTGAGTAGTTGTGTATGCTCGCTTATGCTTGTTCTCTGCATACAACTCGTTGATTCCATCCGTGCAAACAGACAGATTCACACCAAAGGCGTTCCATAGATACAGAGCACAAGTGCGGCAATAACCATCAATCAGCACAGACATTTTGTCCGTTTTGCTAGGATACACATTCAAAAACGCCTGTATTGCTTTTTGATAGTTGCTATGAAGTTCTTGATTGTACTTAGACATAGGTCATTCCTCTTTCAAAAACATCATCATTTCATCGATCAGAGCATTCTGTTCAACAGAATCCTCTGCGTTATCAAAGATATCCGAATAATTGTCATTTGTAGCCGCCGGAATCTCTGCGGTATAAGATGTATCATCAGTTTCCTCCTCTTGGAATGTGGAGGACAGTGCTGCGGCCTGGTTATGGAAGGATAGCTCTTCTAGGTAGTTAGCATAATACCGGTAAGCTGTACCAACATTAGCAGTGATAGTGGCATTGGACACATGAATTTCAACACCGATTTGATCGCCCGCCTGCAACATAATACGGCCGTACTGGCACACCGGTAATTGACGGTTGTTGGCATATCTCCTGTCCGCAGAACCATCTTTGTTTACAAATTGCCAGGTGTAACGAATGATGGTTGCATCTTTAGGAACAGGATCTGTTTCAATAAAGTTGGTAGTACTTGTTCGGACATCAAGATTCTCATAGGAACAAGCTACGATATGCTTTCCCTTCTTGATAATAATATCGCAAGGGAGGAACAAGAGCGTACACTGCTTTCCTTTCAACTTAAAGCACGGAGCATTTGAAAATACGCCGAAGCCAATTGTTCGGTTGGCCTTAGTTTTCTTTAGTGTCAGCTGGCTTCGTGTAAGATTTCTACCCGCGCCAGCATTCGTCTTTGTATTCATGACACTTTGGGATGTTTCAATTACCCAAAGCTTTTTGCTGGTTTTAAGAGTGGAAAAGAACTCGGCAAACCTTTCCCATTCGTTTGCCGCTTCTGCATCCAGTTCGTAGTTTACATCTGCACGGAAGAAACGCGGTAAAAGAATACGGATCGCCAGTATGATAATCGCTGCCCACCAACCGACACAAGCCAGGAGGATCACAGATAGTGCAACCCACAGCCAATTCAAAAGCCGTGCGCGCTTAATATCTTTTACAATAGCCTGATTGGTTACAGATACACCTTGTGTTTGTTCTTGGACTGTAATTGCATCCACGGTTTGCGCATAATTCTCCACATATTGTACAGCGCCATTCTGCGCATAGGATTTACCGCGAGAACCGTTGCTCTTTGCGGAGGAGCCCAGTTTCTTACGATAGTAAATACCATTTCCACCAATGTTTACGAAGGTACCTCTGGGACCAAAAGACATACGAGCACCTTTTACACCGGTAGAGAAGGACATGCCGGATTTGGAAAAATTCACCCTAAACGGGCCAACAGATTTGCTTTTTCTAAAATACCAACCCACTTAAACCCCTCACATTACTACTTTGCATAAATAATTATAAATTATTATACAATTAAACAGGAAGTAATGCAACCTTTTCAGCAAAGTATAAGGGTTATACTTTGCTGTTTAGGTATTGGTTTGTCCATAATGGAGAATTATAAAAATAGTCTTCCAGTTTTGTTATTTTATGGTAATACCATAGCTAACGAAAAAAGGTTCTTTTTATTTGAGTCCCTTCCTTACATAAAAATTAAACAGGATATCCCGGATGGGATATCCTGTTTAATGGTACGCCGGAAGGGACTCGAACCCCCAACCCTCGGAACCGGAATCCGATGCTCTATCCATTGAGCCACCGGCGCATACCTGAAAGCTTAGCTATTATAACAGGCTTTTTTCCTTTTGTAAAGAGGTTGGAGGAATTTTCATCCGCAATCTTTCCCCTTTCTTCTGGAAAATAGTTGTTTTTCCGGCAAGGGTGTGGTATACTCCCTATATAGAATAATGAAGGAGGCATCCGTATGTCTACGCAGCATTTCCGCAGCGCCCTGAACGGCTTTCGCCGTGAGGATGTGGTTCGTTATATTGAATTTTTGAATAATCAGCACAATTCCAAGGTGGAACAGCTGAATTCCCAGCTGCAGGTAGCCACAGCTCGAGCCTCTGCCGCAGATCCCGCACTCAAAGAGCAGTTGGATTCCGCTCTAGAAAAGATCGCTCAGTTGGAAGCACAGTTGGCAGAAAAGGCTTCTGCATCCGATGCATTTGGCACTCCTCAGGAACTGGAGGCATACCGCCGCGCCGAGCGTGCCGAACGGCTGGCACAGGAGCGAGCACAGCAGATTTGTACCCAAACCAACGCCGTGTTGGCTGATGCAACCGCCAAAGCAGAAGCGGCCGCTGAGCACATTGCTGGTCTTGCTCAGCAAGCAAATGCGCAGCTGGACGCCTATCGTGAGGCCATATCCAATTCTCAAGAGGCATTCCGGGATGCCGTATCTGCTCTATACGCCCTGCAGCCGCAAACAGAAGAATAATATCAAACGGGAAAGCTACCGCTTTCCCGTTTTTGAGGTACTATATGGAACTTATTTATCCTGCCTACTATCACACATTTTCCTGCATCGCAGCCGCCTGCTCCGATAGCTGCTGCAAGGAATGGGATGTGGATGTAGACTCTGCATCCGCTGCCTACTATCGCTCTCTACCCGGGACTCTGGGTGACCGGCTGCGCCAGGTCCTGCGCGATACCCAGGACGGCACGGTGATGACCACCCAGCAGGGTCGCTGTCCTATGTGGCAGCAGGATGGTCTGTGCCGAATCCAAGCTGAATTGGGGCACGACGCCCTGTGTCAGGTATGTCAGCAATTTCCCCGGCTGCGTCACGATTACGGCAATTTCGCGGAGTTGGGATTGGAACTATCCTGCCCGGAGGCTGCACGACTCATCCTCACATCTGATGAACACTCCCTTTGCCGGGAGGAGGTTCCCGGTGACGAAGAACGGGAGTACGATACCGGGACTATGGATATTTTGCTGCACAGCCGCAGTGTTTTTCTTGATTTTCTGGAGGCCACCGATATGTCCTTTCCTCAGGCATTGGCTGTCCTGCTACTGTATGCCCACGAGGTGCAGGCACAGATCGATGGTGGTGAGCCGGCACAGCTTTTGCCGGAGACATTTCTTCGGGAGGCCGCAGAATACGCAGGAGATGCGGATCCGACTGCCCTAATGGTGTTTTTCCAGCAGTTAGAGATCCTCACCTCTAAATGGCAGTCAAGACTGCAAGCTCCACCTGCTGTTCCCTGCTGGATGCCGGAGCATTTTGCTCTGCTGCGATATCTGTTAAACCGGTACTGGCTACAGGCCGTCAGCGACTTTGATATTCTCTGCCGGGCAAAGTTTATGGTTGCTGCCTGTCTTTTGGTGGGATTTTTGGGAGGTCAAACAGTGGAAACTGCCCAGCTATTCTCTAAAGAAATAGAAAACAATCCGGATAACGTAGAGCAAATTCTGGACGGAGCCTACTCCGCACCAGCCCTAACAGATGTTCGCATTTTGGGTCTTCTCCTCGGAAATAATTAAAAATAATCCACCCAATCTCTTGACAAACCAACCTTTCCTTGCTATAATACCAAAGCTGTCCGCAATCGCGGGCGGAATATGGGGGTATAGCTCAGCTGGGAGAGCGCTTGAATGGCATTCAAGAGGTCAGCGGTTCGATCCCGCTTATCTCCACCAAAAAGTCTCGAAATCGTAAGATTTCGGGACTTTTTCTTTGCCAAAACGGTGGTTTTACCTCTCAAATACCATTTTTTTCGAACCGGGCCGCTACACCCGATTTCCCCGCTACACTTCATCTTGAATCCATCTTGAATCAGGACGATTTTAGGTGGTCCACTATGTCCAAAACGTTTCCGAAAGTTCCCTTGCCTTTTTTCAAAAAAGCCTCGCTCATTCTTCTTGCCGCATCTTTCCGGACAGATTCTTCCACATGGAGATAATGTCTGGTCATATCCATATCCGCATGGCCGGCAATGCTCTGAATCGTCTCCATAGAGACACCCAGTGCCTGCATCTGCGAAATGAATGTATGCCGGCAGGAATGTGGCGTCAGCACGCGGACACCCCCTACTGTTCCAATCGCTTCTTTAAAGAGCTTAGCAAAGTAGGAAGGATTGCAAGGCGAGCCGGGCTTCTTCGGGGATTCCCAAATAAACTTGTCCCCGTTTTCCCGCAACAGCTTTGCGCAATACTGCACATTGTCAGGCACAGGAATCGTGCGGTAGCTGTCCTGGGACTTGGGCTCGCCAATGGCAACACTGCCCTTGATCCGAACAACCGCCTGCTCAATGTTGATGGACGAGCCATCCTTTGCGATATGTCTGGGCTCTAATCCCAACATCTCCTGCCCTCGCATGCCCGTACAGAGCATCAGCCGGATCGACCAGCCGATTTTGTTTTCCGGCAGGTCACGGAGCAGGACGCGAACTTCGTCCGCTGTGTAGGCCTCCTTGCGCTTCTTGGGCTGCTTGCGCATCTTATCGGCGTATGCCACCGGATTCTTCAGGATGATGTCGTTGGCAGCGGCCTTGTTGAAGATCTGATACAGCATACCCCGGCACTGCGCCAAAGTCGAATCCGATTTGCCATCTCTGCGCAGCTTCTTGAGAAACTGCTCAATGTCCATGGCTTTTATCTCCGACAGCTTTCGCCGACCAAAATGATCCTTCAGAATCCGAAGGGTATACTTGTAACCTTCCTGAGTGGTAGCCGTGATGTTGTCCTTGTGGTTTTCGTACCATCTGTCCCCCCACTCATCGAACCGCAGATCCTGTCCGGTAAGTAAGCCCATCGCCTTTTTTCGGAAATATTCGTCTCTTTTTTCTTTCGCTTCCTTTTGGGTTTTTCCCGAAAAGGAAAGAATGTTTCTTCGGCCATCGGTTTTGTATCCGTCCATAACCTGGATCTCCCAACGACCATTTGTTTTCCGGGAAAGAGTGCCTTCCCCGTGTGACCGTTTCTTTGCCAATTTT
>JAFQGT010000041.1 GCA_017415425.1 Oscillospiraceae bacterium | reverse complement strand
GGTCCGGAGCTCTGTTGACCATATCTGGCAGCAGGAGTATGCTCTGGGTGAAGCTGTTGACAATGCAGTGATTGAGTATAAGTTCTCCCTGACCCAGGTCAGCCAAAGCATGAACGAGACGCTTTATCTGCCCACTCTGCTGTACCAGGGTACAGAAGCCAACGAGCTGAACTTTGACTCCGCTCCTTTCGGCCTGTATGTTGAGGATATGATTATATACTATAACTATGGCCGCGGCATCGAAAGAAGCAAGCAGGCGATTACTGAGAAGCTGGCTTTCGAGACAGCCTACACCCTGCGTATTGAGTACGATCTGCCCAGCAAGTCTGTGAAGGTTTTCCTGAACGGAGAAGAGTTGGATCTGCTCCCTACAGATCTGGAGCCTGGCTATAACAGCTCCAGCATTGTCGCTGAAAACAAGCTGGACAGAATTTCTGTGGGTGCTTACAAAGTTATCCCGACCCAGGCTCAAATTGATGATCTGAAGGTTACTACCACTTCCGCCGCTTCCTCCGACCCTACTGAGGCTACCGAGGCTACCGAGGCTACCGAAGCTACCGAGGCAACTGAGGCTACCGAAGCTACCGAGGCTACCGATGCTAAGGATCCCACCGATGCTAAGGATCCCACCGATGCTAAGGATCCCACTGAGGAAGTTCCCACTACCGGTAGTGATGCTGACACGAACCCCCTGATCTGGGTCGTTGTGGCAGTTGTTGTAGTTTGCGCTGCTGCCGTTGTTGCGGTAGTTGTGCTGAAGAAGAAAAAGACTGCCTAATTCATTTCCATAACGTATATTTAAGAGAGGCTCTCAAGAGCCTCTCTTTTTATAACAAAACGGACGGGCAAGTTATCCAAAAAATAAATGCTATTTTTGGTTATATATACAAAATGAGAAGTGGGTGGATGCGATTTTGTCCGAAAGTATTGAAAAAAATATCAGGGTTTGTTAAAATGGTTGCGCCAGATAAGATGGGTGTTTTTTGGGAATATCCAGCCTATCAGTTTTTAAGAAAGGAAAGAATACGAATATGAAGAATGTGAAAAGAATTCTATGTATGCTGCTGGTTGCCAGTATGATGTTTGGCATCGCGCTGACCAACGGCGGTGTAATCCGTGCATACGCAGCCAATGCAGATGCACCGGCTCTGCCTCTCAAGCTTGACTTTGAGGGTGAAACAATCGATGAATTCCCCTCCGGCTGGACCGTGAAGGCCGATACACTGAAAGATCGTCCGGAGGCAAAAGAGGACGTTACTGTCGTGGCAGAAGCTGACGGTAACAAAGTGTTGCAGGTGTTAGGCCACCCTATGCCCAATACCAATAGCTACTTCGTCCGCTATGAATTCCAGCCCACTGACAGCATTTTGATGAAGTATCGCTTTAAGCTGACAGAACAAGCCGACGGTGCCTATCTGCCTTGCCCGTTGTATTCCGGCAAGGAGGACTGGAATGAGCTGAACTGCTCTCCGCTGCAGTTTATGATAAGCGGAACCAGACTGCAGTTCGGCTATTCCGATACCTTGAGTACCTCAGTGAAGGAAGGTCTGGTTGCCGATCAGTGGTATGAACTGGTTATGCTGGTGGACCTGAAATCCGATACCCGTAAGGCGTATCTGGATGGTGAGCAGTTGGATCTGAGCTATACCGAGTCTATTGACTACTATACCGATAAGTCTGAGATGACTATGGACCGGATCTCTATGGGTATGTATTTTGCTGTCTCCGGCCAGTTCTTCGTGGACGACATTGATATCCTTGCCAGCGCTAAGGCCAATGAAGTGACCTTTGACCAGACCGATTATCTGATCCGTGTGAACAGCAGTGTGCAGACAGAGCCCGACTTTAGACCCCTGGGCGCAGTACCCTGCGCGTTGACTTATACATCCGCAGACCCCTCCGTCGCAACTGTTGACGAAAACGGTGTGATCACCGGTATCAAGGAAGGCACGACCACCATTTCCGTCAAGACGGAAACCGAGGGTGTTGCCCCCGTTGTTCTGAATGTTACCGTTGACAAAGCGATGACCGGCACATTTGCGAATCTGCCGGATACGCTGGAGTTACCTCTGGGTGGACATACCTTTTTGGACCCCAGCCTGACCTTGGATTACGAAGGTGACAATACGGTAGTATGGGTTTCTTCTAACCCCCAGGTAGTAACGATGGACGAGTGGGGCGAAGTTTACGCTCTGGCAGAGGGTGAGGCGGAAATCTCCTTCACCTCTGTGTACTATCCCACAGTAACAAAGAAAGTTTCTGTTACTGTCAAGAAGGCTGGGGTGCAGCAGACCATCTATGTTGCCCCCAACGGCACCGGTGACGGCTCCAAGGAAAGCAAGCCCACCAGCCTTGACAATGTACTGTCCATTTTGGAGGGTATTGACAACACCAATATGACCGGCAATGTGGAAGTGATTCTGGCTGACGGCTACTATTACCGCACCGAGGCGCTGAAGCTGACGGATAAGCACGGCGGCAATAACCTGTACTCCGTGGTGTTCAAGGCAGCCGAGGGTGCAAAGCCCACCATCGGCGGCGCGCTGCACATTGCAGGCTCTGACTTTGCTGAATCCGATATTCCCGGTGTCTACGTGGTGGATGTGCCTGCAGGCACCGATACCCGCCAGCTGTATGTGGACAATGTCCGCGCCATTCGAGCCAAGCAGGAAGGCGGCTTGAAGAAGGTCACCTTGCTGAAGGACGAATCTTCCAAAGATATCGGTCTGATCTGTGATAACCCCGAACTGCTGAACTGCACCAACCCCGACGATATGGAGATCGTCTGGTACAACTGCTGGTCACACCGCAGAGCAGGCATCACCGAGATCCGGGAAGGTGCAGACGGCAAGGTGGAGCTGATTATGGATCAGCCTATGTGGGATTGGGCCTGGCAGGACAATCCCAGTATGGACTTTAAGGTCAGTCAGATTTCTCAGATCGAAAACGCTCTGTATTTCCTGGATGAGCCCGGCGAATGGTACTTGGATGAGACTACCAATAAGCTGTACTATATGCCCAGAGTGTTTGAGGATATGTCCAAGGTGACTGTGACGGTTCCTGTGCTGGATGTATGGAATCAGGACAGACAAGAAAACCACGCTGCTT
>JAFQGT010000040.1 GCA_017415425.1 Oscillospiraceae bacterium | reverse complement strand
GGCGTCAGCGCTACCCAAAGCTGTTATCAGGCGGGTTTTGGCAGTTACAGTGCTTTTACCCGGGCCTATGGAAAGCGGTTTGGTACGACCCCGACAGGCCGCGCAGTACTTTGCGCTCACAGAGATGAGACCTTTGAATAATCCGGCATCAGGCTGGGAATACTTTCCTCAGAAGGAGGAGGGTAATCTTGGTAAAAGGAATTTCCCGACAGGTGATCGTGGTTCATCCCCAGAATGAGAAACTATTTGATCAGGCCATCTTCATATTGAAAGACAGTGCGGTAGGGGAAAAAGGGATTACAGATGAAGTGCTCCTAAAAGAAGCAGGTGCACTTTTGAACGGTACCAGATCCAGACAAAATGCTGTTATCAAACTGGCCGGACCTTTATGGGCAGGCTGCGGTGCGTTACTGACCGGGATCGTATGGTTATTGACATCGGTGTTGTAACTTGCTAAATGAAGACCATTATGGTATAATCACCCGGTATACAGAGAGGTGAGAGCTGTGCAGATCGGAAACCTGGAAGTGAATAATCCAATCGTTCTTGGCCCTATGGCCGGCGTAACCGATTGGGCGTTTCGGACAGTATGCGCGGAACTGGGTGCGAACATAACCATTACAGAGATGGTATCCTCCCGTGCGCTGATTTACAAAGACAAAAAAAGCGCTGCGTTGCTGAAAAAGAACGCGGGCAGTTTGTGTGGCGCTCAGATATTCGGTAACGATCCGCAGATAATGGCACAGGGTGCCCAGTTGGCATTAGAAATCTCCGGTTGCGATTTTCTGGATATTAATATGGGCTGCCCGATGCCAAAAATCGCAAATTCCGGTGACGGCTGCGGCTTGATGCGTACGCCGGAGCTGGCAGGGGAGATTGTCAAGAAAGTGGTAAAAGCTGTGGATGTTCCCGTGACGGTGAAATGTCGTCTGGGTTGGGACAGAGGCAGTATTAATGTGCTGGATTTTACCAAACGTATGGAAGATTGCGGCGCGTCTATGGTCACAGTACACGGCAGAACCCGCAGTATGCTTTACTCCGGGGTGGCAGATTGGGATATGATCCGCAAGGTCAAGGAGCAGCTGTCCATACCAGTGATCGCAAATGGAGATATCGTAGATGGCGCTACAGCTGTGAAATGCCGCAAATGGACAAAAGCTGACGGTATTATGATCGGCAGAGCCACCTTTGGTAATCCCTGGGTATTTGCAGATGCCGCTACAGCGATGGCGGGAGGTACAGGTTATGACAGGCCGCCTCTTGCAAAACGAATCGATGTAGCGGTAAAGCAGATCGAAATGGCGCTTGAGGACAAGGGGGAGAAAATTGCTTGTCTGGAAGCTAGAAAACACTTTGCCTGGTACTTAAGGGGCGTAGCTTACGCCAACTTTTATAAAGAACAGATCTCCGGTATTCAAACTATGTGCGATGTGTATCGGATTGCCGAGGGCATTCGTAAAGACTTGAAATAATTGCATAGTATCGTTTGTTCACCGTTTCACATACTACCTCCGAGGTGGTTACGTGAAACGGTGGATTTTTTTTGCTCTGCTGGTTGCGGTAGCTTTATCAGTGCCGGTTTCGGCTGAGCCGATCAAGTGGGTGGATTTTGCCATTCCCTATGAGTCGCTGCAGTATGCTATGCAGGTGGATATAGAAACAGCGGAGCAGGAGAAACATATCAGCTGGATCGATATATTTGCATTGGCCGGGTGCAGAACAGGGGGTAAGTGCGGACTTGCCTCTGTAAAAAAGGCGGTGGCGGATCTGGGGGGAGAAAAGACACCCCAACAGCTGCTTGGCGATCTGTACCGGTACTATGATTACTACCACACAGCATATGAAGCGGTACTGGGTGGTCTGCTGGGGAATTTTGCAATAGAAGTCAACGGGGAGGTAAAACCCGTCTACGGACTAAAGGCCTTTAGCCCCATCGCAGCCGGTTATAGCTACCGTCATTGCTCCGATTTTGGAAATCAGCGCAACTTTGGATTTGCCAGAAGGCATTTAGGTCACGATATGATGGGCGCTTTGGGAACGCCCATCGTGGCGGTAGAAGGGGGCGTTGTGGAAGCAATGGGCTGGAACCGATACGGCGGATGGAGGATCGGCATCCGTTCCTTTGATTCCAAGCGCTACTATTATTATGCCCACCTGCAGAAAGATAAGCCTTTTTTGGAGAATCTAAATGTAGGAGATATCGTTCAGCCGGGGGATGTGATTGGCTTTATGGGACGCAGCGGATATTCGGATCGGGAAAATGTCAATAATATCGAGACGGTGCATCTGCATTTCGGAATGCAGTTGGTGTTTGATGAAAGTCAAAAGGAGTGCAACTCGGAGATCTGGATTGATGTGTATCCGATTGTGCGACTGCTTAGTCAACACCGCAGCTCAGTGGAGCGTAAAGAGGAAACCTGGGTGCGTAAATATTCCTTTGTGGATTTGGACACAGAAAACCTGGTAGAATAAGTGTAAGTTTGTGTAGTTTTTTCGAAAAAATTGACCCATAAAGATTTGACAAATTAGGGGACCCTGTGATAGAATTTCAAGGATAAATATTATGGGGGAAGAACGGAATGATGAATGCACAGATGAAATTAAAGAACGTCAATTGCTGTGTTGATGGTATTGTTTCCTCCGTTGCCTCTTTGTTTGGCGATTTGTTTATGGACGATAATGGTGAATATGTTGTTTTTCCCGGCTTTTGTGATGTGCACGTGCATTTCAGAGAGCCGGGTTTTTCTTATAAAGAGACCATAAACAGTGGCTCAAAGGCAGCGGCCAGAGGCGGTTATACTGCAGTATGTACGATGCCAAATCTGAATCCTGTACAGGATTCAAAGGAGCATTTGGCGCAGCAACTGAGATTGATCGAGGAAAATGCCTGTATCCACGTCTACCCTTACGGAGCAATCACAGTGGGTGAACGAGGCGAGGAACTGTCCGATCTGGAAGGTATGGCGAAGAATTCGATTGCATTTTCCGATGACGGACGGGGTGTCCAGAGCGACGATATGATGAAAGCGGCGATGCTTCGTGCAAAAGCTCTGGGGAAGATGATCGTTGCCCATTGTGAGGTCAACAGCTTGCTTAAGGGCGGATATATCCACGACGGTGTTTATGCAGCGGAGCACGGACATAAGGGTATTTGCAGCGCCCGCGAATA
>JAFQGT010000039.1 GCA_017415425.1 Oscillospiraceae bacterium | reverse complement strand
CCTTCTCCGCCTGCTTCGGCGCGGCCTTCCTGGAGCTGCACCCCACCAAGTACGGCGAAGAGCTGGTGAAGAAGATGGAAAAGTCCGGCGCAAAGGCTTACCTGGTCAACACCGGCTGGAACGGCACCGGCAAGCGGATCTCCATTAAGGACACCCGCGGCATCATCGACGCCATTCTGGACGGCTCCATTCTGAAAGCCGAGACCAAGAAGATCCCCTACTTCGATTTCGAAGTTCCCACCGCCCTGCCCGGCGTGGACAGCGGCATTCTGGATCCCAGAGATACCTATGCCGATGCTTCTGTCTGGGAAGAGAAGGCAAAGGATCTGGCTGCCCGGTTTGAAAAGAACTTCACCAAGTACACCGGCAATGACGCCGGCAAGGCTCTGGTCGCTGCAGGCCCCAAGGCTGAGTAATTGGTAACACAACAGCCGGGGAATTTCCCCGGCTGTTTTCACAGAAAAACAATTCATATGTTTAGGAGGAATTACACGATATGGCAAGAAAAGTTCAGTTTGTGGAAACTGTTTTGCGGGATGCCAATCAGTCTCTGATCGCCACCCGTCTGCCCTACGAAAAGTTTGAGCCGATGCTCTCTACCATCGACAAGGCCGGCTACTACGCCGCCGAATGCTGGGGCGGCGCTACCTTTGACGTCTGCCTGCGGTACTTAAATGAGGATCCCTGGGAGCGCCTGCGGAAGATCCGCAAGGCGATGCCCAATACCAAGCTGCAGATGCTGCTGCGGGGTCAGAATGTTCTGGGCTACTCCCACTACCCCGATGATTTTGTGAAGCTGTTCGTAAAAAAGGCCGTGGAAAACGGTATGGATGTGATCCGGATCTTCGACGCCCTCAACGACGTGAAGAATCTGAAGGTGGCAATGGAAGCCACTGTGAATGCCGGCGCCATCGCCTCCGGCACCATCTCCTACACCACCTCCCCCGTCCACACCCACGCAAAGTATGTGGAAATGGTGAAGGAATTGAAGGAAATGGGCGCTACTACGATCTGTATCAAGGATATGGCGGGCATTATGGGTCCCCAGGAGGCTTACGATATGGTCTCCGCCATTAAGGACGCGGTGGATCTGCCCATCGACCTGCACACCCACTCCACCACAGGTCTTGCCTTTATGACCTACCTGAAGGCAGTGGAAGCCGGTGTGGACATCATCGACACCGCCATCTCCCCCTTCTCCGGCGGCACTTCCCAGCCCGCCACCGAGACCATGGCTTACGCTCTGCGTCAGCTGGGTTATGAGGTGGATCTGGACGACGAGTGCACCACCAAGATGAGCGACTACTTCAAGGGCGTTCGTGACGAATTCGTCAAGGACGGCACCCTGATGCCCAAGTCTATGGCTACCGACACCCAGTGCCTGACCTATCAGGTGCCCGGCGGTATGCTCTCCAACCTGCTGAGCCAGCTGAAGCAGATGAACGCTCTGGATAAGTTTGAGGAGGCTCTGGCCGAAACTCCCAAGGTCCGTGCCGATATGGGTTATCCTCCTCTGGTCACCCCCACCTCCCAGATGGTTGGCGTGCAGGCAGTCCGCAATGTGCTGGACGGCCAGCGCTACAAGACCGTCTCTAAGGAGATCAAGGCTTACTGCCGTGGCGAGTACGGCACTACCCCCGCGCCCATCGATGCTGAGATCCAGAAGCAGATTCTGGGTGACGAGCAGCCCCTCACCGGCCGCTACGCCGACTCTCTGGCGCCTGTGGTAGAGGCCACCCGGGAAAAGCTGGGTGATCTTGCTAAGTCCGACGAAGATGTGCTGTCCTACATCGCTTTCCCCAACCTGGCAGAGAAGTTCCTGGAGGAACGGAAAGCCAAGGAAGAAAATGTGGTAACCTACACCATCACCGAAGCATAAGGAGGCGGCGTTATGTTAACTTCCAAACTGCCTGAGCTGTTGCCCATCGGCGATGCCGGCATCATCGCGCTGCTTGGCTACGCCACTGTTTTCTTCGGCATCATTTTGCTGATGGTCGTGGTTATGATTATGGGCAAGCTCTTTATAGCCGCAGAAAACAAAAAGAAAGCCGCTATCCCCGCACCCGCCCCCGCCGCGGAAGAAGCCCCCAAGGCTGCAGCCCCCGGCACCGCAGGTCAACTGAAGCTGCACGATGTAGAATCCAAAACTGCCGCTATGCTTATGGCGATCGTCGCAGACAAAATGGGCAAACCCCTGAACGAATTGCGCTTCATTTCCATTAAGGAGGTAAAGTAAAATGGTATATAAAGTAACACTTAACGGCCGTACTTATGAAGTAGAGGTAGAGTCCGGCAAGGCAATGCTCCTGGATGAGTATGAAGCCATCGCTCCTGCAGCTCCCGCCGCTCCCGCATCTGCTCCTGCCGCTCCCGCAGCTGCACCTGTGGCTGCCGCTGCTCCTGCAGCTCCTGTGGTTACCAGTGCAGGCGAAGCTGTCAAAGCACCGATGCCCGGTACCATTCTGAAGGTCAATGTGACCGCAGGTCAGGCCGTCAAGGAAGGTCAGGTCCTGTGCGTACTGGAAGCTATGAAGATGGAAAACGAAATTATGGCTCCGAAGGCCGGCACCGTCACTCAGGTGATTGTCTCCAAGGGTTCCAGCGTAGATACTGGCGCACCTCTGGTTGTTATTGAGTAAGGAGGCCAGCCAATGATCAATGTTGGTGATATTCTGCTGAACCTGTGGAACAGCTCCGGCTTTGCCGCTCTGTTCTCTGGTTTTATGGCCCAGGGCGGCTGGCAGAACCTGGTGATGCTGGTCATCTCCTGTGTGCTGCTGTATCTGGCCCTTGTGAAAAAGTTTGAGCCCCTGCTGCTTTGCGGAATCGCTTTTGGCTGCCTGCTGACCAACCTGCCCGGCGCGGGCCTGTACAGCCAGGAGCTGTGGACCAACTTTATGACCGAAGGCCACGAAGCCTACCACAGCTACGGCACGATTTTGAAAGAAGGCGGTCTGCTGGATATCTTCTATGTCGGCGTAAAGACCTCCCTGTACCCCTGCCTGATCTTTATGGGCGTTGGCGCGATGACCGACTTCGGCCCTCTGCTGTCCAACCCCAAGAGCCTGCTGCTGGGTGCTGCCGCGCAGCTGGGCGTGTTTGCCGCTTTCTTCGGCGCGATCGCGCTGAATCTGATCTCCCCCGAGATCGGCTTCACCAGTAAGGAAGCCGCTTCCATCGGTATCATCGGTGGCGCAGACGGTCCTACCGCCATCTTCCTGACTTCCAAGCTGGCCCCCCATCTGCTGGGCGCTATCGCAGTGGCAGCCTACTCCTATATGGCGCTGATCCCTATGATCCAGCCTCCCTTTATGAAGCTGCTCACCACCCCCGAACAGCGGAAGATCAAGATGGTCCAAACACGGAATGTGTCCAAAGCTGAAAAGATCGTCTTCCCCATTGTGGTCACTTTGTTTGTGGCGTTGCTGCTGCCGGACACCGCCCCTCTGATCGGCTGCCTGATGCTGGGCAACCTGTTTAAGGAGTGCGGCGTGACTGACCGTCTGTCCGACACCGTGCAGAACGCACTGATGAACATCGTCACCATTCTTCTGTCCACCGCTGTAGGCGCAACAATGGTAGGCTCCAACTTCCTCACCCTGCAGACACTGTCTATCGTTGTGCTGGGCGTGTGCGCCTTCGTTCTGTCTACTGTTGGCGGCCTGCTGGGCGGTCTGGTGATGTGCAAGCTCACCGGCGGCAAGGTCAATCCCCTCATCGGCTCTGCCGGCGTGTCCGCTGTGCCGATGGCTGCCCGAGTAAGTAACCTGGTGGGTCAGAAGTACAACCCCGCAAACTTCCTGTTGATGCACGCTATGGGTCCCAACGTGGCCGGCGTCATCGGCTCTGCCATCGCCGCAGGCTTCCTGCTGAGCGTATTTGGATAACAAACAGATCCCTCCTGCCGGGTGGCAGGGGGGATTTTTTATTTGAAAATTAACCAACCCTTGCAGGGGCTTTTATCGCTCGTTCGTACCCCTGTATGTCATCCTGAGCAAGCCGCAGGCGCGTCGAAGGATCTTCGCAGTGTAGTGACCCTTGCAATATAATCGGTGCGAGGTTTCTTCGACTGCGTGCTTTGCACTCCGCTCAGAATGACGCGGAGGGTGGTTGTTTCCGGAGATTGCCACGCTGCTGCGCGGCTCGCAATGACATTGTAGGTGATACCCTTTCTGCAAACCCACAGCGCACAGATGTTTTCACTCGGAAGACCATCTCCCCGGAATGTATAATTTGTTAAGAAAATCTTCTGTTTTTGCAATAATTCACGCAATATTCATAATTAAAAGCTTGACTTTTCGCATTTTTCTAGTATGATATGTGAGGTTCGTATGTAACAAATATTTTTAAGAAAATGGAGTAATGAAATGAAGACTAATCTGACTCGTATGTTTGCTCTGGTGCTGGCTCTGGTTATGGTTCTGTCTGTGTTCGCAGCTTGCGGCAACAAGACTCCCGACCCCACCGATCCCACCAAGGGCAATGATGCAACCACCGGCACCGACGCCACCGACGCTACTGACGCTACCGATGCTACCGGCGGCGACACCACCGAGACCAGTATGAT
>JAFQGT010000038.1 GCA_017415425.1 Oscillospiraceae bacterium | reverse complement strand
GCCGGCAAGTCAAATGTTGGAAAATCCTCTGTGATTAACCGTATCTTACAGAGAAAGAATTTTGCACGCGTTGGAGAAAAACCCGGCAAGACGGTCCACGTCAATTACTTTAAGATCGATCAGAAGTGTTATTTTGTGGATTTGCCCGGCTATGGCTATGCCAAGGTCTCACAACAGGAGAAGGATCGCTGGGGAAGGCTGATGGAGGATTATTTTGCGGCGGATCGTATTGACTTGGGTGTGATGATCGTAGACGCCCGTCACGCGCCTACCAATAATGATATCACGATGGCGAATTGGTTTTTGCAGAGCCAATGTCCTTTTGTTGTTGTGGCAAACAAACTGGACAAGCTTAAAAAAAGTGAACTGATCCCCAATATGCAGCGTATTCGGGATGATTTAGAATTGCCTGAAGAATGTCCTGTTATTCCTTTTTCCGCTGAAAAGGGTACCGGTCGCGAGGAATTGGTGCGGTTGATTCTTGCCGCAGCAGGAGAATAAACAGATAACTATCTGTAGTTAAAAAGATCCCACAGCCTGAAAGCTGTGGGATCTTTGCGTTTATTAGAGCTTCTTCTTGGCTTGTTTCAACGCGGTTGCTAACTGATCGGGACAGGAAGTGGGTTTTACACCGCAGTGGATACTCTCCAAGCGACAAATGACTTCATCCACATCCATTCCTTCTACCAGTTTACTAACACCCTGAAGATTGCCGTTGCAACCCCCCATAAACTGTACATTATGCACCTTTCCATCCTCAATGTCGAAGAGAATCATCTGGGAGCAGGTGCCTTTGGTCTTGTATTCAAATTGCATTGCGTTTTTCCTTTCTTTACACAATAATATCTACAAGTGTTGCCTCTATAAATTCAGCCAGCGCAAGAGGAGGTAGGATCATTTGATGTCCCCGTTCTCCGGCAGAAACAGCAATTTCGTCGAATAGTTGGCAGGTTTCGTCCATATAGGCTGGATATTTTTTCTTCATAGCCACAGGACTGCACCCGCCCCGTATATAACCGGTTAAATTTAATAGTTCTTTGACAGGAATCAACATCATATCCTTATCGCCAGCTGCTTTGGCGGCTTTTTTTAAGTCCAACTCAAAACATACCGGAATGCAGAACACATTGATACCCGTCCTGGAACCCCTGGCTACCAGTGTCTTGTATACCTGTTCCGGAGGAAATCCAATCGCCTCAGCTGCGTGAATACCGCTTAAATCCTGCTCGTCGAATTGATAAAAAGCTTCACGACAGGGAATCTTTGCCTGTTGAATCAGCCGCACAGCATTGGTTTTTTGAGACATATTAATCACCGGAGTTAATTATATGCTACATAATGAGATATTTCAAGAGTGAATTGAATGTTGCATTCGGGTTACCCTAAAATTCGGAGGGATGCAATATGGATCAACAAGAAAAAAAGAACGATCAGCAGGATAATCTGATAGAGCTTGGGCTGGAAGTTAGTAAAAACGGGAAGGGCTGTATTTATACATTGACCATCATCGGACAAATTGAGGGTCATCAAGTCCTGCCTGAAACAGTAAAGACTACAAAATACGAGCATATTTTACCATTGCTGGCGGGAATAGAAGAAAGTGAAGACATCGATGGAATTTTATTGCTTCTTAATACCGTTGGCGGTGATATCGAGGCAGGACTTGCCATTGCTGAGATGATATCCGGTATGAAAAAACCAACAGTTTCTCTTGTCCTGGGTGGAGGACATTCCATCGGAATTCCGTTGGCTGTGTGTGCAAAAAAATCATTTATTACCAGAACGGCCAGTATGACAGTGCATCCGGTACGAATGACCGGACTTGTGGTGGGCGCACCCCAGACATTTCGGTATTTCCACCGCATTCAGGAACAGATTACAGACTTTGTGACGGCTAACTCAGGAATAACAAAAGAGAGATTTGAAGGTTATATGATGGCAACCGGTGAAATGGCAACGGATGTTGGCACAATCTTGTACGGAAAAGATGCTGTTGCGTCCGGCTTGATCGATGAGTTGGGTGATCTGAATGATGCACTTACAGAACTTCACAGAATGATAGAGGAACAAAAAGAGAAGAAAGAATAAATTTTTACTTCGGGGTGGAAATTTAATTATTGATATGGTACAATAAAATGAATTTATTTAGTTGTATGAAAGGAGAAGGCGGTTCCTATGTCGATTATTACTTGTATTTTTTATGGCTTTTTGTCCGGAATTGCCGAATTCCTTCCGGTTTCCTCCCGCGCACACCAATCGCTTTTACTATATCTGAGCGGGAAAATGACCAGAGATCCTTTTTTGGATCTACTGGTACATATCGCAGTTTTGTTTGCAATTCTATTTTTCAATAAAGCAACACTTTCCCGGCTTCGGGTAGGGGAACGCCGCAGATCAGGACACAGGCAGGGGAGACTGCGAATGCAAAAGATCGCCTATGATTCCCGACTGATCCGTACGGCATCCGTACCACTGATCATCGGCTCTATGACATATGGTGCGCTTATGCGTTATGAGAGGAATCTGGTTGTTTTGGCGGTATTTCTTATACTAAACGGAATCATATTGCTGATAGCTGAACACGTCCGTCACGGCAACGCAGACGCCTCCACAATGTCCGGTCTGGATGGGATCGTTATGGGCATCTGCGGCTCGATGGCATCCTTTCCCGGAATATCCCGTACCGGTATGATCACATCGTACGCTGTGTTGCGCGGTGCGGCGTATCATCACGCATCAAACTGGGCAGTAGTTTTGGCAATTCCTGCTATGGCTGTTGCAATCATTATGGATGTGGTTAGTATCATTTCTGTTGGTTTTGGTTTTGTTACGTTTTCCTTGATTGCGGGATATTTCCTGGGAGCTGTTGCTGCCTTTGGAGGAACATACATCGGAATTACGTTCCTGCGCACTATTTTGAACAGATCCGGACTTTCCGGTTTTGCTTATTATTCCTTGGGCGCTGCCCTGTTTACATTCATTTTGTATTTGATTGTCTGGTAAGGAGGCTTTTATGGCTGACAAAAAGCATAAATCTCAGGCAGAAAAGGTTGCCTCTGCTACAAAGAGTAAAAAGAAATCCAAGGCCCCCGAAAAGAAAAAGAATAATGGGAAGGTATCTGTAAAGTCAGTACCGGATACGCCGAAAATCCCTGTTCGTGTGATCTCTGCTACACTTCTGTTGGGGCTCTTTGTTCTTTTTTTGGTGTTTTTCTTCGAACCGGAGGGTGGAGAGCTTGTTAAGCTGATTGATGGCTTCCTACACGGTTTGGTTGGACGTGTTGGCTTCATTATATGCATTCCGGTACTTCTGTATCTGTTTATTATTCACGCCTTTAGCGGAACAAGACCGATTAAGATGCGCACGGTTTGTCTGTTGATCTTTGTCGCGTGCTGCGGTTGTATATCGCATTTGAGCCTAAACCCTCAGAATCTGAACAGTGGATTTGCCGTTGTTACCGATCTATATAAAGGCGGCCTCGTGGGCACAACAGCCGGTGTAATTTGCGGCGGTTTGGCTATGCTGGTTCGCTGGCTGTGTGGAACGGCGATCAGTTACATTTTGTTTGTGCTGGGCGCAATCATTTCACTATTAGGCGGTATGCAGATCACGGTGGCCAGCATCATTCGCGCCATCCAGAATCGTCCCCGTCCTGACTGGGACAAGGAGGTTAAGGAACAACCTGAACCTGCTGCAATCGTTGTAAATCACATTGCTAATAAGCGTATTCAGCATATGGAAGCTCGTCGGCAACAAGCGGCTGAACTGGCTCAACAGGAAGCGGAAGAGTCTGGATCTGTTCAAACCTACACAATTAAGAATGATAGATCTAAGATTGCAGATATGATGCGTCAGATCGACGGCGACACACAGACTCCTGTAGCGGCTGCAGCAGGCAGTCACGGGGTAAGCAATGAAGTTGAGATCCTGCCTGCAGTGGAAGCGCAATCAGCCGTACCTGAACAAATGCCAGAATTTGTGAAAGATGAGATTCTGGCAGAACCGGAGCCTATTATCGAGAAAAAACCTATAAAAGTGACTCCGAAAGAAGCCAGGGAAACCGCTATAGAGGTTGCCAAGGAAATTGAGGATGTCAAACTGGAAGTAAAACCGGAATATTGCTTCCCGCCCATCGATCTATTGAAGAACCCCGGCAGAAACGCAGCCGATGGCACGCTGGAAATGCGAGAGAACTCCAGGCGTCTTAGCGAGACACTGGCCAGTTTCAAGATTGAAGCACATATTGTAAATGTGACCCGCGGCCCCAGTGTGACTCGCTATGAAGTTGAACTGGAAAAGGGCGTGAGACTAAGTAAGCTGACAACCGCTGCAGATGATATTGCACTAAGTTTGGGAGCAACAGGCGTGCGAATTGCTGCCATTCCCGGAAAAATCTCAGTGGTGGGTATCGAAGTGCCTAACCGGGCAGTCAATATGGTCTCCCTGCGGGAGGTCATCGACTCCCAGGAATTTTCCAAGGCAAAGAGCAAGTCCTCCTTTGCTGTGGGTAAGGATATTGGCGGCAATTGTATTGTGGGCAATATCGCAAGACTTCCTCATATGCTGATTGCTGGTACCACCGGTTCCGGTAAATCCGTATGTATGAATTCTATCATTATTTCCTTGCTGTATAAGGCAAGTCCCGATGATGTAAAACTGATTATGGTGGACCCCAAAATGGTGGAGCTGGGTATCTATAATGGAATCCCGCATCTGCTGATTCCGGTGGTAACTGACCCCAAGAAAGCTGCCGGATCTCTGCAGTGGGCAGTGACGGAAATGATGCGGCGATATAAGGCAATGTCTGATGCAGGAGTCCGCGATTTGGAATCCTATAATAGCATTATTGAGAGCCAGGAGACAGAAGGCACAAAATTGCCGCAGGTTGTGGTGATTATTGACGAGCTGGCGGACTTGATGCTGGTCGCTGCAAAAGAAGTGGAAGAATCTATTTGCCGCATTGCCCAGATGGGTCGTGCAGCCGGTATCCACCTGATCATTGCTACC
>JAFQGT010000037.1 GCA_017415425.1 Oscillospiraceae bacterium | reverse complement strand
GCTACGGCGGCGACATCACCCGTAAGAAGAAGCTGCTGGAGAAGCAAAAAGAGGGCAAGAAGCGGATGCGTACCTTCGGCACCGTGTCTGTCCCCTCGGAAGCCTTTATGGCCGTGCTCAAGTTAGATGAAGATTGAATCGGGATGCCCCACTAAAATTTTTTCCATTTTATGTAATGAAGAAACCCTTTTCTCGTCTTATACAGTGAAGGCGTTTCTTTTCAAGGAGATCGCCAATGCCTTTATTCGCCAAAAAACACAAAATCCCACTGGGAATTTACATTCACGTACCCTTTTGCCGCAGCAAGTGCCAATACTGTGACTTCTACTCCGTAACAGAGAAGAACGATCGGCTGCTGGACGGCTATCAAGATGCGGTCTGCACCCATATTAAGGAGGCCGGTATCCTGGCTCCGGACTATGTGGTGGACACCATCTATTTCGGCGGCGGCACCCCCAGCTTTTTTGGCGCAGACGGTATGGCTGCGATCCTCACCACCATCCGCAAATCCTTCAAGGTATCCTCCTCTGCAGAGATCTCCTTCGAGGCCAATCCGGACTCCGTATCCGACCGTCTGCTGCGGCGGCTGCGTAGCGAGGGCTTCAACCGGGTCAGCCTGGGCATCCAGTGCGACGACGACAATATCCTGAAAAAGATCGGCCGTCCCCACAACTACGCCCAGGCGGTGTCCGCGGTAAACCGGATCCGCAGATTCGGCTTTAAGAATCTGTCGTTGGATCTGATGTACGGTCTGCCGGGTCAAAGCCTGCAGGATTGGGAGAAGACCCTTGCCAATGTGCTGAAGCTCCAGCCGGAGCATATCAGCTGTTACGGTCTGAAGGTTGAGGAGGGTACTCCCCTTTACGAATACCGGGAATTCTGTAATTTGGCGGACGATGACACCCAGGCGGATATGTACCTGTCAGCTATTGAGATCCTTGGGCGGCACGGCTACCGGCAGTATGAGATCTCCAATTTCTGCCGAAAAGGCAATGTGTCCCGCCACAATCTGAAGTACTGGAACGGCGACCCCTATTTGGGCTTTGGCCCCAATGCCAGCTCCGACTTCGGCGGCCAGCGGTTTACCATCATCCGTGATCTGGAGGGGTACATCCGCAATATGAAGACCGGCAAACCGGTGCTGCAGGATGTGCAGACCATCGCCCCCCGGGAGCGGGCAGGCGAATATCTGATGATGCGTCTGCGGACAGTCTCCGGCATCGACCCCAAAGAATACGAAAAGAAATACCTGCTTCCCTTCGCACCGTTGGAGCGGAATCTGATCCAATGCAAGGAGCGAGGTCTGGCCACCAAGACTTTTGACGGTCGTTGGCACTTGACCCCCAACGGATTCCTGCTGTCCAACAGTATCATTTCCGATCTGCTTCTGATACAGGAGCAAAACTGACCGGCTTACCTGCCGATCGTTTCTAAGGAGGAACGCTATGAAAAGAAATTATTTCGTATTGACCTTGATCGTTCTAATGATCCTCTCCCTATTCTGCGGCTGCGGCCGCAAGGCTGTTGCCAACGACGCTTACTGGAACGGCAGCAGCGATCTTGGCTATGTCACAGAGGATTCTGTTGCCGTCTCCAAGCCGGAGGCAGAATATCCTAAGTATGAAAGCGACAGCGCCGAATCCGGCAGTACCGCCGGCAGCATCCCCCACAATCAAAAACTGATCCGCACCCTGGCTCTGGAAACAGAAACCGAGGATCTGGATCAGTTACTGACCAATGTAGAGGCCCGCACCCAGGAATTAGGCGGCTATGTGGAGCAGAAGAATGTCTACCGGGGCAGCGCCTACGCCAACCGGGTGTACCGCCACGGCAATTTGACTATCCGCATCCCCGCGGAAAAGGTTGACCAGTTTGTCCTCCATATCGGGGATACTTCCAACATCATCTCCTCCAACGAGGATGTGGACGATATTTCTCTGCAGTATGTGGCTACCGAAAGCAGGATCAAGGCTTTAGAAGCCCAGCAGACCCGTCTTTTGGAGCTGCTGGAACAGGCCGAAACAATGGAAGACCTGCTGAAGATCGACTCCCAGCTGACCAATGTTCGCTCAGAACTGGAGCAGGTGACCTCCCAGCTGCGGCTGTACGACAATTTGGTAAACTACGCCACCATCCGTCTTACCATAACCGAAGTCCGGGAGTACACCGTCGTGCAGGAGGAAGAGACCTTCTGGCAGCGGATCGTAAACGGTCTGAAGGAGAATCTGCAGGATCTGGGCCACACCGCTGAGGAATTTGCCATTTTCCTGATCACCGGTCTTCCCTATTTCCTGCTGATCGGCGCTGTGCTGGTGGTGCTGATCCTGTGGCTGCGCTCTGCCCGGCGCAAGCGGGCAAAGAAAAGAACCAAGCCCCTGCCCCAGGAGGATAGCCAATAGAACACAAACACCACCTTCCAAAGGGGATTCCAAAGGGGAAAGCGCAGGAAATGTAATTCTTTTTCTGTGTATGTGCGTTTTCCTCTTTGGTCATTGGAGGAGTCCGGGGAACATACGAAACGTTCCCCGGCGGCTCTTTGCATACTTTCTCGCCGGTGAGAAAGTATGGCGTTCCCTTAACCTTATACACAAGAACCCTCCCTATGCGAAAAGCACAGGGAGGGTTCTTCTATTTTATGGTAGCAGCGAAACCGATCAACCCTTCTCCAGCGCCAGGGTCCGGGTGGTCACATCGCAGACCTGGGAAGGTCCGAAGTACTGAATTGCGCCAGGGTAGACGTAGTTGGTCTCCACAGCCCAGACCTCCCGGTTGGCCTCGAAGAACTTAAAGGGCTTGCCGTCCAGTTCCACCAGAGCCTTGCGGATCACCGGCTTGTCGTGGCCGTGACGGCGTTCCATATTCATCATCTTGGTGATGGGCATACCGCCGGCAACCCACTCCTCCGCAGGTTTGGACAGATTGGAGATCTTGGACAGGTATCCGGTGTAGCCGTACTGGATCAGCATAAAGGCGTTGTAGCCCAGGGAGTAGCAGTAGTCTGCATCGAAGTTAGAGGGGAAGGCGCAGCGGCCTTCGTAACCCAGGAAGTGATGCAGGGGGGAGAACTTGCCATTGTAGGTGCCGGCAGCCTTGCGGGCAGCCAGATTCTCCTTGACCATCGCAGAGAACAGCTTCTCGGACTCGATCAGACTCACCTGCACGTTGCCGTGGGGATCACGCTCCAGGAACAGCTGCTGCTGAATGGCCTGAGGCAGCACCGCAAACACCGCCATAGACTCCTTGGTAAGGCCTGCCTGAATGAAAGCATACTTCTCTTCCCAAGTGGGCAGGGCGTTGAAGGCATCGGCCTTGCTGCCTGCCAGCAGCTCGTTGATCTCGGCGATCAGCACGGAGAACTCGGGAACAAACTCCACGATGCCCTCGGGGATCACGGCAACACCGAAGTTCCAGCCTCTTGCGGCGCGGTTTGCAACGGAGTCGGCAATGTAGTCGGCGATCTGGGCCAGAGACATCTTCTTGGCAGCCACTTCCTCGCCGATCAAGCAAATATTGGGCTGGGTCTGCAGGGCTGTCTCCAGTGCCACGTGGGAAGCGGAGCGGCCCATCACCTTGACGAAATGCCAGTACTTCTTGGCAGAGTTGGCATCTCTTTGGATGTTGCCTACGATCTCCGCATAGGTCTTAGTGGCGGTGTCGAAACCGAAGGAGCACTCGATGTCCTCGTTTTTCAGGTCGCCGTCGATGGTCTTGGGGCAACCAATCACCTGCACGCCGGTGTTGTGGGCAGCAAAGTACTCGGCAAGAACCGCGGCGTTGGTATTGGAGTCGTCACCGCCGATGATCACGATGGCGGTAATGCCGTGCTTCTTGCAGTTTTCTGCCACTACGGCAAACTGCTCCTCGGTCTCCAGCTTGGTACGGCCGGAACCGATGATATCAAATCCGCCGGTGTTGCGGAACTGATCGATGTACGCATCGTCAAAGATCACGTAGCTGTCCTCCAGCAGACCGCTGGGACCGCCCTTGAAGCCGTAAAGCACATTGTCCTGATTGGTGGCTTTCAGCGCATCGTACAGTCCGCAGATCACATTGTGACCGCCGGGTGCCTGACCGCCGGAGAGGATCACGCCCACCACCTGCTTCTTGGGAGTAGAGGTATTTTGCCCTTTCTGGAAGGTGATCTCATTTTTGCCGTAGGTGTTGGGGAACAGAGCCTTGATCTTCTCCTGATCCGCTACACTCTCGGTAGGCTCGCCGTTTTTTACACAGATCTCGGAAATACCGTTTCTAAGCATACCGGGCAGTTTCGGCTGATACTGGTATCTTGCCTGCTGCAGGGGGGACATAGTCATATAAAACACTCCTTGTTGTAAAATGCAATAAAAATATTTTCGCTGTCAATTATACTCCATTTCCAAAGAAAGGTAAATAGTTATTTCCAATATTTTTCCCCAAAAAGTTTCCCTGTCTAATGGGCAAAACTGTGAATTTCCAATATAATTTGCCTGTTTGAAAAATTTATATTGAAAGCGGTAAAAACTGTGCTATAATTGTACCTGTAAAAATACGGGTTTTCCCGTGAAATAAGAAAGGAATGATTCCAAAATGGCTCTTGTTACTACAACCGAAATGTTCAAGAAAGCTTACGACGGCGGTTATGCAGTCGGCGCATTCAACGTCAACAATATGGAGATCGTTCAGGGCATCACCGAAGCCTGCCGCGAGGAGAACGCTCCCGTAATCCTGCAGGTTTCCAAGGGCGCCCGTCAGTACGCCAACCCCACCTACCTGGTGAAGCTGGTTGAGGCTGCTGTCATTGAGTGCCCCAACATCCCCATTGCTCTGCATCTGGACCACGGTGATTCCTTCGAGACCTGTAAGTCCTGCATCGACGGCGGCTTCACCTCCGTTATGATCGACGCTTCCTCTCACTCCTTCGAGGAGAACATCGAGATCACCAAGAAGGTGGTGGAGTATGCTCACGACCACGGCGTGGTTGTTGAGGCTGAGCTGGGCTCCCTGGCCGGCATCGAGGACGATGTGAATGTGTCCGCTGAGGCTGCTTCCTACACCCGTCCCGAAGAAGTGGAAGAGTTCGTGACCCGCACCGGTTGTGACTCTCTGGCAATCGCCATCGGCACCAGCCACGGCGCTTATAAGTTCACTCCCGAGCAGTGCACCGTCAACGAGCAGGGCATTCTGGTTCCTCCTGCACTGCGCTTTGACGTTCTGGAAGAAGTCACCAAGCGTCTGCCCGGCTTCCCCATCGTTCTGCACGGCTCCTCCTCCGTTCCCCAGGAC
>JAFQGT010000036.1 GCA_017415425.1 Oscillospiraceae bacterium | reverse complement strand
TCCGGATGCTCCGTGACCTCGTTTCCTGCAACAATATCGTTCATACAGTTTCCGAGGGTCAACGGCATATCGTGGGGTTTGCGCTGTCCTAACATCTTGGTTAAATCGCCCTGTGGGTCAACATCCACAAGCAAGACCTTTTTGCCGTGCATCGCAAGACCGGCTCCGAGATTATACACGGTTGTGGTTTTACCCACGCCGCCCTTTTGGTTTGCTACGGCAATAACCTTTGTTTTCGCCATTTGCGTGTCCTCCTTTACACAGATTTAGCCGACCACGGCGAATGATCGGCTATGTAGGGAAATAGAAAAAGCCGCCTATTCTTTTGGAATAAGCGGCTGTGCGGTTATGTAGGTCATACTCTTAACTTTTTCACGGGGGCGTTCATCACTTTTAGGATTACCTCGTCCACGATGTCGGCGGTTCTGCCTTGGCGAACAAGGTCGTTCTTAAACTCCACAAGGCAGCGGAGCAAGATGCTGTGTTGCTCGGTGTTCAAAAACATATATCGTTTATTTTTCATACTCTGCTCCTTTACTTATCGTATGTAGGGATTGAACCTGCTACAAAGGTATCGTACACAAAGGCAGCTCCTAAACGAAAACCGACTGCAAAGCTATCGGCGGAGGACTCGCCGTTTACAATACCCCAAGCATTGACATATTCAAGAAACAATTTCTTGTTTTCGTCGGTAAGTGCCTGTGTCAGCAGTTCCTCGTTCTTCGTTAATAGGTCAAACTCCTTTTTAACGGCGGGACTTTGCTTTCGGCTGCGTCCCTGCGGCTCGATATTGCCGTAGTAAAATTCTTCTATAAAACTTTTCATTGCGATTGCACCTTCCTTTCAATAATAGTGTAGCAAAAAGGGAATAAAAAGGCGAAGGTGCGATTTTATCCATTGCACATATATATAAGGAAAGTAAAAAGGGTAAAAAAATAAGCGTATCACTATTTCTAATGATACGCTTATCGTTATTTGTGTTGTCAATCAAGGTCGATTTCCACGGTTACTGTGGTATCTCTCCATTGATTTTTCCTCACGTATTTGCCGTTAGCCTTTCGATAGGCTTCTGCTTCCTTGAAACCAAGCGGTAATTCAAAGGAAAGAGAACTCCTACCTACTTTTAATAGCGGCCTGGGCAGCGGCCAGACGGGCGATGGGAACACGGAAGGGGCTGCAGGACACGTAGTCCAGACCGATCTTGTGGCAGAATTCCACAGACATCGGGTCGCCGCCGTGCTCGCCGCAGATACCGTAGTGCAGGGTCTTTCCGGAGGCCTTGGCCTTGGCAACAGCCATCTCCATCAGCATACCAACACCGGTCTGATCCAGCTTGGCAAAGGGATCGTTCTCGAAGATCTTGGCATCGTAGTAAGCGTTCAGGAACTTGCCTGCGTCGTCACGGGAGAAGCCGAAGGTCATCTGAGTCAGGTCGTTGGTGCCGAAGCAGAAGAACTCAGCTTCCTGAGCGATCTGGTCAGCGGTCAGACAAGCTCTGGGGATCTCGATCATAGTACCAACCTCGTACTTCAGCTGGATGCCGGCAGCAGCGATCTCAGCGTCAGCAGTCTTAACCACGACATCCTTAACATACTTCAGTTCCTTCACGTCGCCAACCAGGGGGATCATAATCTCGGGAACGTTGTTCCAGTCGGGATGACGCTTAGCAACCGCGATGGCTGCGCGGATGACAGCCTTGGTCTGCATAGCAGCGATCTCGGGGTAGGTGACGGACAGACGGCAGCCACGGTGACCCATCATGGGGTTGAACTCGTGCAGGGAAGCAATGATTGCCTTGATGTCATCGGGAGTCTTACCCTTGGTAGCAGCCAGAGCGGCGATGTCTTCCTCAGAGGTGGGAACAAACTCGTGCAGGGGGGGATCCAGGAAACGGATGCAAACGGGGTTGCCTTCCATAACCTCGTACAGACCCTCGAAGTCAGCCTGCTGCATAGGCAGGATCTTGGCCAGAGCAGCCTCGCGCTCGGTTGCGGTGTCGGAGCAGATCATCTCGCGGAAAGGTCCGATGCGGCCTTCCTCGAAGAACATATGCTCGGTACGGCACAGACCGATGCCTTCTGCGCCCAGTTCGCGAGCCTTCTTGGCATCACGGGGGGAATCAGCATTGGTGCGGACCTTCAGAGTACGGTACTGGTCAGCCCAAGCCATAATGCGGCCGAACTCACCGGCGATCTCTGCGTCCTTGGTGGCGATCAGGCCGGCGTAGATGTTACCGGTGGAGCCGTCCAGGGACAGCTCGTCGCCCTCGTGGAAGGTCTTGCCACCCAGAGTGAAGACCTTGTTCTCTTCGTCCATTGCGATCTCGGTGCAGCCGGATACGCAGCAGGTACCCATACCACGGGCAACAACAGCTGCGTGGGAGGTCATACCGCCACGGACAGTCAGGATGCCCTGAGCGGCCATCATACCCTCGATATCTTCGGGAGAGGTCTCCAGACGAACCAGAACTACCTTCTCACCGCGAGCAGCCCACTCCTTAGCGTCTTCAGCGGTGAAGACGATCTTACCGGCAGCAGCGCCGGGAGATGCGGGCAGAGCCTTGCCGATAGGAGCAGCAGCCTTCAGTGCGGCAGAGTCGAACTGGGGATGCAGCAGAGTGTCCAGGTTACGGGGCTCGATCATAGCCACGGCCTTCTTCTCGTCGATCATACCCTCGTCAACCAGATCGCAAGCGATCTTCAGAGCAGCGGGAGCGGTACGCTTGCCGTTACGGGTCTGCAGCATATACAGCTTGCCGGCCTCAACGGTGAATTCCATATCCTGCATATCGCGGTAGTGGTTTTCCAGAATCTGGCAAACCTTTTCAAACTGAGCAAATGCCTCGGGGAACTTGTCAGCCATCTCGGAAATGGGCATAGGAGTCCGGACACCGGCGACAACGTCTTCGCCCTGCGCGTTGGTCAGGAACTCGCCCATCAGGCCCTTAGCGCCGGTAGCGGGGTCACGGGTAAATGCAACGCCGGTGCCGCAGTCATCGCCCATATTACCGAAAGCCATAGACTGAACGTTAACAGCAGTGCCCCAGGAGTAGGGGATATCGTTCTCGCGGCGGTAGATGTTTGCACGGGGGTTGTCCCAGCTGCGGAAAACAGCCTTAACAGCGCCCATCAGCTGCTCAACAGGATCACTGGGGAAGTCAGTGCCCAGCTTGGCTTTGTACTCAGCCTTAAACTGGCCGGCCAGTTCCTTCAGATCCTCAGCAGTCAGCTCAACATCCTGGGTGACGCCCTTCTTTTCCTTCATCTCGTCGATGAGGACTTCAAAGTACTTCTTGCCCACTTCCATAACCACGTCGGAGTACATCTGGATGAAACGACGGTAGCAGTCGTAAGCCCAACGGGGGTTGCCGGACTTGGCAGCCAGAACCTCAACTACTTCTTCATTCAGACCCAGGTTCAGGATAGTATCCATCATACCGGGCATAGAGGCGCGGGCACCGGAACGGACGGAGACCAGCAGGGGGTTCTCTTTATCACCGAACTTCTTGCCGGTGATCTGCTCCAACTTTGCAACGTGATCCATAATCTGCGCCTGGATATCGGCGTTGATCATACGGCCATCTTCGTAATACTTGGTGCAGGCTTCGGTGGAAACGGTGAAGCCCTGAGGAACAGGCAGACCGATGTTGGTCATCTCTGCCAGGTTAGCGCCTTTACCGCCCAGCAGCTCACGCATAGAGCCATTGCCTTCGGTAAACAGGTAAACGTACTTGTGAGACATTGAAATACCCCTTTCAATTCATTGTTAGACGGCATCCTGCCGCCCAAATTTGTTGGTTTTTGCAGAATTTCAGTAATGCGCAAATAGTATAGCACAACAGTCTAAAAATGTAAACCTTTTTGCAATAAAAATTGCAGAATTTTCCGGTTTTTTATCTTTCTCCATATCCGGAAAAAAAGATAACCTGCCCCGCAGGGCAGGTTATGGTTGCTCAATATTCCCGGACCACGGCTTTGACCAGACCGATCAGCTCCGCTTCCGAACCGTTGATGGGATTGTAGGCGTCGTTTTCCGGCATCAGCCAAACCTCTCCGTCTTTGCGGAGCAGGCGCTTGACGGTGGCTTCGTCACCGATCCGGGCCACTACGATCTGCCCGTCATCGGCGCTGGCCTGGGGACGGACTACCACCATATCGCCGTTCAAAATACCGGCGCCTATCATACTGTCGCCCCGGACACGGAGGGCAAAGCATTTGGGATCACCGTCCCAGCTAATGGTGCCTTCCTGATTTTCCAGAGCCAGAATGGGCATACCGGCAGTGACCACGCCCACCACAGGGATCTGGCCGGGGCGCTGGGCGGTGACAATGGCACGCTTACGGCCCTTGGCGCCAGGGGAGAGCAGCAAACCCTTGCACTGGAGCTGCTGTAGGTGATAGCTGACAGAGGCGGTGGAACGCAGACCTACTGCGGCGCCGATCTCCCGCACGGAGGGGGCAAACCCGTTTTCCTGAACAAAGGTGTTGACAAATTCCAAAATCTGCTCCGATTTGTTGCTGGTTCTGGGCATAAGCATTCCTCCACACAGTTTTTCTTTATTTTAGCACATTTGAACGAGAAAAGAAAGAGATTATTTTTGAATTTCCAAACAAATTTTTCGAAATTCCGCACCCTCACTCTACTATACTGTAAGGAGTAACTTGCAGGGGGGATGGATAAAATGGAGACTTATGATAAGCAAAAGGCTGCCCGGGTATGGCAGAGGGTGCAAAATGCGGCACCAGAGGATCCTGCCAGAGGATTGATCAATATGATTGCGGAGGAGTGGGCCGATGCGGTGATGTATCTGGCCCTTTCCCAGCGAGTGCAGGGCGGGGTTAGTTCCGCACTGAAGAAAATGGGGCAGGAGGAACAGGCACATATGGCGTGCTTGAAGGGAATGTACACAATGCTTGGTACAGGGCGGCCGGAGATCCCCGCGCCCAAAAGTCCGGAGCGGGTACCGGTAGGGGTGTTGCTGCGGCGGTGCTATGGACGGGAGATGCGATCACTGGCACAGTATGAAGCCCGGGCGTCTGATCCGGAGTATGGACAGATCTTTGCCCGTATGGCCCAGCAGGAGCGGGAGCATTGCAGGCGGATTCTGGAAATTTTGGGAAATTTGAAATCCGACTCATTGGGTTGATTGGTACCGACGGGTACTTGATGAATTGCCTGTCCGCAAAGGAACAGTGATGAAATGGTCACGAACCGAGCGGCGCAGGGCAATCACGACAACAAAAAGCCGTGCACGAATTATCGGCGGATATTGTCCGCCCATACTTTCTCTCCGGCGAGAAAGTATGCAAAGAGCCGCCGGGGAACGTTTCGTATGTTCCCCGGACTCCTCCAACGACCAAAGAGGGGAGCGAACTGAAAGGTACAGCCAATAGATGCTCCCATCGCCCCCCTCTTTGGAAACTCCCTTGGTGGCGTAGGGGGTTGTAGAGTGGGGATTTACTACTGCCGCACTGTGCGCGAATTGTCTGCGGGCACTTGCTTAAATAATAGGAACGATGACGAACAGGTCACGAACCGAGCACACCCAAAGGTGTAACGACTATTGACCAGCTGGGCACGAACTGTCCGCGGGCACTTGCTTAAATAATAGGAACGATGACGAACGGGTCACGAACCGAGCACACCCAA
>JAFQGT010000035.1 GCA_017415425.1 Oscillospiraceae bacterium | reverse complement strand
TAACATATTATTATAAAACAGCCCGAAAGGGCATACACTTAGGAGGATATACAAATGATTTCTGCAGGTGATATTAGAAACGGCGTAACCTTTGAACTGGATGGTAAGGTTATGCAGGTTATCGAGTTCCAGCACGTAAAGCCCGGCAAGGGTGCTGCTTTCGTCCGCGTTAAGATGAGAAACGTCATTACCGGCGGCGTGACCGAAACCAGCTTGAACCCCTCTGCAAAGTTCCCCACCGCTTACATTGAGCGCAAGAAGATGGAATATTCCTACAACGATGGCAACCTGTACTACTTTATGGACAGCGAGACCTACGAGCTGCAGCCCATCGACAAGTCCGCTCTGGACGATTCCTTCGGCTTTGTGAAAGAGAACGATGTCTGCACCATTATGAGCTACAAGGGCAATGTTTTCGGCGTTGAAGTTCCCAACTTTGCAGACCTGGTAGTTACCGCTACCGAGCCTGGTTTCGCTGGAAACACCGCTACCAACACTCTGAAGCCCGCAACTGTTGAGACCGGCGCTGAGGTAAAGGTGCCTCTGTTTATCAACGAGGGTGACAAGATCCAGATCGACACCCGTACCGGTGAGTATCTGGGCCGTTCCAAGGCTTAATTAAGAACGATAAGGAGAATTCTTATGACCATTTCTGAGAAGTCCGCTTACTTGAAGGGTTTGATGGATGGCCTGAATCTGGACACAGAAAAGGCCGAGGGCAAGCTGATCGCAGCGCTGGTTGAGCTGATGGGCGATGTGACCAAGAAACTGACCGATGTGGAGAACACCACCATTGCCATCTCCGACGAATTGGACGAGATCGAGGAAGATCTGGACGCCATCGAAGACTTCATCCTGGATGAAGAAGATGAGGACTACGAAGACGACTATGATGATTATGAGGATGACGAATTTGAAGACGAAGGCTTTGACTTCGGCGACGAGGATTCCACCATCTACGAAGTAAAGTGCGCTTGTGGCAATGTTATTAACTTTGATGAGGAGACTTTGGAGCAAGGCAGCATCATCTGCGATGAGTGCGGCGAAACTCTGGAGTTCACCTTTGATGAGGAAGAAGAGGAATAATCCTGAAAACAACAACCCGCTGCTTTGGCAGCGGGTTGTTTATATTCAGAAGAGAGCGAACGCCTGGCTTACATCAGCAGCCGGACGGTAAGTGATGCTATAAAGAATCCTGTAAAGTCAGCAATCAATGCCGCGGGAATGGTGTAGCGGCTCTTTTGGATCCCTGCCGCGCCGAAATAAACGCTGACGGTATAGAAGGTGGTTTCCGTAGAACCCAGCATCACGGCAACCGTTCTGCCGATCAGAGAATCTACCCCGTGTTCTGCTATCAGTTCCGCGCCTACTGCCAAGGCGGCACTACCGCTGAAAGGGCGGATTAGCACCAGCAGAGCGGTCTCCGGCGGAATGCCGAAGAACCGAAACACAGGGGACAGGGACTTGCCGATGATTTCCACAGCGCCTGATGCCCGCAGGGCGGTCACCGCGGTCATTAAAAGCACGAAAGTTGGCACCAGAGTCAGCAGCAACTTTAATCCGTCAGCAGCTCCCTGCAGCAGGATTTGATGGCTGTTTTCTTTTTTTCGCAGAACCATCACACAGGCGAGCAAAAGGAGCAGAGGAACCAAATAGTCGGTCATGGGTTCCTCCAGATTTTTCTGAAAATACCTGTTGCCAGAAGTCCCGCTCCGGCAGAGCAAAAGCTGGTGATCCAAACCGGCAGCAAAATATCAAAGGGTGTGGTACAGCCGTGAGCCACCCGGACAGCGGCAACAGTAGCGGGAATCAGCTGGATGGATGCAGTATTCAATACTACGAGTTTGCATAACTCATCCGATGCCGTGCCGTTACAGTTACGAGAAAGCTGGGTTGCGGCTTGAATGCCCATAGGTGTTGCAGCGTTGCCAAGACCCAACAGATTTGCGCAGATATTGGCACTGAGGGCGTTGGATAAGCTGGCATTCCTTTTTGTGGATGGAAAAATGCGGTGCAGAATCGGATGCATAACACGGGAAATCTTGTCCACCATACCCGCTTTTTCCATCAGTGCGCCCACACCGGACCATAAACACAGAGAACCGCCGATAGACACCGCCAAGGAGATACCTGCCTGTGCACCTTGACAGATCGCTGCAGCCAGCAAATTTCCCCGCCCCAGGATCAATGCTGCGATCACCGAAAGTCCCAGCATTCCGGTCCAAATCCAACTCATAAGCATATCCATCCCTCCCGGTAAAAGCTATGCCCAGAAATAAAATATATGGCTGAAAAAACATTTGACACAAGCCGCAGAAGATAGTATAATGTGGGAAATCATTCGATGATATTGAATAAGGGGTGTTGTAAATTGAAGTCTATCGGAATTGTCCGTAAAGTCGATGAGCTTGGGCGAGTCGTGCTTCCAATCGAATTGAGACGTATGCTGGACATTGCAGAACGGGATGAACTGGAGATCTATTTGGATGATGACCGCGTGGTTTTGAAGAAATGTGAAGCAAGCTGTGTGTTTTGCGGAGCAACCAGTAATTTGCAGACCTATTTTGGTAAAAATGTGTGCAACGAGTGCATCAGCAATTTGAAGGACCTGTAAGAAAGCCTGCCCTACTGACTGTAGGACAGGCTTTTTGCTGTTTATAGGGTCAGTGCAGCATCATAGACCACATTTTTGGGAAGATCCAAATCCTTTGCAGTCTGTTTAACGGCATCTTTTCTGCTAAGCCCTTGTGCCATCAGAGCTGCCACGTGGCTGGCGGCATCCTCGACGGTGGCGATGGGGGCAGTCGATGGCTGTGCTCCGGCTACAATTAGAACAAATTCTCCTTTGGGCGGCTGCTGTGTGTACAATGCGATGGCATTACCGAGGGTGGTGCGGACGATCTCCTCGTGGAGTTTGGTCAGTTCCCGGCACAAGCTGACGGGTCTGTTCTCTCCAAATACTGCGGCCATATCCTCCAGCGTGGTCAGCAGTTTGTGGGGCGCTTCATAAAAAATCATTGTTCGCTGTTCCGATTGCAAAGATTCCAGATGTTCTTTCCGGCTTTTTTTGGCGGTAGACAGGAATCCTTCAAAGCAGAATCGCCCGGTTGGCTGCCCGGAAACACTCAAGGCAGTGATAGCGGCGCAAGGACCGGGAATGGCGATCACGGTAATGCCCGCCTCGGCGCACTCTTTCACCAGATCTTCGCCGGGATCGGAGATGGCCGGGCTGCCTGCATCGGAAACCAGCGCGCAGGTCTCTCCGGCCAGGATGCGATCCACAATAACAGAACCTTTGAATGCCTTGTTATGCTCATAGTAGCTGACAAGGCTTTTTTTGATGCCTAAATGATTCAATAGCTTTAGGGAAACTCGTGTGTCCTCGGCGGCGATAAAATCTGCCTGCTCCAGAGTCTGTCTGCACCGCTGGGAGATGTCTCCCAGATTGCCGATGGGGGTGGGTACCAGATACAGAATTCCGGCCATAGGTCATACCTCCTAAATGTGGTAAAGTCTGCGGTAGTAATCGGTTGCGTCACCGTCCGGTGTGTGCAGGCTCTCTTCTTCAATGATAAGTCCTGGTTTTGCACCTTTGCGGCATTGTACCAAGATCAGTCCGATGGGACCGTCGGTCCGGTGCCGCAGCAGGATCAGCCGTTTCGGTTCCAGAGAGTGTTGTGAGCCTAATGCGCAAATCTCTGCCAGTCGCTCCGGCTTGTGCACCAGAAAGAAGTCTCCTCCGTACTTCAGCGCCCAGGCAGCAGCGGAAAACAGCTCCTGTAAGGAGCAGTTGTCCTCCCGTCTTGCGGTGGGATATACCTTGCTCTGAGGACCGGCGGCGTAGTAGGGGGGATTGGATACGCAACACTGAAAACTGCCGGGAGAGAGAATTGATGGGATGGTACGCAGGTCTGCGCATATGCTATGAAGGCGGGAGGAAATACCGTTATTTTCTGCGTTGCGCAGCGCCATCCGGTGAGCGTTCGCGTCCAACTCCACACCGGTTACCCGGCAAGTAGGGTCGGCGGCGCACAGCATAATACCCAGTGTGCCGCATCCGGAACCCAAATCCAGCACAGCGGCATCTTTGGTAAGCTTTACAAAGTCTGCCAGCGCAATTGAATCGGTACTTAAGGGAAATGCGTCTTTGCACAGTTCCAACGTAAAGCCGTTTTGCAGCTGTTCCATAATGACCTCCCGTAAAATAATGAAAAAATCAGCCTGCGTACTGGGAGCACCCAGCCACGCAGGCTGATAGCAGAATCGGAGAATCAGCCTTCTACGATTGCTTCGGTGGGGCAATTGTCAGCGCAGCTACCGCAATCAACGCAGATGTCAGCGTCGATGATGTACAGCTCGTCACCCTCAGAGATAGCTTCAACGGGGCAGTTATCAGCGCAGCTGCCGCACTTCACACAAGCATCAGTAATCTTGTAAGCCATGATTTTTCCTCCAGTTAAGATATGTTATATGTATTCACAGTCGAATACACATATATTCTAGCATGGATTTTATAAAAAGCAATTGTTTTTTTGAAAAAAGAATTGTATATTTTCAGACTGCCCTGGAGACAATTTCCAAAGTTAGGAGGGGCACTATGCGACTGAGTGCGGACGGAAAACAAGTATTGCTGACAGCGGCAGGGCAGGCGCGGAAGCTGGGTCACAGCTATGTGGGAAGTATACATCTGTTGCTTGCTATGTTTCAAATCCAAACACCGCCGGGATATTTGCTGGTGGGTGCCGGTTTGGATCGGGAGCTGACAGAGCAAATGGCGACGGTCCTATTTGGTGTGGGTACACCTAATTTGCCGCTGCCCCAAGGGTTTTCCGGTACAGTTCGGAAAATCCTGAAAGGTGCAGCCAAAGAGGCGGGCTACCAGGGAAGCCGGCAAGTGACGGCAATGCATATTCTGCTATCGCTTCTGCGGATACGAAACTGCGCCGCTGGGGAGCTGCTGATGTTAAACGGCGTGGACCGGGAGGAGCTGTTCCACCGGACTGTCGAAAATTTGCAGTGGATAAGATGCACGAAAATCCAGGAGAAAAGGGAGGGGTATTCTACGAAATTATTGGAGCAATTTAGCGAAGATCTGGTACAAAAGGCTATGTCTATGGGACCGGTCATCGGACGGGAACGGGAGATTGATACGGTGATCGGAATCCTGTGTCGAAAGAATAAGAACAACCCGGCGCTGGTGGGTGAACCGGGTGTGGGAAAGACAGCCATCGCTGAAGGATTGGCTCAGCGTATGGCTGCAGGAACGGTTCCCCCTCAGTTGAAAAATAAGCGGCTTTATAGCCTGAGTATGGCCAACCTGGTGGCGGGCACCAAGTATCGGGGCGAGTTTGAGGAGCGTCTCCGGGATGTGCTGGCGGAGATCCGCAGGATGGGAGATGTGATCTTGTTTGTAGACGAGATGCATACCATTGTAGGTGCCGGTGCAGCGGAGGGAGCTATCGACGCGGCCAACATTTTTAAGCCTGCGCTGGGTCGGGGAGAACTGCAGATGCTGGGCGCCACTACCCGGGAGGAATATCGGAAATTTATCGAAAAAGACCCGGCGCTGGATCGCAGATTCCGGCCGGTGGCGGTGGAAGAACCGGACCGGGAGGCAACCCTTGCGATCCTGCGGGGAATCAAGCCGGGTTTAGAGCGGCATCACCATATGCGGATCTCTGAAGAGGCGATTCATGAGGCGCTAAAGCTCTCCTGCCGGTATTTGCCGGAGTTGTTCCTGCCGGATAAGGCCATTGATCTGCTGGATGAAGGCGCATCCCACGCAAGAATGGAGGAACTGTACTCCGGCAGAGCCGTGCAGCGGCAGGAACTGGAGGCGGAACTGCAGGAGGCTGTTCGGGAAAGTAAATTTGAAAAGGCGGCGCAGCTGCGGGACCGCATGCAGCACCTGGCGATCCGTGGGGGAGAGGGAAGACGAAGCAGGGTCGTCACAGGCAATGATATCGCCTGGGCGGTTTCTGCCCGCACCGGCATTCCGGTGGGGCGGCTTACCGCGGATGAACGGGAGCGGCTGCTGCAGCTGGAACAGATTTTGCAGCGGCAGGTTATGGGTCAGAATGCTGCCATCAGCCAGGTAGCAGAGTGTGTCCGCAGAGGACTCAGCGGTATCCGTGAGGAGAACCGACCGGTGGCCAGCCTTTTGCTGACAGGTCCTACCGGCGTTGGAAAGACGGAATTGTGCAGAGCTTTGGCAAGAGAGCTCTATGGCTGCCGGGAAGCGATGATTCGCCTGGATATGACGGAATTTATGGAGAAACATTCGGTTGCGCGGCTCATTGGTGCACCCCCCGGTTATGTGGGTTATGAGGAGGGCGGTAAGCTGACAGAGGCAGTCCGTCGCAGACCTTACTGTCTGGTGCTGCTGGATGAACTGGAAAAAGCACACCCCGATGTGTCGGGTATTTTGCTGCAGATTATGGAGGAGGGCGTTTTGACCGACTCCACAGGCCGGCGGGTCAGTTTCCGCAACGCGATCATCGTAATGACCTCCAACTTGGGGGGAGACCTGCGCAGTGACGGATTGGGTTTTCAGCCTGCGGGACGGGAAGGTCAGACGATGGAGGCACTACGGCAGCATTTTACACCGGAATTTCTGGGCAGATTGGATGGGGTCGTGTCCTTTGCTCTGTTGGA
>JAFQGT010000034.1 GCA_017415425.1 Oscillospiraceae bacterium | reverse complement strand
GGTGATTATTGACGAGCTGGCGGACTTGATGCTGGTCGCTGCAAAAGAAGTGGAAGAATCTATTTGCCGCATTGCCCAGATGGGTCGTGCAGCCGGTATCCACCTGATCATTGCTACCCAGCGTCCTTCTGCAGACGTGATCACCGGCCTTATGAAAGCCAATATTCCTTCCCGCATCGCTTTTGCGGTAGCATCTGCGATGGAATCCCGTATCATTCTAGATACTCAAGGTGCCGAAAAATTGGTGGGTAAGGGTGATATGCTTTATGCTCCTATTGGTAACGGAAAACCCAAGCGTGTGCAGGGCTGCTTTGTCAGCGATCCTGAGGTGGAGGCAGTTGCTTCCTATGTTAAGGCCAATTATGTCACCAATTACGACCAGCAGGTAATGGAAGAAATCGAGCGGAAAGCGATTCAGACAGGCAACAAGCCTACCGCATCCGACCCGGAACCCAATAGCGATGAATTGTCTGGTGACGAAATGCTGCCGGCAGCTGTGGATGTGATTCTGGAAACCGGCCAGGCGTCTGTGTCTATGCTTCAGCGGCGCCTGAAGCTTGGATACGCAAGAGCTGCCAGAATTGTGGACGAGATGGAAGAAAAGGGTATTGTAGGTCCTTTCCAGGGCAGTAAGCCCCGTGACATTCTGATCAGCAAAGAACAGTGGGAAGTAATGCGTTCCGGCGGAAGTCAAATGGCATTTGATGATATGGAGCAATTTGAAGATACCGCTGTGTCCGAGGATTTCTAATTATCTATTCCGGGGCGTAGCCTCGTTTTAGAACCAGCTGAATATTCAGCAAATTATTTGCATCGCATCCGGATCGCCGGAGCGACAGCAAGGAGGAAAATATGAAAACAGGTAAAATTAAACGTATGGTAGGCATCGCAATATTGATTGCGATCGTCGTCGTCCTGCAACTGCTGGGACAGTTTATCCATCTTGGTCCGGTATCCATCACGTTGGTACTGCTTCCTATCGTAGTAGGCGCTGCGTTCTATGGACCTTCCGCGGGTGCTATATTGGGCCTGGCATTTAGTGTTGTAGTACTGCTGCAACCGGATACTGCCTTCTTTTATGGCATGAATGTCTTTGGCACAGTTGTAACTGTTATCGTAAAGGGTACGATATCCGGTTGGCTGGCTGGCCTTACTTACCGTGCCTTGGCCAAGAAGAATTCATCTCTGGGTGTGCTATTGGCAGCGATTGTCTGTCCCATTGTGAATACGGGTTTGTTTTTCTTAGGCTGCCTTGTTTTCTTTGCAGGGCCTTTGGCGGAAACCGGAATTGAAAATGTTGTTATGCACGTAATTACCGTATTTATTGGCGTAAATTTCATTGCTGAATTTTTAACAAACGTTCTGTGTTGTCCTGTGATTGCACGTTTGCTGCATACGATCAGAAAATAAATAGAGCTTTTGAAATCCGGGTGGAGAAATCCACCCGGATTTTGTGCATATTCAGCCTGTCCAATCATAGTCTTAAGCAGGAGTGATGCAAATGAAGTGTGCTTGGCAGCAACTGATCGCAATCCTTCCCCAATGGATGCGACAGGATGTTGACAGACAGGGTAGAGAAACACTACAGGAATTAAGACTGCGACGAAATAGTCCCCCCAGACTGATACTCAAAGGTGGGGTGCGGGATCTAAACAGATCGATTCTAGAAAATGATATTGTATTTATACTCAATGCTGCATCTGCCTATTCACCGTGGGCAGCGGCAACAATGTCACAGGGGTATTTAACTGCCGCTGGTGGACACAGAATCGGAATCTGCGGCACAGCTGTGGTGAAGTTGGGACAAATATCGGGTTTTCAACGTCCGGAATCTCTTTGTATACGAGTGGCAAGGGATTTTCCCGGGGTTGCCGCACCGCTTGCGAATGTAACGGGATCCATTCTGATCCTGGGTCCTCCCGGAAGTGGAAAGACAACTATATTACGGGATCTGGTTCGTCAAATATCAGCGGTACAAAAGAAACAAATTTCTGTTGTGGATGAACGTAGCGAAATTTTTCCTAGTTACGTACAAGGGTTTTGCTTTGATACAGGATCGAACGTGGATATTTTGACCGGATGCGGCAAGGCGCAGGGGATTGAGGTTTTGCTGCGGAATATGTCTCCTTCTGTGATTGCTACGGATGAAATCACCGCAGAGGAGGATTGTAAAGCGCTGCTGCACGCCGGATGGTGCGGCGTAGACTTAATTGCTACAGCACATGGAGGCAGTTTGCAGGATTTGTACTGCAGACCGGTTTATAAATTACTGACGGAAAACGATCTGTTTGATACGATCGTGGTGATGAGGTCTGATAAGACCTGGAAAGTGGAGAGGGTGAATCAATGATACTGAAGTGGATCGGAGCGGTACTTGTTATTTGCTGTTGCGGCGGTTTTGGATTTCGAATGGCTGCCGGATTCCGGATAGAGGAATCTGCACTGCAGGCTCTTGAAAGAGTACTGATGTTTATGCACAATGAGCTGCAGTATCGGCTGACACCTCTGCCAGTGTTGTGCAAGATGGCAGCGGGTCAATGTGATGGTGCTCTCAGGAAAGCATTTTACTCCTTTTCCGAGGAATTGGAGACGCAAATTGCCCCGGATGCGTCCCTTTGTATGACTGCGGCGCTAAGCCGTTATCCACATCTGCCACCTGCTACGAAGGAATTGATGCGGCAGTTTGGGAGTACGGCCGGTCAATTTGATCTGCAGGGACAGCTTAGTGAAATTGAGCATTTGCAAAATCTGTGTAAGCATAACCTTCGGCAAATGTCTGTGAATCGCGATACTCGTTTGAGAAACTATCAGACATTGGGTCTTTGCGCCGGTGCAGCACTGATAATCCTATTTATTTAGCAATGGAAATTGATCTGATCTTTAAAATAGCGGCCATAGGAATTATTGTTTCAATTCTCAATCAGGTTCTTTCCCGTGCCGGCAGGGAGGAGCAGGCTACAATGACTACTTTAACTGGGGTGGTGGTTGTGTTAATGATGGTTGCACAGAAAATTGCCGATTTGTTTGACTTGGTAAAATCACTTTTTGATCTGTAATGGAATTATTTTTAAAGGCCTGTGGCGGAATCCTGATCGGTGTAATGCTTTGGATTTGTTTGGACAAGCAAGGGAAAGAGGTATCTTTGCTTTTAACAACAGCTGTCAGCTGTATGGTAATGATTGCTGTAACAACTTATCTGCGTCCTGTACTTGATTTTTTACAAAGATTGCAGAGCGTTGGAGATCTGGACCGAGAATTTGTGGATATCATACTGAAGGCTGTTGGAGTGGGGATTCTGTCAGAACTATGCGCACTGATCTGTAAGGATGCGGGGAATGCAGCTATAGGAAAAACGGTTGAAATTTTATCCACAGTTGTAATTCTATGGCTTTCGCTGCCGATTTTTGAAAAGTTGCTATCACTTATCGATACGATATTAGGAAATATATGAAGTTTATTCTGGTTCTGATCGTAATAATTCTGTCTCTTTCTTTACCGGTATCAGCTATGGAGTTTATCGCACCAGCTGCACCGGAGGACGCACAGAAATTTATGCCTGAGGATACAGAGTCCTTTGGAGAGGGCCTTTGGTATATCATTAAAAAAGCAATGGAGGAAGTTGGTCCGGAGCTGGTTGATGCATCAAAGGTATGTCTATCATTGATTGCGGTGGTTATACTGCTGAATATAGCAGATACGATGTCAGAAAAGGCCGGTCGGGCGGTTCGAATGACAGGCGCTGTTTTGATCGGTCTGATCCTTTTGGAGCCGACCAATACTTTGGTGCATTTGGGTAATCAGGCTGTAACACAGACCAGTGAGTACGGCAAGCTTGTTGTTCCGGTAATGACCGCTGCTCTTGCAGCGCAGGGAGGAAGCACCTCGTCGGCGGTACTGTGTACAGCCACGGTTTTTTTTAACACGCTGCTCACATCGGCCATCACAAAATTGCTTTTACCGATGGTCAATATTTATCTATGCCTGTCCGTAGCAAATCAAGCTGTTGGCCAGCAGATGCTAAAATCTGTACAAAAATCCGTAAAGTCTCTGATAACCTGGATGCTGAAATGTATTTTGTATGTTTTTACCGGATATATCAGCATTACCGGCGTTGTCAGCGGTGCAGTAGACGCATCTGCCATAAAGGCAGCGAAGCTGGCAATTTCCGGCGTAGTTCCGGTGGTTGGCGGAATTCTCTCGGATGCGTCGGAAGCCGTGTTGGTCGGCGCAGGCGTTATGAAAAGTGCAGCCGGTATCTATGGAATACTGGCAGTGATAGCAGTTTGTATTGGACCTTTTTTGCAGATCGGAAGTCGGTATTTGATGATGAAACTGACGGCAGGGATCTGTGGAATTATTGGAAACAAGCAGTTTAGTGATTTGATTGAGGATATCTCCTCGGGAATGGGACTTGTGTTAGCTATGACCGGTACTGTCTGTCTGATGTTATTAATCAGTCTTGTGTGCTTTATGAGGGGAGTCGGGTGATGGACAGTATACGACAGTATGTGTTGCGAATCGTAGCCGTTGCGATTTTGTGCGGAATTTGTCAATCCTTTTTTGAGGAGAAAAAGGCAAATAAAGCTGTGATCCGTATGGTCACAGGGCTACTGTTATCTGTGACGATCCTCTCACCGATTATTCAATTTAAGCTCAATGACATATCGGATTACTTAAGTGACTTGCGTGAAAATACCGCACAGATCGTTGCAGACGGGGAATCGGCCGGTATAGCGGAGCAGGAGCGTATCATAAAGGAGCGTTGTGAAGCATATATTCTGGACAAAGCGAATAGTTTGAATCTGGAACTGGGTGTGCAGGTTCATCTTGCGGATGACCAATCGTTGCATCCTGAGTGTGTTCGTTTGACGGGAGCGGTATCACCCTACGCCCAATCGGTTCTTAGGGCATATATTTCCGATACGCTTGGAATACCGGAGGAAAATCAACAATGGAGCATAAACTGAACCTGGATAAAGTAAAATCCTTTATATCGAAGTATCGGTATGCAGCGCTGATCCTGTTGATCGGAATTGTATTTATGCTTTTGCCGGAAAGAAAGCAGGAAGTGACCACGGAGTCGGCAGCCATATCTGAGCAAAGCACTGAGAATACTGAATCGAAGCAGCTAACCGCAATACTGGAGCAGATCCAGGGTGCCGGAAAAGTACAAGTTATGCTGTCTGTAGCGGCGGGGGAGGAACGGCTATATCAAACGGATTCCGAAACAGATCTTTCCGGGAGCGCTGACCATAGGCGTGTGGAGACCGTGATTGTTTCAGACAGTAACAGACAGGAAACAGGTCTTATACGGCAGGTGAATCCACCGGTGTATCTGGGTGCGGTTGTCGTATGCGAAGGTGCTGACAGGGCGTCTGTTCGTCTTGCAGTTACCGAAGCTGTTTCCAAGATAACAGGCCTTGGTGCTGATTGTATCGTCGTATTGAAAATGAAATGAATGGAGGCATATAACAATGAAAATTTGGAAGAAAAATTTGGTGGCCGTGGCAGTGCTGGTAACTGTTTGCGGTGGCATTTATGCTAACTGGGTATACAGTGGCGAGCAGGCGGCTGCGGATCTGACCGATACACTCAATGAGGATAAGATTCTGTCTTCGGATTCGCTGGTGATGGCGGACGGCAGCAGCCTGGACTCTGATAACGAAGTAAATACTATGACGGATTACTTTGCAGCAGTGCGGTTGTCCCGTCAGGAAGCCCGTGATAGCGCGGTAACGCTTCTGCAGGAGGCTATGGCATACAGTGATGAGGCGGACATTACTGCATCGAACGCACAACTTGAGCAGATCGTTGAAGTAGCGCTATGCGAGGCGCAGATCGAAAGTTTGGTTATCGCTAAGGGATATGCCGATTGCGTTGCATATATCTCGGACGACGCAATTTCCATTGCAGTGGCTGCACCGGAGGGCGGCCTGCAGCAGGCGGATGTTGCTGTGATCACGGATATCGTATTAACCCAATCCCAATACACGATGGATCAAATTTATGTAGTAGAGGTATTATAATTGATTTCCCCCAGAGGAGTAACTCTGGGGGTTTCTGTTATTGGTTCGTAAAGAAAAGTATTGTATTTTTCTGGATTTGTGGTACAATAAACAAAAGTATGTCATAATTTTATGATAACGCATTGGGAGGTATTCTTATGGCAGAGAATAAGCAGTATGTCAAACAGGTACAGGATAACGGTGCCGTAATGATTTCTGAGGATGTAATTGCAGCGATTGTTGCCCACGCTGCCGGCGATGTAGAAGGCGTTGTGGGACTGCCTGCAAAACCCGGCGCTGATATTGCAGAATTAATCGGCAAGAAGAACTGGGGCAAGAACATTAAGATTGTGATTGCAGAGGATAATTCCATTTCTGTGGATTGTAATGTGACCATTTGCTACGGTCAAAGTGTTGTATCTGTTGCAAAGGCTGTGCAGGAGGCTGTTACAGGCGCGCTGGAATCTATGGCTGGTCTTGTGATCTCTGCTGTGAATGTGAACGTTTGTGGAATCGTTCGTCAGTGAGGTAACACGATGACTAGAGGTAACGCCAGAGAGCTGGCAGTACATTTAATCTATGCCTGGGAATTTTCCGGAGACGAGCCGGAACTGGTCATTGCTACCCGTCTGGAGAAGGAATACTATAACCAGCTTTCTGTGGAATGTCAGGTTTACGAGGAGCGTCCCAGCCGCCTTCAGCGGGCTTATATCGATACAGTAGTATCGGGTGTTGCCAACCGTGTGGATGAGATCAACGAAATCATTCAGAAATATTCCATCGATTGGGATATTACCCGAATCTCCAGGTTAACCCGCACAGTTATGCAGCTGGCGATTTTTGAAAGCCTGTATTTGGAAGATGTGCCTGTTGGCGTGGCGATCTCAGAGGCTGTCCGTATTGTGAAGCAGTACGACGGCAGTGAAGCAGCCGCATTTGTAAACGGAATTCTGGGAACATTCGCAAGAAGTTTGGCTACTGAGGTAGAGGAATGAGCGTCATTGGTTTTGATACCAGTAATTACACAACATCAATTGCATATTTCGATGGCACTGACGGTGTAAACTATTCAAAACTCCTTCCTGTGAAGGAAGGAGAGTTGGGTTTGCGCCAAAGTGATGCTGTCTTTCACCACATAAAGAGCCTGCCGGAGCTATCCGGCAGGCTGTTTTCCCATATTCAGCCAGATAAAATTACTGCTGTTGGCGTTAGCACCCGACCCAGAGCGGTGGATGGCAGCTATATGC
>JAFQGT010000033.1 GCA_017415425.1 Oscillospiraceae bacterium | reverse complement strand
GGTCAGTTATGTAGCCGGTGAGGGCTGCCGCCACGGCAGTCTCCGGGGAGACCAGGTAAACCTGTCCGTCCTTCGTGCCGCTGCGACCCAGGAAGTTCCGGTTAAAGGTACGCAGGCTCACACCGCCGGAATTGGGAGAGAAACCCATACCGATACAAGGACCGCAGGCACACTCCAGTACTCTTGCGCCGCTGGCCAGAATATGGCTCAACGCGCCGCAATCAGCCAGCATCCGCAGCACCTGCTTGGAGCCGGGAGATACGGATAAGCTCACAGAGGGGTGGACAGTCTTGCCCTTCAGCATCGCAGCCACCTTCAGCATATCCTGCAAGGAAGAGTTTGTACAGGAGCCGATGCAGACCTGATCCACCTTTGTGCCCTTCAGACTCTCTACAGACACAACATTGTCGGGGCTGTGAGGACAGGCGATCATAGGCTTCAGCGCGGACAGGTCGATGGGGATGATCCGGTCATATTCTGCATCCGGGTCGCTGCTCAAAGGACGGTAGTCCTGTTCCCTGCCCTGAGCCTTCAAAAATGCCCGGGTGGTCTCGTCCGAGGGGAAGATGGAAGTAGTAGCGCCCAGCTCCGTACCCATATTGGTAATGGTGGCGCGCTCAGGAACGGACAGTGTATTTACACCCTCGCCGCCCCATTCGATGATGGCGCCCACACCGCCCTTTACGGACAGGATCCGCAGCAGCTCCAGGCTCACATCTTTGGCAGTCACATAGGGATTGAGCTTACCGGTCAACTCCACCTTGAACATCTTAGGCATATTGATGTAGTATGCGCCGCCGCCCATCGCAACCGCCACATCCAGGCCGCCGGCGCCAAAGGCCAGCATACCGATGCCGCCGCCGGTGGGGGTGTGGCTGTCAGAACCGATGAGGGTCTTGCCGGGCTTTCCAAACCGTTCCAGATGGACCTGGTGGCAAATGCCGTTACCGGGACGGGAGAAGTATACGCCATATTTGGCGGCCACGGTTTGCAAGTACCGGTGATCATCAGCGTTTTCAAAACCAGACTGCAGAGTATTGTGATCCACATAGGCAACGCTGAGCTCTGTCTTGACCCGGGGGATTCCCATAGTCTCCAGTTCCAGATATGCCATCGTGCCGGTGGCATCCTGGGTCAGAGTCTGGTCGATCCGCAGTGCGATCTCGCTGCCTGGTGTCATATCACCGCTGAGCTTATGCTCGGCAATGATTTTTTGTGCAATGGTCATTCCCATATTACAATCCCTCCAACATATGGGCCTTGGCGATTCGGATGTGCAGGTCCATAACCTCTCTGGCCTTATCTGGATTGCCCTCCCGCAGAGCGTTCAGAATATCCTTATGCTCCTGCAAAGTGCGTGGCTGCCGATTTGGGTCATCCATAGCGATTCTGCGATAGCGGCGGGTCTTCCGATGCAGGGGGATCAGCGTATCCCGGATGACCGAACGGCCACTCAGCTCGCAAATGGTATCGTGGAACATATCGTCCGCCTGGCGCAGCCTCTCTTTATCTCCTTTGGAGAAATAGAAGTCCTGCAGGTCCATAATATGCTCCAGCTCTTTCAGGTCCTCCGGTGTCATATTCAGGCAGGCGTAGTAAGCGGCAAGACCCTCGATATGCTCCCGGATATTCATAATATCCAACAGGTCGTCGGCGGTGATGCCCAGCACCCGGGAGCCCTTACCGGTCTCCTCGATCAGCCGCTCCTGCTCCAGCCGGCGCAGCGCTTCCCGGATGGGGGTACGGCTGACGCCCAGCTGCTCCACCAGCTTCAGTTCCGTGAGGATCTCTCCCCGGGGGTAGACGCCGTGGATGATGTCATTTTCCAATTTTTCAAAAATCTGATCTGCCAGGGAGGTCGTGTGAAAATTCTTCATAGCCTTCCCCTCCTTTTTACAGGAATCTGCCCGGGGCAAGTTCCGCAATTTTATCTTCCAGTTCCTTATTGGACAGCACCGTCTGCCGACCGTCCTCATACTCCTCGTCGATCCAATCCTTCAGTTGGATCACCAGCGGATCCCGCTTATCCAGCTTCTTGTCATCGGGCAGCCGGTAAGCCTGATTGATCCAGTAGGCAATACCCGCAAGGCCGGAGGCCTTGCCGATGGTAACGGTGGCAGGGCGGTTCAACAGCTTTTCCGTATCGAAAATGGTGTAGATCTCCTGATCCTTCATCAGTCCGTCGGCGTGGATGCCGGCGCGGGTCACATTGAAGTTTCTGCCCACAAAAGGCGTCATATCCGGTACTGTGTAGCCGATATCCTTCTGGAAATACTCTGCAATCTCGGTGATCACTGTGGGGTCCATACCGTCCATAGAGCCACGCAGAGAAGCATATTCAAACACCATTGCTTCCAGAGGAATGTTGCCGGTACGCTCACCAATGCCCAGCAGGGAGCAGTTGACCGCAGACGCACCGTATAGCCAAGCGGTGGACGCATTGGCAACCGCCTTGTAGAAGTCATTGTGGCCGTGCCACTCCAGCAGCCCGCTGGGCACATCGGAGTAATGCTGCAGACCGTAAATGATACCGGCCACACTGCGGGGCATCGCTGCCTCTGTATAGGGTACACCGTAGCCCATCGTGTCGCAGGCTCGGATCTTCACAGGAATACCGGCCTTTCTGGACAGCTGCTGCAGTTCATTGACGAAAGGTACCACAAAACCGTAAAAGTCCGCACGGGTGATGTCTTCCAAGTGGCATCTGGGAATAATACCTGTATCAAAAGCATCAGATACCGCCGCCAGATAGTGCTCCAGAGCCTGTTTCCGGGTCATCTTCATCTTCTTGAAGATGTGGTAGTCACTGCAGCTGACTAGGATTCCCGTCTCCCGAATACCCAAATCCTTAGCCAGCTTAAAATCCTCCTTGCTGGCACGGATCCAAGTGGTGATCTCTGGGAACTTCAGATCCAGCTCCATACACTTTTCAATGGCTTTCCGATCCTTCTGGCTGTAGACGAAGAACTCCGTCTGCCGGATGATACCGTATGGGCCGCCCAGCTTGTTCAGCAGCTTGTAAATATTTACCACCTGGTCAACGGTGTAAGGCTCTACAGATTGCTGACCGTCCCGCAGGGAAGTATCGGTGATCCAGATCTCCTCCGGCATATTCATAGGAACACGGCGGTGGTTAAACGCCACCTTAGGCACCATTCCTTCGGTATATATATCTCGCTGCAGGTTGGGTTCTGCAATGTCCTGCAGGGAGTATTTATAGGACTTCTGCTCCAGTAGGTTTGTTTTATTGGAAATTTCCAGCATAGCGATTCCCTCTTTCCTTTCCATTATAGCATCTTTGGATTCTTGTATACAATTATACGGATTATTTCTCTTTTGTCAAGGACAATCAGCGAAAATTTCCCTGTATTTCTCAGCAATTTTGGCAATTTGCCTACAAGAAGCATACGCCCCGCCGATCAATAACAAAACAGGGAGCATTAGCTCCCTGTTTTTACAGCTTTGCCTTCTATTTCAGTTGCGGTTCCAATGTCATCGCCGCCTGCCGCAGCTCCTCTACGGATGGGTAATTCAGCGATGCATCTACCTGCTGATCGGCAATGATCAGTGCCATATATCTAGGCAGCAGCTTCTTATACTTGCCCCGGAGCATATTCTCCATCGCCCAGCGGGCATAGTACAGCCGTTTTTCAAAGGAGCATTCCTTAGGCGCTCTATCCTTAATCGGATCTCCACCCGCATAGCCCTGTTTGCCTGCCAGATAGATCATCAACGCCAGTTTCGGTTTCTCCTCCGGAAGGAGTGTCTGCAGCAAGCGAATGACGACCTTTTTCTGCTCCGGTCCGTAAGGAAACGCCCACAAGTCATATTTTCTTGCCTCTTCCTTTCGCTGTTGCTTGGATTTCAGTCCCAGCCAATCCAAAAATTCACTCAAAATGCCACCTCATTTCTTTGCTATTACCATATCACACCACCACGGGTTTGTAAATCCCCTTCACCGGAGGAAAAAAGATTGCAAAACCCCAAAAAACGTGGTATACTATCAAAAACTCATATGGGTTCGGATGAGATTGGAATGGGTATATCCCAGCGGTACCAAGCCGCCGTAGAGTGACAGTATGCCGCGCAGATCATTGAGGATTTCTCCTTGAGAAGATCTGCGCAAAAGGCGTCACGAGCCGGAATACAGCCTCCGAACCGAAAACGAGGGACTCTTGGGGTCGGTCCGTTCGTTGGCTTTGCTGCGCAATCGGTCCCTGTTTTGGGGCCGATTTTTTTGTTTTAAGGAGGTGATGGCGTGAAAACTGACGGATTTTCCAAACTGCATCCTGTGACGAATTTTTTGTTCTTTTTAGGCGTCATCGGCTTCGGCGTTGTATTTCAGCATCCGGCCTATCTGGCCGCCGGAGTGGTTGCTGCTGGGATCTACTATATTCTGCTGGATGGACGTAAGGCTCTAAAAGCCATCGCCGCGATGCTGCCGCTGTTTCTGCTGGTGACGGTACTCAATCCCCTTTTCAACACCCGGGGCGCCAATGTGTTGTTTTCCGTCTTCGGCAGGCCTTATACTTTGGAGGCTCTCTGCTACGGCGCTGCGGTGGGTGGGATTCTGGTGATCACCCTGCTGTGGTTCGGCTGCTACAGCCGCATTATGACGGAAGATAAGTTCACTGCCCTGTTTGGACAGCTTGCCCCCTCCCTTTCTCTGCTGCTGGTGATGGTCTTCCGGTTGGTCCCCAATCTGATAGAAAAAGCCAGGCAGATCACCGGCGCTCGCCATTGCATCGGCCTTGGTGGAAAGCAGGCCACAAAAAAAGAGAAGCTACAAAATGCTATGACCGTTCTGATGGCTCTGACGGGTTGGTCGCTGGAAAGCGGTATTCTCACCGCCGACTCTATGCGCAGCCGGGGTTACGGTACAGCAAAGCGTTCCAATTTCCACCTGTACAGAATTACCCGTTCCGATGTTTTGGTTTTGATGTTTACAGGCATCACCGCAGCCGTTACCCTGTACAGCGCCTTTGCCGGTGCAACCGGCGCCAAATACACCCCCACCTTGTCCTTTGCCCCTGTGACGCCTATGCTGGCAGCTTATTGCCTGTATCTACTGATTCCCGCCATTATCCATCTGAAGGAGGTGATCTTGTGCCGCATCTTCATATCCAAAATTTGACCTTCACCTATCCAGGCAGCAACATCCCTGCGCTGCAGGATGTAAATCTGACCATCCGACAGGGAGAGTATATCGCCCTGTGCGGAAGAAGCGGCAGCGGCAAGACCACCCTTCTGCGACACTTAAAAACTGTTCTGACGCCCCACGGCACCCGCACAGGCCAGATCCTCTTTGGTGACACACCCCTGGAGCTGATACCCCACAACATCCAGGCAAGCAAGATCGGCTATGTAATGCAAAATCCAGAAGATCAGATCGTCACCGACAAGGTCTGGCACGAACTGTCCTTCGGTCTGGAAAATATTGGGTTTGACCGTACCGCGATGCGGACACGGGTAGCGGAAATGGCCTGCTACTTCGGCATTCAGGACTGGTTCCACAAGGATGTGTCCACCCTGTCCGGTGGACAGAAGCAGCTGCTGAATTTGGCATCTGTTATGGCTATGCAGCCGGAGGTACTGATTCTGGACGAGCCCACCAGTATGTTGGATCCGCTGGCTGCCTCCGATTTTCTGAATACCATCCGGAAGATCAATCTGGAACTGGGTACCACCATTATTATCACCGAGCACCGGCTGGAGGACATTCTTCACGGGGCAGATCGGGTAGTGGTTATGGAACAGGGTCAGGTGGTGGTAAACGACGCTCCCAGAGCCGCCGGCAGCGCTCTGTGGCAACAGAAACATCCTATGTTTGCCGCTATGCCCACACCGATGCAGGTATTCTACCGCTCCGGTGGACAGGAGGACTGCCCGCTGACCGTCCGGGAAGGCCGCACCTGGCTAAATAATCTACTGCCCCAAGGAGCATCTATCCCCTCTCTGCCGGAAACACCGGAAGAACCTTCCGATGAGATAGCTCTACAGTTGAAGGAGTTGTGGTTCCGCTATGAACGAGACAGCTCCGATGTGCTTCGCAGCGCGTCTATCTGTGTACCCACCGGCTCCTTCCACGCCATCGTAGGCGGCAACGGTGCCGGCAAGTCCACCCTGCTGAAAGCTATTTGCGGCATTTGCAAGCCTTATCGCGGAAAAGTATCTGTCTTTGGCAAGTCTTACGGGGCACATAAAGCCGGAGAACTGTTCCGGAACTGTCTTGCGATGCTGCCTCAGGATCCTAAGAGCCTGTTTGCCAGAGACACGGTGGCAGAGGAACTGCAGGAGGTCTGTAAAGACGATGCTCAGATCGCCCAAATGGCCGCCCTGTGCAAAATCGACCACCTGCTGAACCGTCATCCCTACGATCTGTCCGGCGGTGAGCAGCAGCGCACCGCCCTTGCCAAGGTGCTGCTGACCAATCCCCGTGTGCTTCTGCTGGATGAACCCACCAAGGGCATTGACGGTTTCTTCAAAGAAATTCTGGCGGACATATTATGTAAACTAAAGAAACAAGGAGCGACCATTGTTATGGTCTCCCACGACGTGGAATTTTGTGCCAAATATGCCGATCGGGTCAGTATGTTCTTTGACGGGCAGATCCTTGCCACCCATACGCCCCGGGCTTTCTTCGGCGGAAACAGCTTCTACACCACCTCCGCCAACCGGATCAGCCGAAGCATTTTCCGGGATGCGGTCACCATCGACCATCTGGTGCAGCTGGTGGAGTCCAACCGGGAGGCTGCCCAATGAAAAAGTCTACTCTTTTTACTCTGTTGGCGCTGTTTGTACTGATTCCCGCCACCTTGGTGCTGGGTAAATTCCTCCCCGGTCGCAGCTATTATATCACCTGCACTTTGCTGGTGGTATATCTGCTGATTCCTTTTTTCCTGGCATTTGAAGGCAAAAAACCCGATGCCCGGGAACTGGTGCTGATTGCTATTATGTGCGCGCTGGCGGTAGCCTCCCGCTGGCTATTTCTGTGGCTGCCCAATTTTAAGCCCATCTATGCCATCATCATTCTCTCCGGCATAGTCTTTGGCTCTCAGACCGGCTTTTTGGTGGGAGCGGTCAGTGCCTTTGCCAGCAATTTTCTCTTCGGACAAGGGCCGTGGACACCCTGGCAAATGATGGCCTACGGGGTATGCGGATGTCTGGCCGGTCTGTGCTATTATAAAAAAAGCAAACTCCCCCGCGACCCTATGAGTCTGGGCTTATTTGGCTTTCTAAGTGTGCTGTTTGTGGTGTGTCCGCTGCTGGATACTTCCACAGTGGTAACCTCGCTGACCGTCTACACTCCCGCCTCCATTGCGTCCGTGTATTTGGCCGGTCTAACGGTGAACCTGATTCAGGCGGTCTGCACCTTTGTTTCCCTGCTGCTTCTGAGCAAGCCTCTTTTGTCCAAACTGCAGCGCATTCTGATCAAATACGGCATAGACAGATAAAAGCGACTCTTACAGAGTCGCGTTTTAT
>JAFQGT010000032.1 GCA_017415425.1 Oscillospiraceae bacterium | reverse complement strand
ACTGCTGGACACCTATGGTGTCCGCGTCCGTCTGTGGCAGGACGCGGTGGAGCAGGCAGGGGAGTGGTCTGTGACCGGGGAGCACCAAGTCAGTGTGATTTCCGCAATGCTGGAGGAGATGGAAGCCGTTCTGTCTTTGTTCCCAGGGAAGTTCCTGTCTACCACTGTCAACGGTGGAAAAATTTGCGTTAACATTATGCGTCAGTTGCCGGAGGGCAGTTGGGCACAGACTTGGCAGGAGGGGGATTGCTGCATATACCTGACACCGGAGGCGGATATCCCCGCAGCGCTGCTGCAGGGTATCGGTTACGCAGTGGATGCCTTTGTGCTGGGCAACAGCCGGGACTACGATGACTGGAATGACCTAAACCCTGTTGACTTCTCCTACACTGGTGCAGCCCAGCCGGAGATCCCTTACCTGGAGGGGGAAGACCGTTACTTTGTGGACGGAGCATCTGCTGCATATCCCCATACCGACCGCAGCAGCATCTTCGCGCAAGCATTGCTGCCGGATAACAGTGCGACCTTCCAGTCGGCGGCGATGCAGGCAAAGCTCCTGCGGCTGTGCCAGGCGATCCGGGAGTCCTATGAACTGGAGAAGAGTCCCGACACCTACCCCTGGGAGCAGTACCTGCAGACCTCCCTGGCATATACGAAATAATGGACAAGTGGGCGGCCATTGGCTGCCTACTTGTCGTTTCTGTAGGGTTGCCCCAAAAGGAAAGCCGGGATAGGGTGTTCCGGGCCTGTAATTTGGTCAAAGTGATAATTTTACCAAAAAACAAAAAATTACTATTGCAAAATTATTGAATTAGAGGTACAATGTGTGTATTCGTAGAATTGCATAGTAATACCCTTGTTCTACGTGGGTTATTTGTGTTTTTTACTAAACTGGAATGGCTGATTTTGTACATACTGCTGAAAATTTGAAAATTGGAACTTTCCATCTGACAAATCGTGCATTTTCCCTTCTTTTTCTGTCAATTCGTATTTTATGAGCACGGATGCTCTAAAAATAATAAATACTATTTAGGAAAGGAACAAAATCATGAAAAACGCAAAAAGACTTGCAAGTCTGCTGTTGGCCGTTGCTATGATGTTCACTCTGGTGTTCGCAAATGGCAATATCTTCAGCGTATTTGCGGAAACCACCACCGTTACGAAGACCCTGGTCAATATGGACTTCAATAGCGGCGACCTCTCCGGCTGGGTTGACAACACAGAAGTTGTAAAGCCCGTAGTAGAAGGCACCAGATTTGAACCCGACGGCGGTATGCTGTGGGTTCGAAACAATTCTAGCCAAACCTGGCTGAAGAAGTATGATTTCGGTGACGGCGTTACCAATGCTGTCCTGGAGTATGAATTCAGTGTGTCTCAAATGTCCGGCACTCCTAATACAGACACGTCTGTTTTCCTGCCCACTCTGCTGTACGAAGGTGCAGTAGATGAGCAGCAGAACACGAACACCACTCCCTTTGGCCTGTACATCAATGGTATGGAATTGCAGTATAACTATGGCCGCGGTATCGGAAGAGGCAAGGCGACCATTGATGTGAATCCTGCAGAAGAAGGCGTACAAAAGCTGGAATACAGTACATCTTATACTCTGCGTATTGAGTACGATCTGCCCAACGAATCTGTGAAGGTGTATCTAAACGATACTGAGCTGACTCTGCCCACGGAAGAGCTGGAAGAAGGGGCTTACAACACTCACATTGATGAGAATGCCAAGCTGGACACAATTTCTGTCGGTGTCAATGCTGCGCCCAACTCCGATATCAAATTTGATAACCTGAAGGTTACCTCCCAGGTTACCGTGGAGGAAGAGACCCTGGTCAATATGAACTTTGCGGTAGAAGAAGGCGAAGATCCTGCTACCGTTCTGGCTGGCCTGGGCTGGACAGACAACACCGCAGCTCCGATTCCTGAATCTGAAGATGTCCAGTGGCTCATCGAGAATGACACCCTCGGCTTGAAGAGCAATGCTCTGAAGATTACAAATAAGACCAGTAGCTACTGGCACAAAGAACTTACTCTTAGCAAAGCTGTTGACAATGCAGTTCTGGAGTATAACTTCTCCCTTGCCCAGGTAAGCGGCGATAATCAGAAAGTTTACCTGCCCACTCTGCTGTACCAGGGTGCAACACCTACCGAGAATAACGTTGACTCCGCTCCTTTCGGTCTGTATATTCGGGATGGTTATGATGCCGAAGGTAATTATCTCCTAGGCCGCGTCCTGCAATATAACTATGGCCGCGCCATCTCTGGAAATGGCTTAGGCACAACCGGTAAAGTACTGGAGTTTGACAGATCCTACACCGTACGTATCGAGTACGACCTGCCCGCTAAGTCTGTGAAGGTATACCTGCGGGATAATTCCGTTGACAATGCTCAGCTGGAGCTGCTGACTCTGCACGCATTTGCGGCTGATGCAGGCTATAACACCAGCGACAACATTAACGCTGCAGGCAAGCTGGACAGAATTACTGTCGGTGCTGGCGATGCTACTTCTGCTCTTACCCGTTTCTATGTTGATGACCTGAAGGTCACCACTCTGTCTGTTGTGGAGCCTGAGACTCCCGATCCCTCCGAAGATCCCTCTGAAGAGCCCGATCCCTCCGAAGAGCCCTCTGAAGAGCCCGATCCCTCCGAAGAGCCCTCTGAAGAGCCCACCGAGACTCCTGATCCCGAGGCTGGCTATCAGGCTAACCTGAGTGTCGTCGGCTCTACTACCACCAACGAAGAAAAGAGCATCACCCTTAAGGTGGACGTTACTCACACCTCCGAGTCCGAGTACGCTGCCGGCCAGTTCAAGGTCACTTACGATGCAAGCAAGGTTTCCTTCGTTTCTGTCGAAAACACTGCTACCTCCGACGACGAGGCCGGTATCAAGGTAGACCAAGGCGTCGGCTACATCATCGTCAAGGACTTTGGTGTAAGCAAGACTCTGGGCGGTTCCTACGTTCTGAACTTCACTGCTACCAATGCAGGTTCTGCAACCTTCACTCTGAGCAACGCTGCATTCTCCGCTCAGGAAGATGCTGCTACTGAGAATCTGGAACCCATCAAGAACACCCCCGCCGCAGTGGTAATGACCATCAACCGCGCCCGTCTGAATGTCACCCTGAATGATACAAATAGTTGGTTGACCGGTGATTCTCAGGTTGCTTACGATGGAACCTACACCTTCACCGCTGCTGATGCTGACAAGTACACCTACACCGTCACCGCTACTATGGGCGGTCAGAATGTTGCTGTCGGTGGCACAAACGGTTCCTACAGCATCGCCAATGTTACCGATGATCTGGTGATCAATGTTAGCCGTGTCGCTACTGTGTTTACAGTAACTTACAATGGCGAGGTCGGCGAAAATAGCGGACCGAACGCTACCTGCGAAAATGACTACACCTTTACTCTGCCTGACGACGTTAACCCGAGCGCTGTGTCTGGTGCCCGTTACACTCTGGGATCTATCACCATCGGTGGTAATAATTACACTGATTACGACGTTAATGATAGAACTTACACCATCCACAAAGAAGACATCAGAGGCAACATCGTGATCGTCATTGACAAAGAAACTCTTAACCCCACTATGTTTACCGTTGATGTTACCGGTAACGGCGCTGGCATCGCTGCCGGTTTTGCTACTTCTGGCGAGTTGACCCATCAATACACTCTGACTGTCAGTCCCGTTGCTGGTTATAGCTATACCTACACCGTTACTATGGGCGGCGAAACGCTGGAAATTTCCCCCGTTAATAATGTTTTCACCATCCCCAGTGTTACCGGCAATCTGGTATTTAACATTGACCGCGCTGTGATTACTGCCGACGTATCTGTTCAGCATTATGTCACTCTGCAGGGCACCAATATGTGGCTGGTTCTGCAGCCTCAGACGCTGGACGCAGGCTACCACGCTACCTACAACGGTCAGCCTATGCTCTTCTCCGCCAAGTACAACGCATACGCATACCTGGTAGTTGCTGAAAATCAGCCTGATGAGAATGAAGTTAAGGCTGCGATCAATATTGCTACCGGCGATAGAACTGAGATTACTTACGACAACGATATCAATGGCACCGGCGATCAGGATACCAACGACGCACAGTTCATCTACAATATGTACAACGCCTACTATGCTGGCATCACGACTGATGTCTCTATGGTCAAGTACCTGAAGGCTGACGTCAATGGCACCCGTGAGATCACTGTTGCTGACGCAGTTGCTGTTGTGAAGGCTGTTACTGTTGGCTAATTTCCCCGCGATTATCTAAATCTCCCACCCCTGTTTTCAGGGGTGGGGATTCCCCTAACTAAAGGAGCATTTATGTTGAAAAGAATTCTCTCCGGCGTGCTGATAGCTGTTCTTTTGCTGTTGAGCCTGCCCTGTGCGGCATCTGCGGATACGGAGCCACAATTTGAGTTGGAACTGTATATGGACGGCCAGAAGGAATCCCGTGCGGAACCCGGCGATGTGATTACTATTGCTTTGTATTTACACCGCACCGACAGCCAGGAACGCTACAATATGTATGGTATGCAGGCTGAAATACGGTATAATACAGACTTCTTCCGCTTGGTGGGAGATAGCTATATCCATAGCCCGGGTATTGTATGCCAGAACGTCAGCGGTGTCGGCCAGCACGACGAGGTGTATATGAACTTCCTGTCTATAACAGGAGAGGATATGTGGGAGGCTAAGAAATTTATCGGCAGCTTCCAGCTGGAAGTCATCTCCGATTCAGGTGTTTCAAAAATCACCCTTGAGGACTCTTTAATAGCGCAGCAAGATGGCGCTGGTGTCTATGACTGTACAGAAGTGGAACACACTGTGATCGTTTCCACCGATTGTACGATTATCTTTGAATCCAACGGTGGCTCCCCTGTGCAGGATATGATCGTGGTTTATGGCGAAAAAATGCCTAAGCCGCAGGATCCCGTGCGGGAAGGCTATATCTTCGCCGGCTGGTACAAGGACATTCATTTACAAGACCCCTGGAATTTTGAAACAGATATCGTGGAAGGCAGTGTGGCGCTATATGCCAAGTGGATTGTTGACGAGAATTATCCCGGTGAAACAACCCAACCCACAGATATCACAGATACCACCGAACCGTCGGTGAACAAACCAATCCTTGAAAATAATACAGTTGTCTTCTGGGGCTTGATGGCTCTGGTCTTACTGGCTGCTGTATGCATCATACTTATGCTGATCTACCGCAAAAAGAGTGAGGATAAACCCGATCAGCAAGAAGAAAATGAACCCCAATAATGTATCCGTTTTTTCTGGAAATACTAAATTTGTAAGTGATCTGACCGTGTAGTATGTGGTCAGAACTGAAATAAATTTTAAGGAAGGAAAAAGATTATGAAAAACGCAAAAAGACTTGCAAGTCTGCTGTTGGCCGTTGCTATGATGTTCACCCTGGTGTTCGCAAATGGCAATATCTTCAGCGCATTTGCGGAAACCACCACCATTGAGAAGGCTCTGGTCATGCTGGACTTTGAGTCCGGTGATCTCTCTGGTTGGGAAGCAAACGAAGCAGCCCAGCGGGATACCACCGCAAATCAACGCTGGCAAACTGCTAACAGCTCTGTCTTGGGCGGAAACGCTCTGGAAGTCAGAAGAGGCGATGGCCCCAACTGGCTGTATGAGTATCCTATTGGCACAGCTGTTAACAAGGCATCTCTGGAGTATAAGTTCTCTATTACTCAGATGTCCAACCCTGCCTATTCTGATCAGGATATCTATCTGCCCACTCTGCTGTACGCAGGCGCTCCCGATGAAGCGCTGAATGAGAATTCCGCTCCTCTCGGCCTGTATATTGAGAGTATGGATCTGTACTATAACTATGGCCGCGGCATTGGTAAAGGCAAGCAGGTAATTGTTGACCAACTGGAATACGAAACAGCCTACACCCTGCGTGTTGAGTATGATCTGCCCAACGACTCTGTGAAGGTATACCTGAACGGCTCTGAGCTGGCTCTGCCCACCACTGATCTGGAAGTAGGCTTTGACAACACCTATATTGACCATGAAGCCAAGCTGGACAGAATTTCTGTCGGTGTTTATAATGCTTTGAATTCCCATGCCTTTATCGATGACCTGAAGGTCACCACCGAGGTTCCCGTAGAGGAAGAGACCCTGGTCAATATGAACTTTACGGTAGAAGAAGGCGAAGATCCTGCTACCGTTCTGGCTGGCCTGGGCTGGACTGACAACACCGCAGCCCCCAAGCCTGACAGTGAAGAAACCCAGTGGATCATTGAAAATAGCGTAGAAAGCGGCTTAAGCAGCAATGCGCTGAAGGTTACCAATAAGCTCAACCAGCACTGGTATAAGGAACTTAACATCGGCAAGGCTGTTGACAATGCAGTTCTGGAGTATAATTTCTCCTTTGTCCAGATAAGCCCGTCCCTCACAGATCAGCGCGTATATCTGCCCACTCTGATGTACGAGGGTGCAACACCTAACGCTGAGAACCTTGACGCCGCTCCTCTCGGCCTGTATGTTCGTGACGGCGGTATCCTGTACTACAACTATGGTCGCGCCATCGCCGGATATGGCGTATCATCTACCGGCAAAACATTGGAGTTCGGCAAATCCTACACCGTACGTATTGAGTACAATCTGCCCACTAAGTCTGTGAAGGTATTCCTGCGGGATAATACCGTTGCGAATGCTCAGCTGGAGCAGCTGGATCTGTCCGCAACTCCGGAAGCTGGCTACGGCAGCGGCAGCATTGATGCTGCTGGCAAGCTGGACAGAATTACTGTCGGTGCTGGCTTAAGCGGTGGTGCTATGCCCACCCGTTTCTATGTTGATGACATAAAGGTCACCACTCTGTCTGTTGTGGAGCCTGAGACTCCCACTCCCTCCGAAGATCCCTCCGAAGATCCCTCCGAAGATCCCTCCGAAGAGCCCTCCGAAGAGCCCTCCGAAGAGCCCACTGAAGCTCCCGAGCCCTCTGAGCCTCAGCCCTCTGAGCCTCAGCCCTCTGAGCCTCAGCCCTCTGAGCCTGCAACCAATGGCTACCAGGCTAACCTGAATGTCGCCAACACTGCTACCGTTGGTGAAGATATCGCCGTTAACGTAGTTGTGAACCACAGCTCTGAGACTGTGTTCGCTGCCGGCGAATTCAAGGTCACTTACGATGCAAGCAAGGTTTCCTTCGTTTCTGTGAACAATGCCACCACCGGCAGCACTGCTGGTATCAAGGTTAAGGCACAGAATGGTGTCATTACCGTGGAAGACTTCGGTAACGACAAGAACCTGCCCGCTACTTACACCCTGAACTTCACCGCTTCCGCTGAGGGCGATGCAACATTCACTCTGAGTGGTGCTGCATTCTCCGCTAAGGAAGATGCTATCGACGAAGATCTGGAAGCAATCGTCAACACCCCCGCAGCAGCAACCGTTACTGTTGAGCCTGCTACCTTCTCCGTCACCCTGCCTGAGAACGTAACCGGTAATTCCGATGTTGTTCCCGGCGGCACCTACACCTTCACCGTTGCTGACTACGACAAGTACGACTACACCATCACCGCTACTATGGGCGGCGTAGCTGCTACTGTTGTTCCCGGCGAAAACGGTTCTTACAGCATTGCCGATGTTACCGGTGATCTGGTGATTACCGCTACCCGTACTCCGAAGGTGTTCAACGTGACCATCGACGGCGAGACCGCTGATAACGACGGCACTACCGCTACCTACGGTGTTGATTACTCCTTCACTCTGCCCGAGAACATTGCTGCAGGTTCCGAGGCTGGCACCAACTACGCTGTTGAGTCTATCACCATCGGCGGCGTTGCTTACACCGGCTTCTCCAGTGCTGACAGAGTTTACACCATCCCCGGCACTGACATCCTCGGTGATATCGAGATCACAATTTCTGCAACAACCGTTGCTCCCAATGAGTTTGCGGTTAGTGTTGTAGGCAACGGCGCTGGTATCGCTACCGGCTATGCTACTAAGGGCACCATCGGCCAGAACTACGTTCTGACTGTGTCTCCTCTTGCTGGCTACAACTACACCGTCTCCGTTACTATGGGCGGCGTGGCTGCTCAGTATTCTCAGGTTGGCAACACCTACACCGTAGCAGCTGTTTCCGGCCATCTGGTATTTACCATTACCGCTACCGCTAAGACTGACAATGTGTCTGTTCACGAGTATGTCACTCTGCAGGGCACCAATATGTGGCTGGTTCTGCAGGCTGAGGATCTGGGTGCGAACAGCTATGCTACCTACAACGGTCAGGCTATGTTCTACTCCGATAAGTACGAGGCATACGCTTACTTGGTAACTGCTGAAACTCTGACTGAAGACGATGCCAAGGCTTTGATCGGCGTTGCTTCCGGTTCTGCTACCGAGATCGCATACAGCTATAACGTGAACGGTTCTGCAAAGATCGACGCTAACGATGCACAGCTGGTTCACAACATCTACAATACCATTGGTATTGATGAAGTTTCTACTAACCAGTTCTTCCTGGCTGACGTCAATGGCGACAAGCAGGTCAACATTGCTGACGCAGTTGCAGTCGTTACCTACGTTCTGGAACAGTAATATCTAAGCAATAAATAAATCTCCCATCCCTGCCAAGCAGGGATGGGAGACCCCCAGAGTCAAAGGAGCAAGTATGTGCAAAAGATTTTTTTCCGCAGTGCTAAT
>JAFQGT010000031.1 GCA_017415425.1 Oscillospiraceae bacterium | reverse complement strand
CATCCAGTTCGCTGATGTTTATGGAGCCGGGTGTAGCAGAAACGTACATCAACCGCTACGGCGCAGAACGTATGGTTTACGGATCGGATTACCCTATGTGGAATCCGGAAACAGAAATGCAGCGGTTCTTACAGCTGAAGCTCACCGATGACCAATTCCAGCAGATTGCCTGGAAGACCGCCACATCTATTTTGAATATCCCATAAAAAAGAACCATCTCTTATGAGATGGTTCTTTTTTATGTTTATACATTATTTATAAATGATGGATTCTGCGTAACGGGTAGCAATAATGCCCTCAGGCTCGCCGGTCTTTTTGGACTCGGAGAGGATGTGCTCGATGGAGTTGTAGATATTATCGACCTTTGCCAGAACTGCATCCTTGTTGTAGGGGCCGTCAACCTCGGCTGCTGCGTTGATCACGCCGCCGCCGTTGATCACGAAGTCGGGAGCATAGTAGATGCCGCGAGCCTTCAATGCCAGGCCGGATGCATCGTCCAAAATCTGGTTGTTAGCGCCACCGGCAACTGCCTTGCAATTCAGCTTGGCGATGTTGGCAGGATTCAGAATCGCGCCCATTGCGTTGGGTGAGAAGATGTCGCACTCCTGGCTGACGATCTGCTCAGTAGGAACGATCACAGCACCAAACTCCTCAGCTGCCTTCTCAGCGATCGCCTTATTGGAACGGTTCGCCACGATCAGCTTCGCACCGGACTGGTGCAGCAGCCGGCACAGGTCATAACCGACCTTGCCCAGGCCCTGTACCGCAATAGTCAAACCCTCCAGATCATCCCGGCCCAATGCAACCTTAGCAGTGGCCCGAATGCCCTGCCACACACCACGGGCGGTGAAAGGAGAGGGGTCGCCGCTGTTCTGAGGCAGACCACAGATGTGGTTGGTCTTGCGGAGCATCACCAGCGCGTCATCGCAGGTGGTGTTCACGTCTTCAGCGGTGATGTAGTCGCCGCCCAGATTGTTAACAGCCTCACCGAAGGCTTCAAACATTGCTTCGGTCTTCTGAGCGGGATCGGCAATAATAACGCCCTTGCCGCCTCCGTGGGGCAAACCGGCTACTGCGTTCTTGTGGGACATACCCCGGGACAGACGCAGAACGTCAAACAAAGCATCGTCGTAAGAGGCATAGGGGAACAAACGGCATCCGCCGATGGCAGGGCCCAAATTGGTATTGTGGACCGCGATAATTGCCTTCAAACCGGCCTTTTCGTTGTTAATAAACAAAACTTTCTCGTGGCGATAGTTGCTCATTTCGGTCATTGCGTTCATAAAAGTTTCCTCCTAATCAATTCTTATAATTTTTTCCCAAGGCCAAAGCCTTTTTATTTAGTTCTAAAAGCGCCGCCTTTTTGGCAGGCACCAGTTTTTCAACCACCTCATCGGTGCCCGCGAAGGACAGATGCGGGTTGTTTTCCAGCAGGTGGCCTACAATGATCATATTGGCTAGCGACGCGATGTTGTTGTCCTTTGCCATCTGGGTGGCGGGGATATAAAAAACCTCTACATCAGTACGTTCCACCTTGGCATCAATGAGCGCCGAATCCACATAGATCTGACCGCCGGGCACCACCGTGTCTACATACTTCTGCAGACTGGGCAGATTCATCGCGATCAGTACATCCGGCTGGGTGATGATGGGAGAGCCTACGGGGGTATCCGACAGGATCACATTACAATTGGCGGTACCGCCACGCATCTCCGGGCCGTAAGACGGCAGCCAGGAGACCTGCAGGTCCTCTACCAGACCCTTATAGGCCAAAAACTTTCCCGCGAACAGAATGCCCTGTCCGCCAAAACCGGCAATCAGAATCTGGGTCGTCTTCATACTGTACCCTCCTTTGCAGCGGTTCTGTCCTTATACACGCCAATGGGATAGTAAGGTAGCATATCGCTTTCCACCCACTCCAGCGCCTGCTGAGGAGTCATACCCCAGTTGGTAGGACAGGCGGAGACTACCTCAACCAAGGAGAAGCCCTTGCCTTCGATCTGGTTTTGGAAGGCCTTCTTGATAGCCTTCTTGGCATTCTTTACATTCTTCACATTGTTTACAGCCACTCGGGTGATGTACTCGGGGCCTTCCAAGGTAGAGAGCATCTCACAAACCTTGATGGGCCAACCGCAGTGGTTCACATCACGGCCGTAAGGGGATGTCTGAGTCACCTGACCGGGCAGGCTGGTGGGAGCCATCTGACCGCCGGTCATACCATAAATGGCATTGTTGACGAAGATCACGGTGATGTTCTCGTTTCTGGCTGCGGAATGGACGGTTTCTGCCATACCGATGGATGCCAGGTCGCCGTCACCCTGATAGGTAAAAACTACATTCTCCGGACGGCAGCGCTTGATGCCGGTGGCCACCGCGGGAGCTCTACCGTGGGCAGCCTCGATCATATCGCAGGCGAAATAGTCATACGCCATAACCGCGCAGCCAACAGGCGCCACGCCGATAGCCTTGCCTTCGATACCCAGTTCGTCGATCACTTCTGCAACCAGGCGGTGGATAATGCCGTGAGGGCAGCCGGGGCAGTAATGAAACACTGCATCTGTCAGCGCTTTGGGTTTTTCAAATACAACTGCCATAATCAGAACTCTCCTTTCTGAGCCTTGCGGATGGATTCCAACACCTCATCGGGGCTGGGGATCATACCGCCGCAGCGATTGCACAGGCCCACAGGCTTATTGCATTGGGTCGCCAGACGAATATCTTCAATCATCTGACCCATACTTAGCTCTACGGAAACGAATCCCTTGACCTTTTCAGCGGCAAAAGCCAAAGCATCCTTGGGGAAAGGCCACAGAGTAATAGGACGAATCAGACCTACCTTGATACCCTCTGCCCGGGCGGCAGCAACTGCGTTCTTGGCAACACGGGAGGCAATACCAAAGGCCACCACGCACAGCTCGGCATCTTCCATCATATACTCTTCCCACATCGCCTCGTTCTGTTCCACGATCTTGTAGCGCTCATAGCGCTCAAAATTCTTGGCTTCCAGTTCGTCGGGTTTTAAGTACAGGGAGTTCACCACGTTATGCTTTCTTTCGCAATTAGTGCCGGTCAGCGCCCAAGGCTTTTCGTAAGTTTCGATTTCCGCGTCCTCAAAGGAGATCGGCTCCATCATCTGTCCGATGGTTCCGTCTGCCAAGATCATTGCGGTCATTAAGTACTTGTCAGCCAAGTTGAAACCCTTGATGGTCAGACTTGCCATCTCCTGCACGGAAGCGGGAGCCAGTACGATCATCCGGTAGTCGCCGTGGCCGCCACCTTTGGTGGCCTGGAAATAGTCGGATTGGCTGGGCTGAATGCCGCCCAGACCGGGACCGCCACGCTGAACATTGACCACCAGAGCAGGCACATCGGAACCTGCAATATAACTGAGACCCTCGGCCTTCAGCGAGATTCCGGGAGAGGAGGAGGAAGTCATTACCCGCATACCGGCAGCGGCAGCGCCGTAAACCATATTAATAGAGGCAACTTCACTTTCCGCCTGCAGGAACACGCCGCCGATCTTGGGCATTTTCTTTGCCATATATGCAGCGATCTCTGTCTGAGGGGTGATGGGGTAGCCAAAGTAGTGTCGACAGCCGGCCCGGATTGCAGCTTCTGCAATGGCCTCGTTGCCCTTCATAAGTACTCTTTCTGCCATTTGTCTGCCTCCTTACTTTTCTACCGTGATGATGCAATCAGGACACATCGTAGCGCAGAAAGCGCAGCCGATGCACTTTTCCTGGTCGGTCATCACCGCGGGGGAATAGCCTTTTTTGTTGATCTTGTCTGCGGCAATCGCCAAGATACCCTTGGGGCAGGCATTGACGCACAGGCCGCAGCCCTTACACAGATCTGTATGGAATGTTACATTTGCCATTTGGGTTTCCTCCTTCGTGGTGTCGTTATCCCCACAGAGGTCGCGGTTGCGGCTTCTGGGATGGTAAGTCAAAATATTTTTCCTGCAACCGCAGGGGTAGTACATTGGGTAGATCAATTAGTTCTGCCGCCACATCGGCTCTTGCGGTGGTCAGCCACAGGGGAAGACCGGAGATGCGACTCAGCTGCTCAATAAAGCCAAGGGAATCCCGCACCGTTTGAGGTGTGGTTTCGGAGGCCAGATTGCTGTTGTTGACGATACAGGTAAAGCAGAGGCCGCAGGCGGCTTCAATTTCTCGCATCACTTCCAGCGCATCCTCGGGTGTCCGGGTCAGGGGTCGGTAGCAGTTGGCAACGAAGGCCATCCGGTAGTCGTTCTCCTCCTTGATAAAGGGTGCATACCGCCCCAGGGCGTACGCCCCCCGGTCGTCACCGCCAATATCCATAATGCCGTATACCGATCTGTCCTCCACCAATCGATAGGCCTCCGCCGGCAGAGCAGGCAAATCCACATTGGTATTGGCAAATTGAGGAGAGATCAGTTCCACACCGGCATCATTCAATTCCCGGGCGCTGTCTTTGGTGCGGAAGTAGGGATTGACAATGTCCAGATCTCCAATACACACCTGTTTCCCCAGAGATGCCAGATGCAGGGCATAATTGACGGCAATATTTGTCTTGCCGCTGCCGTAATGTCCAGCAAACAGGGTTAGGCGTTTATGCTCCATAGCTTACAACTGCTTTCTTATAATTTTTCCGCTGGTAGTTTTGGGAAGACTCTCCCGGAATTCTACAATTCTGGGGTACTTATAGGGAGCAGTGCGGGACTTTACATAGTCCTGGATCTGCTTTTTCAATTCATCCGTACCCTTGAAGTCCTTCACCAGCACGATGCTGGCCTTCACCACCTGCCCGCGCACTTCATCCGGAGCTGCGGATACGCCGCACTCCAGCACATAGGGCAGTTCCATAATCACATTTTCAATTTCAAACGGTCCGATCCGGTAACCGGAGGACTTGATCACATCATCGGCGCGACCCACATACCAGTAGAAGCCGTCCTCGTCCTTCCAGGCCAGATCTCCTGTATGGTAATAGCCGTCCCGCCAGGTTTCTGCGGTGACTTCCGGACTGCCCTCATAAGCATAAGCAAGGCCGCAGGGCAGACCCTTGGAAATATCAATGCAGATCTCGCCGGTTTCACCGGGATCCACGGGATTGCCCTCGGCATCCAGAAGCTGCACGCTGTACAGCGGCACCGGCTTACCCATAGAACCCAACTTATGGCTACTGCCGATCAGATTGCCTATGATCAGCGTGCTCTCGGATTGGCCGAAGCCTTCCATAATATCCAGGCCGGTAGCATTCTGGAACTGGCGATATACCTCCGGATTCAGTGCTTCACCGGCGGTGGATGCGTGGACGATGGAAGAAAGATCAAACCGGCTCAGATCCTGCTTGGCCAGCATCCGGTACATCGTGGGCGGCGCGCAGAAGGTGGTAATGCCGTACTGAGCAAACTTGGGTAGGATCTTCTCCGCGTCAAAGCGATCGAAATCATAGACGAACAATCCCGCCTCGCAAAGCCACTGACCGTAGAGCTTGCCCCACATAGACTTTGCCCAGCCGGTATCGGAGATGGTCAGGTGCAGACCGTCGGGACGAACGCCGTGCCAGTACTTAGCGGTAATGAAATGGCCCAACGGGTATTTGTAATTGTGGGCAGCCAGCTTAGGATATCCGGAAGTGCCGGATGTGAAGAACATCAGCATAGGATCGTTGCCGCAGGGCGCGTCCTCTGCCCTTGCAAAGTGGCTGCTGTACATAGAATACTCTTCATTGAAATTATGCCAGCCGTCCCGGCTACCGCCCACCAAAATCTTGTGAGCCAGAGCCGGATACTGCTTTGCTGCTTCATCCACAGCATCGGCGGTGTCACCGTCGGCAGTGCAGAGAATTGCCCGGACATCTGCCGCCTGAAAGCGATACGCAAAGTCCTTGACAAGAAGCTGATTGGTGGCGGGGATTGCCACAGCGCCCAGCTTGTGCAGGCCCAACACCGCAAACCAGAATTGATAGTGGCGCTTCAGCACCAGCATCACCCGGTCGCCCCGCTTGATGCCCATTGCCTTAAAGTAGTTGGCAGCTCTTGCCGACTCCTTTTTCATATCCTGGAAGGTGAAGGTACGCTCGGTACCGTCGGCTCCCACGTGGAGCATTGCCCGGCGTTCCGGCTTATTGCGGCCCAGAGCATCGATCACATCAAAGGCAAAGTTGAACTTATCTTCATTTTGAAAAGCAATGGCGGTAAGATTCCCATCCGCATCCTCTGTGGGGATGATGAAATTATGATAAATACGGCGCTCGTCATCCGCAGCTTTCCGTTTCGCAGAGGGGGTTTCCACTGCGGCGGCCTGCTCACCCTCACGGGCAGCGGAGTTGCTCAGCACGATTGCGTAGAACGCGCAATCCACCCCGTCCACGGCGACCATACCGTGAGGCGTGGCAGAATCATAATAAATACAGTCACCAGGGCCCAGCACTTCCGTATGCTCCCCGATCTGGATCCGCATATGACCCCGGATCACAATATCGCACTCCTGTCCCACGTGGGTGGTCAGTTCGATATCCTCTTGCTCAGCGCCTTCCCGGTAGGCAAGCTCCATATACAAGGGCAGCGCGATTCGGTTACGAAAGTCAGCAGCCAGGTTGTAGCCAACCATATGGTGCGCTTCCTCGATCCGCTGACCTTGACCGTTTCTGGTCAGTGCGTAAGTCCGCAGCTTGGGGCTGTGGCCTTCCAACAGATCGGATAAATCCACGCCAAAGATCAACACGCAGCGGTATAGGAAAGCAATGCTCATATTCCGGCTGCCGTCTTCATACTGCCGATATTCTTCCGGTGTCACATTGGTGCGCTGAGCCATCTCTTCCACGGAATAGCCGCTGATCTGCCGCAATTCCCGAATGCGCCCGGCAATCTCCCGGATCTTATAATCCATACCTGACAATGTCTGTTCCATAGGACACCTCACAAAAATAAAAGCTCGTCTCAAAGAAGATTCCTTGAGACGAGCTGTAAAAAACAACCCGCGGTACCACTCAAATTGCACCCGCCTTACAGCGGTATGCCACTCCTCGGGCACTGACACGCCCTAAGCACTGACGCAGCTGACGCGTGGAGGGTCTACGGCAAACGCTTTCTTCCTCCCGGCTCCGGAGGGACAAGCACGCTGCCTCTGTCATGGCTCGCACCAAACGCCAATTCTCTGGGACAGTTTGGACGGCGGCTACTCTCCATCAATGCCTTTTATAATAAGGAATCATACCATTTTTATAGAAACTTGTCAATAAAAACATTACAGCTTGTTCCGCTGGATCTTGCCGCTGATAGTCTTGGGCAGTTCCGTGCGGAATTCTACGATGCGGGGATACTTGTAGGGCGCGGTGTGGTTCTTGACATAGGTCTGGATCTCTTTCTTCAGCTCCTCTGTACCCTCTGTACCGGGCACCAGCACAATACAGGCCTTTACCACCTGTCCACGAACCTCATCCGGTGCGGCGCAAACGCCGCACTCCAGCACATAGGGCAGCTCCATAATGGTGGATTCGATCTCAAACGGTCCGATCCGGTAGCCGGAGGACTTGATCACATCGTCAGCACGGCCCACATACCAGTAGTAGCCATCCTCATCCCGCCAGGCCACATCGCCTGTGTGGTACATACCGTCGTGCCACACTGCATCAGTAGCCTCCTGATTACGGTAGTAACCCAAAAATACACCGCAGGTAGGCTTAGGATCGGTACGGATGACGATCTCGCCATTGACACCATCTTCCACCGGATTTCCGTCGGAATCCACGATGTCGATGCCATAGCCGGGAACCGGCTTGCCCATAGCACCGGGCTTGATGTTGGCGCCGTACAGATTGGCAATGCCCAGCGTCATTTCCGTCTGACCGAAGCCTTCGTGGATTCGCAGACCGGTAGCCTTCTCAAACTGATAGAACACCTCAGGATTCAGCGCTTCACCTGCGGTGGTAGCGTGATGAATAGAAGACAGGTCATACTTGCTCAAATCCTGCTTGATCAGCATCCGGTACATCGTAGGCGGCGCGCAGAATGTGGTAATATTGTACTTGGCGAACATCGGCAAAATCTTCTCTGCGTCAAACCGGTCAAAGTCATAAGTAAACACCGCACCCTCGCACAGCCACTGACCGTAAAGCTTACCCCACAGAGCCTTGCCCCAGCCGGTTTCGGAAATGGTGAAATGCAGTCCGTCCCGCTCACACAGGTGCCAGTACTTTGCCGTCACATAATGACCCAGCGCATACTTGTAAGAATGAGTGGCCATCTTAGGATAGCCGGTGGTGCCGGAGGTGAAGAGCATCAGCATCGGATCGTCGCCGCAAGGAGCATCTGCAGAACGCTCATACCGGCGGCTGAAGAGGCTGTACTCCTCATTATAATTATGCCAGCCATCCCGGCCGCCACCTACCAGCACCTTGGTCAGGTTCATACCGGCGGTCTTCTCTGCCAGCTCGATCTGCTCCGCAGTGTTGCCGTCGGCGGTACACAGCACAGCGCTCACATCAGCAGCCTGGAAGCGGTAAACAAAATCGTGCTCCATCAGCTGATTGGTGGCAGGGATCGCAATGGCGCCCAGCTTGTGCAGACCCAGAATAGCAAACCAGAACTGATAGTGGCGCTTCAGCACCAGCATCACCCGGTCGCCCCGTTTGATACCCAGGGACTTAAAGTAGTTGGCGCTCTGGCTGGAGGCATCCTTAATGTCCTTGAACGTAAACCGGCGCTCGGTCATATCGTTTGCTACGTGGACCATAGCCAGCTTTTCCGGTTCTCTTCTGGCGATGGCATCCACCGTATCAAAGGCAAAGTTATAGGTATCTGCGTCTGCAAAGGAAATGTCCTGCATCACGCCGTTTTCATCTTCTTCCACGTTGACGAACTTGTTGCACAGCAGTTTCTGTTCGTGCTTGCCCTTGCGGCTTTGACCGATATACAGCGGTTGATCGGTGGTGTCGGAGGCCATAATCATAGACAGGAACACGCAATCCTGCCCGTCAATGGCGATCATACCGTGGGGGGTGGAGGATTTATAGAAGATGCTGTCGCCCTCTCTGAGGATTTCCTCGTGGTCACCGATCCGGATCCGCATAGCACCTTTGATTACCAGATCAAATTCCTGACCGGTGTGGGTAGTGGTGTGGATGGGTTTATCCTGCAGCTCGGCAGAGTATTGATAGGTGACCCAGTAAGGCGTTGCCAGTTTTTTGCGAAACATAGGGGCCATATCCTGAATGGTGATGCCGTCCTCGCTGGCAGTAGTCAAACCCTTGCCCCGCCGGGTAACGGTATAGCCGGACAGCTTGGCACTGTGACCCTCCAAAAGAACCGTAATTTCCATGTCAAAGAT
>JAFQGT010000007.1 GCA_017415425.1 Oscillospiraceae bacterium | reverse complement strand
CTTTTCGATATCAGGTCAGCACAATCTGCTGAAAGATTTTTTATGATTCCCGTTTCGAAATGATATATGACTTTCATTTCGAAATGAGCAATGCGTTCCTATTTTCATTTTGAAATGCTTTATGACTGTCATTTCGAAATGAGGGGGCAGAATTTTCGTCCACAGAATTATTTTCGTCAAAAGAATCGGAAATATTTTATTGACGAAAATACCTCATTTTATATATTTTTCGTACATAGCTTTTTACGCAAGGCTTGGTCCCTATCCTTGCGTTGAAATAAATTTTTTAGAGAAAGGAGACGGTTTGCTATGTCAGATTCTAATAATATTACAGTGCTAAATCCTGGTCTGTATAAGAACTTGCTTGCTCAAGTTGAGTCTATCTATAGGCACAGCAACGAGCTAAGTTTTAAAACACGGGCTCGGTACTTTGAAGCAACAAAAAGGTTCTGTAAGTTTTTAGCCGATAATTTTCGTCTGCAAAACTTCAAGAACGTGGAAGACCGGCACTTTAAAGCCTACGTGGAGCATCTTAAAGAAAACAACTCCGCGGCAACTATTCAATCCGATCTATCCGGCATTCGTTATTTCCATAGAAAATCAGGCAGTAAAAATAGACTTTCTAAAAATGATAAGCTATCACTGCCTAAACGTGCAACAGGCGTTAAAGACCATTCACTATTAGATAAAGAACTTGTCCGTATTCGACAGTTGGCTATCAAAAAAGGTCGACAGGATGTGGTTATTGGCTTTGACTTTGCCAGTGAATTTGGTTTAAGGCTTGAAGAAATCTGCACCCTTAGAGTTGAATACCTTATGTCCGCATTAAAGACCGGACAGCTTGTCATAAAAGGCAAAGGCGGTCAGACAAGGGCCATTGATTTAAGTGCAAAGCAACGCAGTATTATTACCGATAATTTAAACTATGCCAGGTGTTCAGGTCGATACCCACGAGATTATTTAATCTCAGGCAGCGAAAAGGGCGGCGTTCAACGAGAAAAGCGTTCATTGCAGAACTGGATGAGTTATAACAGAAAATACTTTATGGTAGAAAACCGTGAGGATTTGAGTGAAGACGGTAAAAAGAAAAGAACCGAGACAATCTCTTGGCACAGTCTGAGACACACTTATGCCCAACGCACCTATGAAGAAGCATTAAAAGAGCGTCCAAAGAAAGCTCGAAAGATTGTAAGCGAAAACTTAGGTCACCACAGAACCGAAGTAACAAGAATTTACTTGGCTGATAAGCCGAAGAAAAAGTAACTATTAATTAAAATGATGAAGGAAGAATTTAAATTGACTACAATATCCTGCTGACGAAAATATGCGGGATTGATATATAGGGACAAAAAATAGGAAGTAAAGATTAGGCGGTCTATCTGCCTATAGTTTATGGCGGTGGCATCCGTCACCGCCTGTAAGGAGTATTTATATGTTATATGTTTCAAAGCCTGCCTCCGGCGGAAATGGAGGCAAATAATATAGGAGGTATCGCCAATGGTAGAAAAAATTGCAATGACTATTGAAGAAGCTGCTGAATATACCGGTATCGGAAGAAATACATTGCGTTTATTAGTGAGCGAGCGCAAAATACCCGTGCTGCTCATAGGCCGTAAACACATTATTAGAACCGATGCGTTAACAGAGTTTTTAAAGATAAATCAGGGCGTTGATTTACTCGATATAGATAGCGTAAAATCGGTAAGCTGACAGATAAAAAACACATAGGAACTGTTGCAATTTTGCTCAAAAAATGGTATAATATAGGTACACATTGCAACAGTTCCGTTTGCCAACAGAAAGGAGTTTTATTATGGCAAAAGGATCTGTCAGAAAAAAAGGTAAAAAGTGGTACTACCGCTTTTATGTAGAAGATGAAAGCGGCAGACAGGTACAGCGAGAGTTCGCAGGAACGGAAAGCAAGAGTGAAACAGAGTCTCTGCTTCGCAAGGCAATGGAAGACTACGAAGCAAAGAAATTTGTAGCGAAATCCGAAAATACTACAGTGGGTATGTTACTTGATATGTGGGTGGAAGAAGAACTAAAACCCGGCAATCTAAGCAACGGTACGGTGATGGCTTACCAAGGCACAGTTAACCGTATAAAACAATACCCCATAGGGAACCGAAAACTGAAAAGTGTAACAGCCGACCATTTGCAGACTTTTATGGATCAACTCAGCTTTGGCGGAGTGAATCCGGACGGTACAACATCGAAAGCACTCAGCAAGGGGTACTTGCGATTGTTCTCTGCTGTTCTGCAGGGAGCGTTCCGCTTTGCAGTATTTCCCAAGCGGATGATTTCTTTTAATCCAATGCAGTACGTGGTATGGCGAGGCAAAAAGGATGATTACGAACTGTTCTCGGATGATAACTGCGAAGTTGCTTCCATTCCAACACTTACTCACGAAATGTACTTAAAGCTTGAGGATTTTCTGAAAGCAAAGGATAATCCCGCACTGCTCCCGATACAGATTGCGTACTACACAGGACTTCGCATTGGTGAAGTCTGTGGACTAACTTGGCAAGACGTAAATCTTGAAAAACAGTACCTTACGGTGCGTCGCAGTATGCGCTACAACAACGCAAGGCACAAAACGGAGATAGGGGCTACCAAACGCAGGAAAGTCAGAACAGTGGACTTCTGTGACACTTTGGCAGAGGTTCTGAGAACTGCCAAGCTCGAACAGCACAAAAACCGTTTCAAATACGGCGAATTATACCGCCTCAATTATTACTGTGAGGTTAAGGAAAAAGACCGTAATTATTACGAGGTTTATACGTTACCGAGAAATGGGAAGGTTCCCGAAGGCTACAAGGAAATCTCCTTTGTATGCTTAAGACCGGACGGAGCGTATGAATCGCCAAGCACGATTGGTATTATGTGCAAGAGAGCAAGCAAAAAGGTAAAAGGTCTTGAAGGGTTTCATTTTCACCAACTGCGCCACACATTCACAAGCAATCTGCTCTCAAACGGAGCTGCACCAAAGGATGTGCAGGAGCTTTTAGGCCATGCCGATGTCAGTACCACAATGAACGTTTATGCTCATTCCACAAGAGAAGCAAAACGTACTTCCGCACGACTGCTCGATAAGGTAGTTGGCGGATAAAAACAAAAAATTTCCCTTATTTTCGCTCATAAGGGCAAAAACAAGGGAAAATACATAACATTTGTGTTTAAAGTTGCTGAAAAGCCCAGTAATATCAAGGGTTTTTAGAGTGTAGGACAGTTAATGTCTGATAAACCGAAATTTCTTAAAAATAGTTCTGTCTATTTTCCTCGCCTCCATTCCGGTTATGATCCGTTTTCGCTCCGAAAACATTTGTATTTTACCGGAGCGCAAACGTCAAATCATATAGCACCCCTATTTTCTTTTTTTATTTTACCACCAGTCGTTTCATAAATCAAGCATATAACCATCAGGATTTCCCAAATTTTGTGTCATTTTCCGAAAAGAAACAATTATATTTCTATCCCAAAAGGCAAAGCTATGGTTGCGGAAAGAAAATGCTTTCTCAGGAAGGCGTTGGACTTCCGAAGAAAGCAAAAAAGAGAGAAATGTTATGAAGAGCAACAACCAGATCAACATTCCCCAGACTCGCGAAGCTATGGACAAGTTCAAGATGCAGGCTGCCCAGGAAGTTGGCGTAAATCTGCCCAACGGTTGCAACGGTCACCTGACCTCCCGGGAAGCCGGCTCCGTCGGCGATCAGATGGTCAAAAAACGACACATATGAACCGTGAACTATACCTGTGCAGACCGCACTGCCATTACACACCAAACCCAGATTACATACTTTTGTATTCTCACGCTGTAAAACAAAAGCTCCGGAAAGCCAAGCCGCTTTCCGGAACTTTTTCAATAACACTTGACAGATATGCATTTATGATTAAAATTGGATTCCTTACCATTTTCTGAATATTTCAGCGTATGCCAAATTCATAAATTACCGTATGTCGGTAGCTTCCATATTCATCTGTTTCCGGTACCGCTGCATCTTGAATGTGCATAGCATTTGGCTGATGCTGCGGTTCCAAACAGATTGCATCAAAGGGTTTGTAGTGTGCACCGTCTTTTCCGTATTCGTCCATTTCACAGGCCGCATACAACTGCATGCAAGGCTGTGTACAATGCATCCGAAGGAAAATACCGCTTTGCGGTGCGTACAATTCCGCATCGTAAGCATTTTCTTTTTTTAGCCAGTAGTTACAGTCGTAGGGCTCCTGAAAAAGCCTGTGTCTTACCCGGAAATCATACCGCGTATTTTTTTGACAAGAATAACGCGTTCCCGTCTTTAACCCCTCACCGCTGGTAAAACTGTATTCATTTGCATCAAGATAAAGCTCGTGTTCAAAGACACAGCCCGATGCGTGTCCATTCAAATTGAAGTAGGGGTGGGCAAGCATATTGACCGGTGTTCTCACATCAGAAACTGCACCATACTCCAGGTGAACAGCGCACCCTTGTAATATATATTTTGCATAGAACTGTACATTACCGGGATAGCCATTTTCCCCCGCCGGACTAAAGATCCGGAAGGTACATCCTTGCGGTGTCTTCTCCGCACTCCAGATCCGGAATGCAATGCTATCCTTTCCGCCGTGCAGGTGAGTCTGCCGGTCATCGGTGCAAAGTTGGATTTCCTGCCGATTCCACTGAAAAGAGGGTGGAGAGATCTCGCCGGCAAACCGGCCGACAATTGCGCCGAAATAGACACTGTTATTCGTGTAGCGGCTCAGATCATCAAATCCAAGAACCACATCCCGCCACACACCCACACGATCCGCAACTTCCAGTTTGACGATGGCAGCGCCCGCATTTGTCAGCGTGAGTTTAATGAACTGATTTTCCAGATGGTACTCCTGCAGTATGTTTTCGCTGTGTCGGAAACCACGGATATGCCTTTGCAGATTCTTCAGGCTGTTGTTCACGTCTACTCCTTTCGAAAGGGCACCATACGGGCTCTCAGTCGTTCTCTTTTCTTTGTTTGATCACTTACCAAAGGGGTCGGGTTTTCTCACATAGTCGGGATTTGCAGTGGGAATCTTGCCCTGTTCCGCAAAGAACTCAGCAATGTCGTCCAATTCCACCTCTTCCCAGGCTTCTCTGGTGGGCCAACCGGTCTCCAGATCCCACTTGCGGTTTTTATAGAACAGGTCTACCAGATCATTCCACTCGTCCCATGTTACCGTATCGCCCCAAGGGTCAGGGAAGGTCATCCAGGGATAGACCTGCGCAACTTCCATATCACGGGTTCTGCCGTGGTCACGCATAAAGATGGCTCTCTCGATAATCTTTCCTCTGTCTGCCAGATGATCGATATCGTCTAAGGTGATATCCTTCACGCCCAATGCAGCCTTGTACATATCCAGTTCCATATTGGGACGGCCGGGATCAGGATCTTTGTACTCGCACAGCAGCAGAGAATCCTTCATCTCGTTTCTGCGGATGTTACAGACTGCCGCCTCCACCATTAGGGGATGATGGCACGGATCATCCTTATACTGCAGGTAATTCTCGTAATGATCGTGGGAATGCGCACCATTAGCCTCGTCGCGGGAACCGATCATATGAAGAATATTCATAGAAACCCAAACGTGCTTCTCGCAGCCCTGGAAGCCGCGTCCCTGCCAGTGAGAGCACTCGCCCCAGCTGGTCTCCCAGCTGACAGGTGTCAGACGCTCCTCACCATCCCGGTTCGTGATGCCGTGGCGGATGGTATCACCAAACTTCTCCTTGCCCAGTGCGCGGATCATTCTACCCACACCCTCTGCCAGCAGGTCACCCATAGGACCGGTGCGGTATGTCATACTCTCCAGAATATGCTTTGTAAACTGGGGATCGTTGAAGTCAATAGGACGGCCGAAATCGATGCCCTCCTCCTGAAACAGACCTTCCAACTGGCACTGGTAGATCCAGGTGAACAGCCAGAACGCGATGTCCCACTTATCGAGACCATACTGATTGCAACACCACATCATCATATCGCCAAATTCAGCGTTGGGTCCCCACATATTCAGCAGATTACCGGGATAGATGTCAAGATACTCATCTTTCAAGGGGTCCTCTTCATCACAGAGGATGGGAACCTGCCACAGATACTTGCCCGGCTCGGACTGCCTGGGGAAGTCAATGTAGGAGCCCTTTGGGTAATCATTATCCGTACGCATAATACTGCCGTACAGATCCATACACTTGCCCACCATAGTGACTTTATCACCCGCAGGATTCAGCGGATTGGTCACACAGGATCTGCTGATCATACAAATATGATTACAGCCAGGATTGCAGGAGTTAAACGTCTTGTAATGGGGTTCCGAGGCCCCCTCGAAATCACCCAGCTTAACGGTTTCGCTGTATTCGGGAGGATAGGGCCTACCCTTTTCAGGGGTATCGCGCCACGCGTGGATCTCCAGCGTCTTTTCCAGATCCATAGGAGCAACGGTGCCCGTTCCTCTGGCAACGACAGCCTTCAGATTCTTGTAGCCCCACACAGCACCGTAGCCGGGCATAGCGAAGGCGCTGTCGGCGTGGGTAACGATGGATGCGTGACGGCACAGATTCTCGCCGGCAGGTCCGATGACCAGAGCGGAGGACTTTCTGCCGTACTTGTCGAACAGCTTTTCCTGCGTATCGATGACATACATACCCTTCAGGTCACTTGCGTCCTCAAAGGAGATCTTGTCATCATCAATCACAACATAGGTCAGAGAGTCGGCCTTACCGGTAAGCACAAATCCATCGTAACCGGCCCACTTCAGCACAGCACCGAAATAACCGCCACAGGAAGAATGGGTATACTGCTCGGGAATGTTCTTTGCGGAGATACCGGTCATAATGGCACGTCCGGAGTAAGGAAGGCCGGTGCCTGCCAGCGGGCCGGTCATATAAATGAGGGTATTCTCTGCGGACAGAGCAGGAACATTGCCGTCCTTCACTTCATCCCAGTAGATTCTGTTTGCCATAGCGCGGCCGCCCACATAATCGTTGGCGTACTTCTCGGTGGGAATGACAGAAGTGGTCTTATTGGTCAGGTCAATCTTCAGGATCTTGCCTGCATAGCAGGAGGGCAGTTTGTCAAAAAACACCTTTTTCGCCATTACTTGACACCTCCTAAAGTCTTGGGATCATAAGGCAGCGGATCGGAAGCAAGACCCAGGCAGACGACAGGGCATTCCTTGATGCACTGGGGGCCTCCCTGACGGGTACGGCACAGGTCGCACTTGTGCGCCTTACGGTTTTTCTTGTCCATCGTGATACGGGACGGAGTCAACTTGCATTTCTTAGCACACAAGCCGCAGCCGATGCACGCTTCTTCGTTGATATAGACGGTGCCGTTTTCATCGACACACATAGCCTTGTCCTTCTTGGGGCAGGCCTCGTAGCAGGGATGATCCTCGCAGTGCTCACAGACATAGACCTTGTGCCTGAGCTGGTCGAGTCTGCCCAGCTCCACCTTGATGCCGCCATGACAGGGGCCGGTCACGCCATCGTGAACGAGGGCGCAGAACAATTCACAGCTGGAGCAGCCGATACAGTGGCTGTATTCATCGGGATACTGAACGATATGATCATATTTCATCGATAAACAGTTCATCTCCTTTGCTTGACAATATGGAACAGGGACATAAATTTTAACACAAAGCTTTGGGTTGAAATTTAATAAAACAGAATATTATCGTTATTCTTGAAACACCGGTTTCTATGTTTCGTCCACAGGGAGCAAAGCACCCTGTGGACGAAAGCAACGTTTGCATGATTAGGCAACAATGTTCATAACAGCTTACTGCCGTTACAATTACTGTTTGCTCTTTTCAATAATACCTGCTTCTCTGCCGGGAGGACAGAGGACCCACAGGATTTTCAGTTCCTGATCGCTGTCATTAATGATACGATGCACCACGTGGGGGGGAACCCAGACAATGGATGTAGGCGCGATAGGCTGGATCTCATCTCCCACCAGCATTTTGCCTTCGCCGCTGACCACATAGAACATCTCGCCTTCAATGTGGCCGGTCAGATCAGACTTGCTGCCGGGAGGCACAATCGAGTATCCCGCGGCGATTTCCGTCAAACCCTCATGCATAGCGGGAGACAGCAGCACCTTCAGCAGTCTGGCCTCATCACCTTCCACCTTTTGCGTGGGAGCATTCTTTTCGTTATTAATAATCATAGTTACCCTCAGCTTTCAGTTCAGCAACGATCTCCGTGATCGTCTCGTCCAGCACATCGATGATATACTTGATTTCTTCCTCGTTGATGATCAGAGGCGGGCAGACCAGCAAACCGTCACCGCGGCGGCCATCCAGACAACCTCTGGAAGCGTACACGATCAGACCCTTCTCCAGTGCGCGGTCCAGAATTCTGGGTGTCACATTCAGTTCGGGAGCGAAGGGTTCCTTGCCGTCACGGACAAACTCGATACCCTGGAACAGGCCCAGGCCACGAACATCGCCGATGATAGGATGCTTCTTCTGCAGGGACTCCAGACCCTCACGCAGCAGCTTGCCCTTGTACTCCACGTTCTCGTAAACGTGGTTCTTTTCCACATAATCCAGAACAGCCAGACCCACGGTAGCAGTCACAGGATGTGCGTTGTATGTATGTCCGCCGATATAGGGATAATCACCATCGCGGAAAGCCTTCCACACCTTATCAGACAGCAGAATAGCTGCCAGAGGTGCATAGCCGCAGGACAGACCCTTTGCCATAACAGCGATATCGGGCAGAGCATCCCAGTTCTCAATAGCCAGGAACTTGCCGGTACGGCCGGCACCGGCCATAATCTCATCGTCGATCCACAGCACATCGTGCTTATCACAGATCTCACGGATCATGGGGAAGTATTCCTTCACAGGGGTGCAGGCAGCATTTGCAGAACCGACCACGGGCTCGCAAATGAATGCAGACACGTTTTCAGGTCCCAACTGCAGGATCTCATCCTCCAGAGCCTTGGCACAGAGCATACCACAGTTCGGATACTCCTGATGATAGGGGCAGTGGAAGCAGTTGGAGGGCTTGATATGAGGAACTTCCGGCAGCATCGGGGCGCTAATCTTTCTTCTGGAAGTAGTGCCGCCAACAGCGTCGGCTACGATGGTGTTGCCGTGGAAGCCCTGCCATCTTGCAATGTTCAGGTACTTGCCGCTGTTGCCCTTATAAACGTGGTACTGACGGGCGATCTTCAGCGCATTCTCGTTAGCCTCAGAACCACCGGAGCAGAGCATCACGCGGGTAAAGTGATCAGGAGCGTGCTCCAGCAGGCGTCTGCACAGGTCGATAGTGGGCTGGTTCAGGAAGTGCTGAGGGGGCACATAAGCGATGGTGTCAGCCTGTGCCTGCATAGCTGCACCGATCTCCTTCACGCCATGGCCGATGGAAGAGACGTTGGCACCGGAGCAGGCATCCAGATACTTGTTACCGTCCGCATCAAAGACCCATACGCCTTCACCCTTGACGCACATACGATAGTCGTAGTCCAATTTTCTTGCAAAAAATTTGTGTTCATCAATTCTCATTTTGCATTCCTCCTGTTGTGTATCGATACACGTTTGATTAAAAAATTATGAAGGGACAAGTGTACACTTTTTTGCCTCTCATTTTCTACCTTTTCACATTTGGTGTCTGCAATTGGCAAATATGGTAATTCTTACCATAGTCCCTTTTTAAACTTGTTTATTTTCCCCTGCCTGTATATTGTAAATCGATACACGCCCCTTTGTCAACACTTTTCAGCTGAACGTATATCGATTCATTTATTTTATACAGATAATTTACTTCGTTTTTAGTTTTTTCGCCTAAAGCCGCCTGCGGATGGTGTTGCTCAGGTCACAGGCTCTTCATACCGCTTTGTAGACTTACGAGCCAACAGTTTCGTGTCAAACACTACGACACGTTTCTCACTATCCTTCTTTTCAATCTTATCCGCCAGCATATTCACTGCTTCTTTGCACATATCCCGCAACGGGACAGAGATCGTGGAAATATCCGGTTCATAAACAGATGCCAGCGGGACATTGTCAAAGCCTATCACGCCGAAATCTTCCGGTATCCGGATGCCATGACTCATCAAGTGTTTCATCAAGCCAACTGCAATGATATCATTGGATGCAAAAACTGCGTCAGGCCGCTCCTCTAGCGCCAGATATTTTTCCCCAGCCTCACAGCCAGTACGGTAACGGTACTTTCCATAGTAGAGATATTCAGGACGGATTTCCATCCCTGCTTCTTCCAATGCCTTACGGTAGCCGTTAAACTTTGCATCCGTGGCGCGGTTATGCTCAGGACCGCCAATAAAGGCAATGCGCTGGTAACCCTGCTGGATCAAATGCTTTGTGGCTTCATAGCCACCTTTGCATATATCGATAGAAACACTCCCATAGATCTGGCTGTCCATCAGGCCACCCATCATAATGACCGGCAGCTGTTCCTGCACTTTGGCATACTCATCTATCAGAGAATCTTCCTGCAGGAAGCACGGGATCATTCCGTCAAAATGATTGATGGATATTTTTCCCAGATAATCCTGCAGTACTTCCAAGTCATTTTCCGTGGTATACAAAATCGGTGTATATCCACGGGTAATAGCGTGCTTCTTCATAGTGTTGAACAAATCTGCATAGAACTCGTCTCGAATATCCGGAACAACAATGGCAATCATCTGCGAGCGTTTGGTGCGCATACTGCGCGCTGCAGTACTGGGGACATAGTTCAACTCCTTGATCGCCGCTTCTACACGTTGCCGGGTATCTTCCCGCACTGTGTCCGGATGATTCAAATATTTCGAAACCACCGCGACGGACAGACCCGCCAGCTCCGCAACATCTCTGATAACTGCCATTCCATCACCTTTTCATTCGTTTTCAAAAAGCTGCTGTGTGCTCCATTCTTCCCTTTACTCCGGTTTGCACAGCGAACAATTTACCGCCCATATATGCCGCTTTATCAAAATCTTTCGGCAGCATAGGACTTTCAAACAGTGCCGCAGCACTGGTTACATATAGCGTATTCATCTCCGCCCCGCCAAAGGTCACACTGGAGACCTGTTTGGCTGGGAAACGATAGATTCGGTCCACCGTCCCATCGGGAACGATCCGGTAAACAGAGCTCTCATACCACATAGCACACCATACATATCCCTCGCTGTCACAGGTCAGACCGTCGGGAATGCCGATTTCACTGTGGAAAAACTCCCTCTTGTTCTGTATTGTACCACTTTCTAAATCAAAATCATAGCAAATAATGGAATTTTTTGCAGAATCTGAGTAATACAAACGGTCATATGCCGGAGAAAATCCCAAACCATTAGAAAGTTTAATCCCCTCATCCAGCACCACCGGATCACAGCCCTTTTCCAGTCGGAACAGTTTACCGGTCTTCTCCATACCTTCAGGGCCCCAGTAGTAGGTTCCGGCATAGATGCGTCCCTTGGGATCCACCACGCTGTCATTGAAAAACAGCCGCTCTCCTTGCCAGGTGTCCAGCAGTTTTGTCTTCTTTCCCGTTTTGTCCATCAGCCACATACCGTCACCCAACAATACATAGCCGCTTTCAGCAAAGGCCACACTGGAAACCTGAACGTCATCGCTGAGAATTTCAAGATTCTTTCCATCAGAAGTAGCGGAATAAACAAACGTTCTGTCAGAATCCACAAAAATTACGCGTTTACTCTCCTTCTCCCAAAGAGGTCCCTCTCCACAGCAAAGCGCCGTATCAACAAACACCTTTTCGCAGTTGTGCTGTTCCACCATAGGGCAAACACCTTTCCTTCCGCCGTTTTTCATTCTTTTTGTGGCTATTTTCAGCACACATATTATGATGTCTTTTATCATAAATTGATACACGCTTATTGTCAAGCATTTACAATATATCTTACATCTTCTTTAGATCTGGTTAAGAAAGGACTGTTTTATGTTTCGTTTCTTGCTTCTGTAAAAATTGCTCGGCTGTTTATAGGCTTTGTACTTGGCTTCATTCTGGCTTGGTTTGTAAATAGTATTCATACCGTAATAGACACATTTTGTTTTACTTTTTTTGCAAGAATTACCGAAAAGAAACACTTATATTAAACAGCGAAGCGGTAAAAATACTCATGCGGAAAGAAAAGATGGTTTCTTCGGAAAACATCACTTTCCGAGGAAACCAAAAAAGGAGAGAAATGTTATGAAGAGCAACAACCAGATCAACATTCCCCAGGCTCGTGAAGCTATGGACAAGTTCAAGATGCAGGCTGCCCAGGAAGTTGGCGTCAACCTGACCAACGGCTACAACGGTCACCTGACCTCCCGGGAAGCCGGCTCCGTCGGCGGCCAGATGGTCAAGAAAATGATCGAGGCCTACGAGCAGGGTATGCAGTAAGTCCCCATAAATACCGGATACCTTCGGGTATCCGGTATTCCATATTTTCCGGGATTGCAAATTCCGCGTTTTATGATATATTGGTTAGTATATCAATGCTATCAATGCCGCAAGGAGGCGTGTGTATGCATATCCACGAATCCGGAGAGATGTATCTGGAAACCATTCACGTTCTTTTAAAGAAAAACGGTTCTGTCCGTGCCGTAGATGTGGCAGGACATATGGGCTACTCCAAACCCAGCATTAGCAGGGCTATGGGTCTGCTGAAAAGCGGCGGTTTTATTGAAATCGAGCCGGATGGCTCCATTACGCTGACCGATACCGGCCTTGCCGTGGCGGAAAAGATCTATGAGCGGCACACCTTGCTGTCTCAGCTGCTGATCTCGCTGGGTGTCAATCCTGAGATTGCTGCGGAGGATGCCTGCAAACTGGAGCACGCCATCAGTGACGAATCCTTTGAGGCCATCAAAACTTATGTCCAACAGCACACAAAAAAGCCTGTCTGACGACAGGCTTTTCTTATTTTCTGGACCAGGTGCTACGGGAAAACAGCACCAGAATGGGGAATATCTCCAGCCGTCCCGCCAGCATCGCCAAAATCATCACCAGCTTGGACAAAACGCTGTAGCCGGCAAAGGTGCAGGTGGGACCCACCGCTCCCAGACCGGGACCGATGTTGTTGAAAGTCGCCAGCGCCGCTGACAGATTGGTCTCCAAGGAGAATCCGTCCAGCGACAGGACCAGCGTAGTAAGGACCACAATGATCATATACGCAGCCAAATAGGCATTGATATTGCTGACCACCTTTTCATCCACCACTTTTCCGTTGCAGCGGATGACCTGTACCTTCTGCGGATTGAGGATCTGCCGGATGTTCCGCTTCAAAATCTTAAACAGCAGCAGCACACGGATACACTTGAAGCCACCGCCAGTGGAGCCGGCACAGGCACCCACGATCATCAGCAGCACCAAAATCGCCTTGGCTATGCTGGGCCACAGATCAAAATCCGTGGTCACATAGCCGGTAGTGGTCATAATGGAGGATACCTGAAACGCACCGTGGCGAACCGTCTCCCCCAGCGATCCGTAAAGGGGGCGGATGCAAACTACCAGTGCGATCACGCAGGCCACTGCCAATCCCACATACATCCGCAGTTCTGTATCCTTCCACACACTCCGCAGCCGACCCATCAGCAGCAGATAGTAGCAGCTGAAATTGATACCGAACAGGAACATAAACACCGTAGTCACATTCTGAAGGTACGGACTGGCGCCCGCTATAGAATTATTGAAAACACCGAAACCGCCAGTACCGGCTGTGCCGAAGGCAGTACACAGTGCCAACAGCCAATTCATATTGCCTGCGAGTAAAAACAGGAAGTTTATAATCGTCAGCACAATATAGATCACATACAGGATCATCGCCGTCTGCCGCATTTTCGGCACCAGCTTGCCCACATCCGGGCCGGGGCTTTCCGCCCGCAACAGATGCATCGTAAATCCCGCACCCTTTCCTCCGGGTACGATGGCCAGTAAAAACACAAGCACACCCATACCGCCGATCCAGTGGCTGAAGCTGCGCCAATACAAAATGCCTCTGTACAAGCTCTCCACATCGGAGATCACCGAAGAGCCGGTAGTGGTAAAGCCGGAGACGATCTCAAAGAGGGCATTGACATACCCTTTTACCTGACCGCAAAGCACAAAAGGCAGGGCGCCCAAAAGGCTCATCACGATCCAGCTCAGACCCACGCAGGCAAACCCCTCCCGGGCGCCGAACAACTTACCCGCCTTACGGCACAGACCATACAATAGTCCTGCCAATGCCAGCATAATACCGATGGTTATGAGGAAGGCCCGGATAGCAGGCCCTTCTGCGTACCCCACGCTGATCAGCAAAGCAGGAATCACAAACACTGCCTCAACAGCAATAATCTGGGCGATGAACCGCCCCATCATCTTAATGTTCATAACGGCCCTCTTATGCGAAAATGTCGTTGAGCTGCTGCAAAGAGCCACGGCTGCCGGTAACTACCACCACGGTATCTCCCTCTGTGAATTTGGAATCGCCGTTGGGAATGGTGGATTTCGTACCGTGGGTAATGCTGACGATCAGCACGCCGGGTTTCAGCCGGATATTCCGCAGAGCCTGGTTGCAATTCTTTGTGGAACTGTCCACCAAAAACTCCACCGCTTCTACCTTTCCGTCGGCAATGGTGTGCACCGACACCGCCACGCCGGTCTGATTCTGCATTGCGCGGACATAGCGGACGATCACATTACTCACCAATTCCTGCGGGCTGATTATGCTGCCCAAGGCAAGGCCGTCGGCAATGGTAATGCTCTCTTCTCTACTAAGCTTTGTAATGGTCTGGGGTACACCGTGGGCAGCGCCGTAAAGGGATACGATCATATTGGTCTCATCCAGGCCGGTCATAGCCGCCAGTGCGTCGCACTGTTCCAGTCCCTGATCCTCCAATGTTGCCTGACTGCTGCAGTCTCCGTGGACGATCTGGGTCTTGGGTAACAGAACCGCCAATTCCCGGCAGCGTTCTTCCTTCTGCTCCAGCAGGCTTACGGAAATGCCGTCCTTAGCCAGCAATTCCGCCAGATAGTAGCTGATACGACCACCACCGCACAGCAATACCTTCCGCACTCGCCGGGTGGAAATACCCAGATTTTTCACCAATTCTGCCAGATCCGCAGTGGGTGCCGTAACGAAGACCCGGTCGCCCTCTTGCAGCACGAAATTGCCGCTGGGCGCCACCGCCTCACCGGCCCGCAAAACCGCACAAACCAACACGCGGCACTTAATAACACTGCTCAAATCCAATAATGCCACATTGCGCAGCTTGCTCTGACTATCGACCCGCAATTCCACAATTTGAGATTTGCCGTTGGCAAAAGACTCACGACGCAGAAATCCCGGGAATCGCAACAGTCGCTCAATTTCCATAGCCGCCTGTTTTTCCGGGTTTACCGCCATAGACAGAGGGAACGTATCCCGCATAGTCATAATCTGCTCGGTATATTCAGGGTCGCGAATACGAGCGATGGTATGAATACCGTTATGGATGCCGTGGGCCGTCAGACAGCATAAAAGATTGACTTCATCCGCGTTGGTGGCGGCAATCACCAGATCTGTATCCTGCACACCGGCCTGCAGCAGCACGGTTTTAGACGCGCAGTTACCCAGTACGCCCATTGCATCAAACTGTACCGCCAGTTTCTCCAGCACAGCGCTGTTCTGATCGATCACTGTCAGATCGTGTCCTTCCGCTGCCAGCTGCCGCATCAATGCTTTTCCTGCCTTGCCGGCACCTGCTATGATGATCTTCATAGACCACCCTCCAAATCAATAGTTTTTCTCATTATAGCAATCTTTTGTATATTTCGCAAGTAAAACGCAAAAAACCCTCCTTACGGAGGGTTTTTGACATATTTTACAGTTCTTCTAAGTAAGCCACACCGGGAATCTCCTGCAAAATCTCCAGCAGTTCCGTATGATGGCGGCGCTTATTTCCCTTAATGGTGGCAATATACGCCCGGTTACCAGCTGTGTTGTCAGCACCCTGTTCCCGCTGCACATTGCTGATCTCAATCTCGTTGTCACGGACCGCCCGCAGGAAATCCCCCAGCAGGATCTGCTCTGTCAGTTCCACATAGATGTCCATCACCTTGGTCTTCCGATGCATACTGTTATCCATTCGCTGCAACAGGGTGATCACCACAAACACAGCCAGACCGCCAATCACCGCAGCTTCATAAAAGCCGATGCCCAAAGCAAGGCCCACGCCTGCAGCAGTCCACAAACCTGCCGCGGTGGTCAAACCCTTGATCTGATTCCGCCGGGTCACCACAATGGTGCCTGCACCCAAAAAACCGATGCCGCTGACCACCTGTGCGCCCATACGCACAGGGTCTCCTGTGCCATAAGTCTGAAACACATACTGATTGGTCAGCATAATCAGGCAGGCACCCACGCACACCAGCATATACGTCCGTAGGCCGGCAGGGCGGTTTTTCATACCTCGCTCCATACCCACCAGGCCACCAATGATCACCGCTGCCACGATCCGAAATACCACAGACAGCTCCGTTACCATTCTCATTTCCATAATCGATCACCTCGTTTTTGTATACTCTATGGGGTCTTTCTCCGGCTTATAACTCCGCAACGGCCTCGATCTCACACAGCACACCCTTAGGCAAGCTCTTCACCGCCACACAGCTGCGGGCCGGCTTAGACACAAAATACTGGGCGTATACCTCATTAAATGCGGCAAAGTCAACCATATCCGCCAGAAAGCAAGTGGTCTTAAACACCTTGGTAAAATCCGCTCCGGCGGCCTCCAGAATCGCGCCCACATTCCGGCAGCTGCGGTGGGTCTGCTCTACGATCCCCTGGGGAATTTCTCCGGTAACCGGATCAACAGGGATCTGGCCGGAGATGTACAAAAATCCGCCTACCAGATATCCTTGGCTGTAAGGGCCAATGGCGCCGGGTGCTTGCTCGGTTGCAATTACTTTCATCGTGTATCCTCCTATTGCCGGGCATTTTCTTCCCGGTTCTGGCAAGTAAACAGGATCACCTGCTTTGTTTGCGCCTCTTTCTTTAAAATTTCCAATGCGGCAGCCATACGGGTATCGTCAAACCGCACCAATGCATCATCCAGCACCAAGGGTGCTGTAGGCGTCAGCTCTTCCGCCACTGCCAGACGCAGGGCAAGATACAGCTGATCCACCGTTCCGTCGCTGCGCCAGAGGCTGCTGCAGAGGGTATTCTCCCCTTCCGCTGCAGATTCTACTGACAGATCTCGGCTCAAAGACAACCGCTGATAGCGACCGGCAGTAAGTCCGGCAAACAGTTCCTGCGCCCGCTGGGAGATCCGGGGAGCAAACCGCCGCTGCAGTTCCCGGGAGGCCTCCTCTTGGGTCTGCTGTGCCAGCACCAGCGCCCGGTAATACTGATCCAGTCTGTCGATCCGCTGCTGAGTCCGGGTCAGCTGATTCTGCAGTTGATCCGCCTGTCCCAGGGCAGCCATCTGACCTTGGCACTGCCCCAGATTCCGCTGCAGGATCTGCTCTTCCAGATGGTAATCAGATAGCAGTACCGCCGTCTGCTGGGCAGATTCCGTCCGGTGATCGGGGAATGTGGGTGGGGGTGTTTCTCTGCGGGTACCGGACAGCGCCTGCAAAACTTCCTCCGTCTGCCGATAGCGGCGGTCCGCCTCAGCATACTGCCGGTGCAGTTCCAGGAAACCCTTATATTGCTGCTCCACCGCTGCGGCTGTGCGTCCGCCTGTAAGCTGCTGCAACGCCCGCTGGTTTTCTTCATTCTTTCTGTACAACGCCGCCTGTTCCTGCTGGCGATCCGCCACGGTGCGGTCATAGTCCAGCTTTTCTTCGGCGTAAATCTGCGCCTGGGCAATCCAGTTTCCCTCTGGAATATCCCGGTAACGTTGTATCAAAGTTGCTATCTGTGCCTTTAACCTTTTCTGCTTTCGTCCGCCCAGAATCAACGACGTCAATCCTGCCAGCACCAGAACCGCAGCAATCACTAATCCGGTGGAATCGGGCATCACCGTCGCAAGTATTGCTCCCAGTGCACACAGTACCGCACCCAGAATCAGAGGTATCGGTTTTTTCAGATCTGCACGCAGTTGTTGCAGCACCTTGGTATCCAACGCAGCATCCTTTACCGCCTGTTCCGGAGATTTTTCACGGAATACCTCCTGCACAGAGGGCATCTGAGGCGCTGGCGGCTGCAGCTGCACCTGACCGATCAGGTTTTCGCGTTCTTCCCGCAACTGCTGCAAGTCCACCAGAAGTTTTTCAATTTCCGCTTGTTGGGGCAGATTTTTGCATTCTTCTGTCCGCAGGGCCAGTTCCCGGGCAGCAGTATCCCGGGCCATTTGGGCAGCGTCCAGCTTCCGGGCAAACTCCAGATTCTCTCCGTACTCCAGTGCCTGTTTATGGTTCTGCAGCTGCCGGATCTGCTCTTTGACCTGCTCCTGACGGGCAGCAATGGTGTCTGTCTGGTGCTGCAAAGCATTTAGCTGCTGCAATTTCTGTTCTAAAGCCTGTTTTTCCGCCTCTGTCTCCGGCAAAAGACCTTTCTTATTGAACCGGCAGCGGTTCTTCAGATCTTTCAGCTTCTGCGCCAAAAGATCCGACGCGCCGCTCTCATCGCCGGTGGTCACCAGTTCATTCAACCGGCGACGGAGCTTTTCATCCTCGGTCACCGGCATCTGGGACTGCTTCAAAAATCCCGCCCGGACAAAGACGCTCCGCTCTACTCCCAGCAGCACCTCGCCGCAGTTGGCAACCGACAGTTCCGGAACAGGCAAGCCTGTTTCCGTCTCATAGGCATTCACTTCGCCCATAGGCGTGCGGCCCTTGCTCCGGCGTTCGATGGTAATGGCTCTTCCCTGCCACAAAATATCCATCCGACCGCTCATCGGTTCGCCGCTCCAGGGCGCATAATGCTCCTTATCCGCCAGATATCCTGTTTTGCTGCGGGAAGTGGTATCGATGCCGTAAAGCATCGCCTCCAAAAAGGCGCACCAGGTACTCTTGCCCCACTCGTTTGGTGCGGTGATCACATTCATTCCCGGCTGCAGGGTCAGGGTCTGGTTTACCAGCTTGCCGAAGGTGGCTGTCATCGATAAAATTCTCACGGTAAGACCACCTCCTGTCCCTCCAAAAGCTGCCGGGATATTTCGGCGGCCAACCGGATTTCTTCCTGTTCTTCCACCGGCGCGTTGTCCAGTGCCTGCTTCAAAAGGCCGAAATACAAACCCTCAAAGCTGTCCTCTCCCGCATTGCCCCACAGGTTCACCGGACGGGTGGTCCGATCCCGCAGCAGCAGGTTGGGGAATCGGGAAAACCGGGCTTGCAGCGCCAAAAGATCCGGTGTTTCCCCCTCTCCGGTCAGGGTGATCCGGTAATAGTCCCCACTTCCCACCGGTGGCAGTACATTGTCCAGTTCCTGCAAGCCACACTGCCAATCGTAAAACCGGGGAGTATTCAATTCCCGAAAAAGAATCTGAGTTTTCTCACCAACGGTAACAATGTACACACCCTTAGCGCCTTCCTCATCGTAGCCCCGGCCCATTGGGCAGCCGGGCCAAGCACACAAGGTCTGTCCTGCCTGAAAAGAGCCGGCCTTGTGGATATGTCCCAGGGCCAAATAATTCAGTCCCGATGCCGCCACCTGTGTCTGGGTCACCGGGCAGTAGGGAGAACGGGCCTGGGTAGGATCTGCGTGGAGAACGCCAATGGCGTAAGGCTCTGCGCAATCTGCCCGGAATCCCTCCAGAAGACCCGGGCAGTCCATTGCAGAAAAGCCCGCGCCGTAGACCCTGCACCCCAACTGGGGTAGCGCCACAGATTCGATTCTGGGATTGCGGAAAATATGGACATTTTCCGGCCACATTTCCTGCATCCAGATGCTGTCCGAGGCAGCAAAATCGTGGTTGCCGGGAGTTATGAACACCGGCACTTCCATTGCCTTGAATATATTATACAGGTTTTGATAGGATCGGGGTGTATATGCCCCGTCAAGCAGGTCGCCGGCCAGCAGCACCAGATCGCACTTTTCTTCCCTTACGATTTCCAAAATCTTGCCGGGAATCGCCGCTAAAGCCTGACGCAGTGCCTCCCCGTGTCCCTGCAGTGGGGAGTCCAGATGCCAGTCAGCGCTGTGTAGTATCTTCATCATTCAGATCCACCCTTTCTGCCTGCACGCACAGGCCGGTCTGGCTGTCGATGGTAAAGAGCACCGCCTCCAGTTTGGTAGGCCCATCTGCCCACTGATAACGGGCAGGCAGATCCCCCCGGAATTTGGCAATGGACAACTTTGGCTGAATGCCCAGTACGGAATTTTTTGGTCCTGTCATACCCAGATCCGTCACAAAACCGGTACCGCCGGGTAATATCCGGGCATCGGCAGTAGGCACGTGGGTATGGGTACCCCACACCGCGCTGACCCTGCCGTCCAGCATATAACCCATCGCCAGTTTTTCGGAGGTAGCCTCCCCGTGGATCTCCACCAAAACCAGATTGGTATCCACTTCCTTCAATATTTTCTCCACCTGCAGGAAGGGGTTGTCCGGAGCATAGTCCATATTGCACCGGCCAATCAGGTCAATTACCGCCACCGGTCCGAACCGGGTATCAAAGATCCCGTACCCTCTGCCGGGGGTCTGGGGAGCATAGTTTGCCGGTCGGAGGATCCGGGGACACTCGTCCATATAGTCCACGATCTCCCGCTTGGAGAAGGTGTGGTTGCCCATCGTGATCACATCGGCGCCCGCATCCAGAATATCCTCTGCCTGCCGGGGCGTCATACCCACCACCGCGGCGTTTTCTCCGTTGACCACCACGAAGTCCGCTTCGCATTTGCATCTTAAATACCGCAAGCTCCGGCAGATTCGATCCATACCCGGATTGCCCACCACATCACCTACGGCCAATACCTTAAAATCCATATTCTTACCTCACACTTCTCATATACTCCGAGGGAGTCATTCCAAACGTCTGCTTAAACTGCCGGGAAAAATGGTAGATGGTGGAATACTGGAGACTCTCAGCGATTTGGGTAAAATTCATCTGTCCCTGGCGGATCATCTGCTTGCTCTTTTCCAGCTTTATCCGGCGGACATACTCGCCGGGAGAGATCTGCAGATGCCGGTGGAACAATGCTGTCAGATAGCTGGCACTGACCTGTGCCGCCTGAGCAATGGCCGGAACAGTCAGTTTCTCCGTCACGTGGGCGGCGATGTACTGCTGTACCTGCCGGATAATCTGATTCTCGCTGTTCAGAAATTGGCCCGTCTGCTCCTGCCGGGCGGTCTCTGTGCTTTCCCGCAGCAGGGTCAGCAGCAACTGTTGCATCAGATTGATCAGCACGTCCTCCCCATATTCGTCGATACGTTCCTGCTCCCGGAGCATCTGCTGCAGGATCGACACGGTCTTTGCCGAGGAGGGAAACCGCCGATTGATCAATCCGGACAAATCATAGCCCTCCGCATCAAAGGCGATCACCACCAACTTGGGGGCAATATTCTTCGCCGCGTGTTGCATATGCCACTGGTTTTTGTCGTAGATCACCATATCTCCCTGCTCCAGCTGCAGATCCCGGCCATCGGCCACAGAATGGAGACTACCCTCGTCCACATAGGTCAGCTCCATCAGCTGGTGCGCTTCTCCGGGGAACAGATATCCCGGCTCTTTCTGCTGATAGCGCAACGCGCAAAGACGGGTGATCCGTAGTTTTGGGCGCATTTCAAACCGGTTGGCTACCTGTGTCTGCAGCAGCCGGGGCAAACTGTAGCCGGCCATCTGCACATTGGCCTTTCCGCCCATAGCACTGAGACAGAACCGAACTCCCGGCTTCAGCCGCACCGTCCGATCCAGATAAAAGTCCAACATTGTACCATCCTGTGTTGAAACTGATAAAATCGGGATCCCCGATTCCTCTGCCAGCCAGGTCTCCGCTACGGTCTCATAGAGAGTGGAATCAGAGGGAGAGAGGGCAACGCTATGGCTGTTTGCCAAACCGGATAGCTGGCTTTTTTCCAAAAAACCCGTACCAAATGCCTCAAAATCCCGAAGATTTAGCGTTTGAATCAACCCGTTTCCCTCCTAAAAACAAAATAGTGGCGTTACCAATATAGGTAGCGCCACCATTATACAAGATAAAATTGAAAATGGCAAATACTATCTTTGATATTCGAACTCAAAGTTATAAATATCCACCACATCGCCGTCCTGGATACCCATTTCCTCCAACCGGGCAAACAGGCCGCACTTGCGCAGTTGGATGTCGAAATAATTCCGGGATTCGTAGTCGTCAAAGTTGATATTGGCAACCAGCCGCTCCAGCCAGGTACCGGTGATCAGCCAGGTGCTGCCGTAATGCTCAATCTCCAGATTGTTGGGATCACCCGCTTCCGCCACAGGTGCTACATATTCCGGCTCGTAAATGGTCACGGGAGGCAGAGTGCGAAGCTTTTCCGCCACCACCCGCATCAGATTCTTGGTGCCCTGGGTAGTGCCTGCGGAGATCTCATAGAACTCACAGCCGGCCTTTTCCACGTGCTCCCGCAGCCGCTGTAAATTGTCGGACTCCGGCATCAGCAGATCGCACTTATTGGCCGCCACGATCATCGGACGGTTACTTAGATCTACGGAATAGTTCTTCAGTTCCTCGCAGATGGCATCAAAATCCTCCACAGGATCTCTGTCCTCACTGCCGGACACGTCCACCACGTGGACAAGCAACCGGCACCGGTCGATATGCCGCAGGAAATCGTAACCCAGACCCGCGCCCTCTGCAGCACCCTCGATAATGCCAGGGATATCCGCCATCACAAAGGATACGCCTTCGTCCACATAGATCACGCCCAGATTGGGATAGAGGGTGGTGAAGTGGTAGTTTGCGATCTTGGGACGGGCATTGGAAGTAACGGACAGCAGGGTGGATTTACCCACATTGGGGAATCCTACCAGACCCACATCCGCCAGCAGCTTCAGTTCCAGAATAATATCCCGTTCCTGACCCTTCAGACCTGCCTTGGCAAATCGGGGTACCTGCCGTGTAGGCGTGGCGTAGTGACCGTTGCCCCAGCCGCCCCGGCCACCCTTGGCGATGACAAAGTCCTCACCGGTAGACATATCCACGATGATCTGGTTGGTTTCCGCATCCCGAACCACCGTGCCTCTGGGGATCTGGATGATCAGCGGTTCTCCCCGCTTGCCGCTCATACTCCGTCCCTGTCCGTTCTGACCGGACTGGGCAGCATACTTGCGCTTGTAGCGGAAGTCCAGCAATGTGGACAAATTATCGTTGACCCGCAGAATCACACTGCCGCCGTGACCGCCGTCGCCCCCATCCGGGCCACCGGCTGCCACATATTTTTCTCTATGAAAGGCTACCGCACCGTCGCCGCCGCGACCGCCACAGACAGTGATGCGTACCTTATCTACAAACATTTCCATCAAAAAGTCCTCCTCAAAATGAAGGAAAGGGCTGCTGCATTAGTTTGCAGCAGCCCGTAAGAAGCTATACGTGATTCGTGATTACTGCTCTGCAGCGTACACGGAGCACTGACGACGATCCTTACCCTTGCGCTCGAAACGGACAGTGCCGTCAACCAGAGCGAACAGAGTGTCATCGCTGCCGATACCGACATTGACACCGGGATGGATGTGAGTGCCTCTCTGGCGAACCAGAATGTTTCCAGCCAGAACGAACTGACCGTCAGCACGCTTAACGCCCAGGCGCTTTGCCTCGGAATCACGACCGTTCTTGGTAGAACCGCCGCCCTTGTGGTGAGCGAAGAACTGAATGCTAATCTTCAGCATAGTGTTACACCTCCAAAACTTCGATATAATCTGGATATTGATCCCGGAAACTGCACAGAGTCAGCAGCATACCGGCAAGCACTGCCTGCACGCTTTCTTCCTCATCGCAGGATGCGGGGAGGGTCAGGGTGATTCTTGCATCCTCTTCCTTGACCCGAACCTTGGCCTTTGCGCCGCACACCTCATTGATGGTGGCTTCGGCCATAGTCACCACAGCGGAGACTGCCGCACAGACAATATCTGTGCCGGCTTCTGCATAGCCGCTGTGTCCGGAGACAGTGAATCCTGTGATTCTGTCTTCCTCAGTAAAAAATTCGCATCTTGTCATAATTACAGTGCGATCTTGGTGATTTCCACCTTGGTGTAAGGCTGACGGTGGCCGATTTTCTTCTTCTCGTTCTTCTTTGCCTTGTACTTGAAGACGTGGATCTTCTTGCCCTTGCCGTTCTTGATTGCCTTAGCCTCCACAACAGCACCCTCTACAACGGGAGCGCCGATTTTGGAGTTTTCGCCGTCCAGCACTGCCAGAACCTGCTCGAACTTCACGGTAGCCTCAGCTTCAACCTCCAGCTTCTCGATGTACAGAACATCGCCTTCTGCTACGGTATACTGCTTACCACCGGTCACGATAACTGCTTTCATTTCTTGTTTCACCTACTTTATATTTTGTAGTCTCGCTCTCAAGGCGGGTGCATTTTGGGCGCACCAACTTAAGCCTCTTCAATGCGGCTTGTCTATTTTAGCAAAGGCAAATGGAAAAGTCAATAGGAATTTCCCACTTTTTCTTACGGTTTTTACGGTTTTTGGGGCCTGATGACAAATAAACGCCGCCTGTCCGGAAGACAGGCGGCATCATTATCAACCCTCTGCCCAGATTACACGGGCGCCCTGGAATTCCACGTGCAGACGGAGCACTTCCCAGTTGGCCCGGGTAAGCCCCTGCAGCTTCTGTTCCAGCTTTTCCCGGAGGGCGTCATTTCGGGTAATGCACAGCAGGGTCGGACCTGCACCGGACAGGCAGAATGCGCCGCCGTTTGTGCGGACCAGACTCTCAATGACCTCAAAATCAGCGATCATATGCTTGCGATACGGCTGGTGAAGCCGATCCTGCATTGCGTTGCACAGCAGCTTCTCATCACCCAGCTCCAGCGCCTTCAGCACCATCGCACCGTGGGAGATGTTGTAAATGGCATCTGACCGGCTCACCTGCTCCGGCAGCACGGCTCTTGCCTTTACCGTAGGCATATCAAAATCCGGTACCAGCGCCAGGATTTCCCACTCCGGATGCAGAGGGAAACTCACCGACACCGGCAAGCCGTTATCCACCATAGAAGCGGTCAGACCGCCAAAGAAGGCAGGTGCCAGATTGTCCGGGTGGCCTTCCATCGCATTGGTAATGTTCAAAAGACCCTGAGTAGACAGGCGGTTGCCCCGGAGTACATTCGCACCCATAGCGCCCGCCACCAGCAGCGCGGCGGAGGAGCCCAGACCCCGGCAAATGGGGATATGGGCATCGATATGGATCTTCACGCCCCGCAGCTCTTCACCCAAAGATGCCAGCACAGCGCAATAGGACACATAGGCCAAATTGTCCGGGCCCGCATAGGCCTCGTCGCAGCCGGTGATCTCCAGACCGCTCTGTGTCTCTTCAAAGGTTACATCGGTATACAGTCCCAGGGCGCAGCCGAATGCATCAAAGCCGGGTCCTAAGTTTGCAGCGGTGGCCGGCACGCGAATGGTGACACGTTTCATTATTTTCTCCTTTACAGACCCATCACAAATTCCAGCATTGCTTCTTTATTCAGCACGCCGGTGTGAAGTTCTTTTTTCTCACGCAGACCCTGCAGATTTCCGGGAATTTCCACCCCGGTGATAGCCTGCAGACGCTCCATCTGGTCAAATTCATCCAGCCCGGATGCCCCCTCCAGCGCCGACAGAACCGCTGCCGGGAACTTATAGGGAGATGCGGTAGACAGCACCACCATCGGGCGGTTATCACCGGTCTGCTCCACATACTGCTGGGCAACTGCCCAGCCGGTGGCCGTATGGGTATCGCACAGGTAGTGCTGCTCCCGGAAGACCCGGGCGATGGTCTCCTTCGCTTCGTCATCCCCGCAGAAGCCTGCCCAGAACTCTGCATCAATGGCAGCTTTCAGGCTCTCAGGCACAGTGTAGAAGCCCTCTGTGTTCAGCTGCTTCATCAGCTGTGCCACCAGTGCCGTATCCCCGGACAGGAAGTACAGCAGCCGCTCCAGATTGGAGGACACCAGAATATCCATCGAGGGAGATGCTGTCTTGTGGAGAGGACGGCGGCGGTCATAGGTACCGGTGCGGATAAAGTCGGTCAGCACATTATTGGCATTGGAAGCGCACAGAAGCTTTCCTACAGGCAGACCCAGTTTCTTGGCAATCCAGCCGGCCAAAATGTCGCCGAAGTTGCCGGTGGGTACGCAGAAGTTCACCGAATCACCCATTTGGATCTGACCCCGGTGCAGCAGGTCTGCATAGGCCTTAAAATAGTAAGTGATCTGAGGTGCCAGACGACCGATATTGATAGAGTTGGCAGTGGACAGACGCAGTCGGTTGCCGGCAGGAAGCCGACCGTTATCGGAGGCTGCGAAAATATTCTTCACGCCGGTCTGAGCATCGTCAAAATTACCCACCACCGCGCACACTGCTACATTATTGCCCTCCTGGGTCACCATCTGGGCCCGCTGAACCGCAGACACGCCGCCCTGAGGATAGAAGACACAGATCTTCACCCCGGGCACATTCGCAAAGCCTGCCAGCGCCGCCTTACCGGTGTCACCGGAGGTGGCGGTGAGGATCAGAATCTCCTCATCCATACCCTTGGCCTGTCTGGCCGCGACCAGCAGCTGGGGCAGCATACATAGCGCCACATCCTTAAAGGCAGAGGTGGGGCCACGGAACAGTTCCAGCACGGTAAATTTACCCGTGTCCACTGTGGGGGTCAGTTCTTCCGTTTGGAACTTGCCTACATAGGCAGCGCGCACCAATTGATCCATCTGAGGAATGTCCGGCAGCATCGCGCCGATGATCATTTCCGCCATTTCCATAGTGGGCTTTTCCAGGCAGGCAGCCACATCCAAAACCGGAAGATTCCGGGGTACATATAAGCCGCCATCCGGTGCCAAACCGGCCAGTACCGCTTGGGCACTGTCCACGGCTGGAAGCTCATTTCTCGTAGAATGGTATAGCATAGTATTCTCCTTATCCCCATCTCCCCTTACGGTTTTTTGCTATCTGCACAAAAGCACCGCCAATCAGGGGAAATTGTTAGTTTTTTGACACAATTGCAATTTCAGCAGGTATATGATATACTCATTTATAAGAAATTGCAAGTGTTTTCGAGTCGAAGGCATTTGTTTTTACGTAGAGAACAGGAGGATGAGAAAAATGCGGATTGGTTTGCTTGGTTTTGGTGTGGTAGGCAGAGGTGTGTACGACCTCACCGCGTCCCGTGATGATATGCAGGTTGCAAAGGTGGTTTGTTTGGAGGATGTGTCCCTGCCCGACGCTGTGGTGACCAAAGATTTCCAGGATGTCTTGAATGACGATTCTATCGATACCGTTGTGGAGGCTATGGGCGGTCTGCATCCTGCCTATGAGTTTGTCCGGGCCGCTATGGAGGCGGGCAAGCACATCGTCACTTCCAACAAAGCACTGGTTGCTACTTTCTATGACGAGCTGATCCCTCTAGCTAAGGAAAAGGGCATCTGCTTCCGCTGCACCGCAGCCGTAGGCGGCGGTATTGGCTGGCTCAGCGAGCTGGAACGGGCACGCCGGATCCAGTCTATCGAAAAGGTGGGCGGTATTATGAACGGCACCTGTAACTACATTCTCGATTCTATGACCCGTCTGGGTCTTACCTACGCCGACGCACTGGCTCAGGCACAGCAGCTTGGTTACGCTGAAGCCAACCCCACCACTGACGTGGAAGGCATCGACACCTGGCACAAGCTGATCCTGTCCTCCAATATCGGCTTTGGCATCAGCTTGAATTCCGATTCCGTCCCCGCCGCCGGCATCAGCAAGATCAAGGCCAGCGATGTTGAGAATTTCAAGAACCACAATCTTGTGTGCAAGCTGGTCTCCACCGGTAAGTGCACCGACGGCAAGGTCAGCGCCTATGTGCAGCCCACCCTGTTCCCCGTAGGTGAGCCGGAATCTGCTGTTCCCGCCAACTACAATCTGATCACACTGGTTGGTTCTGCCTCAGGCCGTATGAGTTTCTACGGTCAAGGCGCAGGACGCTATCCCACCGCATACAATGTGGTGCAGGACTGTGCTGACGTACTCTCCGGCCGTGGTTTCTATAGTCCCTACGGTGCTAAGATCTCCGCAGAAAACACCGACACCCTGTCCTACTATGTCAGCGGTGCTACCGATGCCTGGTTACAAACCAACACCCAGCAAATCTGGGGCGATGCGGTGGTGACTGCCCCTGTCAGTGTGGAAGCTATGCACACCTGGCGGAAGGCCAATCCCGATGCCTTTATCGCCGCTATGCCCACCAACAACTGATCTCCCATTTTGTAAGGAAGAGGATTATATATGCTGAAAGTAACGAAATTTGGCGGCTCCTCTATGGCAGACGCCGGTCAGTACCGGAAGGTACGGGACATTCTTATGTCCGATAAAGAACGCCGGGTGGCAATCGTTTCTGCCGCCGGCAAGCGGTTCTCCGCCGACCACAAGATCACAGATCTTCTGTATCTGTGTCACGCCCACACCCAGTACGGTGTGGCCTGCGATCCGGTGTTCAATATGATCACCTCCCGGTATCTGGAGATTCGGGATGAGTTGGGTCTGAAACTGGACTTAGAAAGCGATTTTGCCGCGCTGAAGGCACGGCTGGATAAAAAAGAAGTCTCTCAGGACGAGATGGCCAGCCGGGGCGAGTACTACTCCGCCAAGCTGATGGCCGCATACCTGGACTTCCAGTTTGTGGATGCTATTGAGTGGGTCTTCTTCAATATCGACGGCACTGTTAATAAGGAAGAATCCTATGCCGCTCTGCGCTCCAAGGCCGCAGGTAAGGGCATCGTCACCCCCGGTTTCTACGGCAAGATGCCCGACGGCGCAATCCGCACCTTCTCCCGGGGTGGCAGTGACATCACCGGTGCTTTGGCGGCCGCCGCTCTGGACGCAGGCGTTTACGAAAACTGGACCGATGTGTCCGGCATTCTGATGGCCGACCCCAGAATCGTGGAAAATCCCCAACCTATTCCCGAGATCACTTATGACGAACTGCGAGAAATGGCTTACGCCGGTGCCAATGTACTCCACGAAGGCGCGATCTTCCCCGTTCGGGAAAAGGATATTCCTCTGAATATCCGTAACACCAATGACCCGGTACACCCCGGTACTATGATCCGTAGCCATTTTGAGACGGAGACTGATCCCCACCGGATCATTACCGGCATCACCGGCAAGAAGGATTTCTCCATCATCACCGTCTTCAAGCGGGGTCTGACCAGCCAGGTGGGCATCCTGCGCCGGATTCTCTCGGTTCTGGAGCGTCACGGCATCTCTGTGGAATTTGTTCCCAACGGCATCGACAATGTGTCTTTGGTGATCCCCACCGCCACCGTTGCTCCTCATCTGTACTCCATTTTGGCAGACATCCAGCAGGAGCTGTCCCCAGACAATATCGTGGTACAGGATCAGATCTCCATCGTCACCGCAGTCGGTCACCGGATGGCCTTCCGGCCCGGTGTTTCCGGTCAGATCTTTGCGGCTCTGGGTCAGGCGGGTGTCAATATCCGTATGATCAATCAGGGTCCCGATGAGCTGAACATCATCTTCGGCGTGAAGAATGAAGACTTTGCGCAGGCCATCCGTGTGCTGTATAACAGCTTTGTAAAATAATTCACTTGACCGTAGGAGGTAAGAATATGAAACAATATACTGTAGCCGTACTGGGCGCCACCGGCGCCGTGGGTCAGGAGATGATGCGTCTTCTGGAAGAGCGCAATTTCCCCATCAGCAAGCTGGTTCCCCTGGCAAGCGCCAGAAGCGCCGGCAAGACTCTGAAGTTCCGGGGCGAGGATGTGACCATCCAGCTGGCCTGCGACGAAGCTTTCGAGGGCATCGACATCGTGTTGGGCGCTGCTGAGAACGATATCGCCGAAAAGTTTGCTCCTGCCATTGTGAAGGCAGGCTGTGTGTTTGTGGATAACTCCTCCGCCTTCCGTCTGAATCCCGATGTGCCTCTGGTGGTTCCCGAAGTCAACCCCGAGGATGTAAAGTGGCACAAGGGTATCATCTCCAACCCCAACTGCTCCACCATCATCACAATGGTGGCTGTGAACGCTCTCAATTCCATCTCCCCCATCCGCACTATGACCACCTCCACCTACCAGGCAGTCTCCGGTGCCGGCGCGGAAGGTCCCATCGAGCTGATGAACGAAGTGGAAGCCCTGTCCAAAGGTGAGACCTACATCCCCAAGGTGTTCTCCCACCAGATCGCTTACAATCTGATCCCACAGATCGGCGGTGAGCAGTTTGAAGGCTACACCAGTGAAGAGATGAAGATGCAGAACGAAGGTCGCAAGATTATGCACCTGCCGGATCTGAAGGTCTCCTGTACCTGCGTTCGTGTGCCTGTTATCCGCAGCCACTCCATTTCCGCCTCCTGCCACTTTGATGTGCCCGTTACCGTAGAGCAGGTCAGAGAAGTGCTGGCAAAGGCTCCCGGCGTAAAACTGGTGGATGATCTGGCCAACAAGCAGTATCCTATGCCTCTGGAAACCAGCGGCCAGGATCTGGTCTTCGTAGGCCGGATCCGTCCCGACCTGACCGATGATTGCGGCATCACCCTGTGGTGCTGCGGTGACCAAGTTCGCAAGGGCGCTGCTCTGAACGCCATCCAGATCGCTGAACTGCTGGTTAAGTAAAAATGAACCGCCCTGCGTCAGCAGGGCGGTTTTTCTGCAAAAAACGGGCGTCCCCAACGGGACGCCCGAATATCATATCGGCAGCATTGCCTTAGCAAACAGAAAATATACCAAAAGAGACAGTGCATCCACGATGGTTGTGATAAAGGGGCTGGCCATTACAGCCGGATCCAGCTTGATTACTTTGGCTACCATCGGCAACACCGCGCCGACGATCTTGGCAGTCACTACCGTCACCAGCAGGGCAAGGCACACCACCGCATCGATCAACCAGGTAATGTCCTCGTTGCCCAGCAGCATTCTGTCAACAAGCCAGATCTTGCCGAAGCAGACCACCGCCAGCACCACGCCGCACAGTACCGATGTGCGGATTTCCTTCCACAGCACCCGGGGCAGATCTGCAAACTTCAGTTCTCCCAAGCTCAGGGCGCGGATCACCGTAACAGAAGACTGAGAACCGGAGTTACCGCCGGTACCCATCAGCATAGGGATAAAGGCCGTCAGCGCCACCTGTGCCGCCAGCGCACTTTCAAACGAGGTGATAATCATACCGGTAAAGGTAGCTGACACCATCAGCAGCAACAGCCAGGGGATCCGGTTCTTGAACAGTTCCCACACAGAGCTGCGCAGGTAGGTGTTTTCCGAGGGCAACATACCGCCCATCAGCTCGATGTCCTCGGTGGCCTCTTCTTCCATCACATCGATGGCATCGTCAACGGTGACGATACCAACCATACGGTTTTCCTTGTCCACCACAGGCAGTGCCAAAAAGTCATACTTACTGAATAGCCGGGCCACTTCTTCCTGGTCCGTATGGGTGGTGACGGAGATGATGTCCGTCTCCATCAGATCCCGAATGGACATCTCATCGTCCTCTGCCAGAAGCAGATCCTTGACGGTGACGATACCCAGAAGGGTTCTGTCTTTTGTTACATAGCAGGTGTAAATGGTCTCTTTGTCCACACCCTGCCGCCGGATCCGCAGAATACTCTCCTCCACGGTCATCTCCGGCCGTAAAGAGACATACTCCGTTGTCATCCACGCACCTGCAGAGCTTTCGGGATACCGTAGGATCTGGTTGATGGATTTTCGCATCTCCGGATCTACTTGGGAAAGGATCCTCCGCACCACATTGGCGGGCATCTCTTCCACAATATCCACCGCGTCGTCCACGTACAGCTCATCCAAGACTTCTTTCAGCTCATTGTCCGAGAAGCCACGGATCAGCAGTTCCTGGTCGTCCGGTTCCATTTCCACAAAAGTTTCCGCCGCCAATTCCTTGGGCAGCAGTCGGAACATCAGCGGAATCCTGTGTTCCTGCAAGCTGTTGAATACCGCCGCAATGTCCTGGGGGTTCATAGTCAGCAGAATTTCCCGCAGGGTGGCGTATTTTTTCTCCTCCAGCATTTTCACCAGAGCTTTTTCCACTAGTTCAAATCGCTCGGTCACGGGTGTACCTCCTTCATTTTACTTTAATGAAGCACACACCTAGTCCAAAATCAGCAGAGTCCACCGCGGGACATCTGTCTACTTCGGCCAGGTATATTGCTACTACTTTCAGATTCCACGGTTTTCTCTCCTTTCTTGCACAGATACGGTTATTTTATACCTTTGGGAGCAGCTTTGTCAACACTCTTTTATATTGTGAAACCGCCCTAACTGTGGTATACTGATTTTAATGAAGGATGTGACCGTTATGTTGAATTTTTTGCCCTTGCAGCCTCAGGACAAGCCTGTCTACGACCGCATTTTGTTTCACTGCGGACAACGGGGCTGTGAGTACAGTTTCGTCAATCTCTACCTGTGGGGACGCCAGAAAGTTACCCTCCACGGGGAAAATCTAGCCTTTTTCTGTCAATTTAACCGAAAAAGCGTCTATCTGTTTCCTCTGGGACAGGACTTGAAGCCTACCATTGATGCCATCATTTCCGATTCTCAAAAACGGGGCATTCCCTGCCGACTCACCAGTTTGACCGAAACAGATAAACAGTGGCTGGAGGCCACCTACCCGGGCAGATTCCACTTCCACACGGATCGGGACAGTTACGATTACCTATACTCCGCACAGGCACTGGCTACCCTCAAAGGGAAAAAATTGCAAAAAAAGCGCAACCATTTCAATCGATTCCGTCTTCTGCATCCCCATTATACCATTGAGCCCATCTCGGAAGAAAACACTGCAGAGGTAGAGGTTTTTCTATGTGACTGGTTTACCAGCCGTTCCGAAAGTGATGATGCTGACTTCTTTATGGAGCAAGTGGCGCTCTCGAAAGCCCTGCAGCATTGGCAAGCGCTGGGCCTAGAGGGTCTGATTCTGCGGGATAAGGGCCGCATCTTGGCGATTACTATCGGCTCTTCCCTGTCGGAGGACACCTTCGATATCCATTTTGAAAAAGCGCTGGATTCGGTAGACGGCGCTTACACTGCCATCAACCGGGAGTTTGCCCATTATTTGACAGAGAAATACCCCGATTTGCTGTGGCTGAACCGGGAGGACGATCTGGGTCTGGAGGGTTTAAGGAAAGCAAAGCTATCTTACCAACCGGAATTTCTCATTGAAAAATACTGGGCCTGTTTGCGGGAGGACGGCTATGAATACTGATCGCATTTTCAGTCTGCGGACCCTGTGGAAAGAAGCCTTCGGCGACACCGATGTGTTTTTAGACAGCTTTTTTTCCACCGCTTTCTCTCCGGATCGGTATCATTGTCTGCTGGATAACAATATACCAGTCAGCGCCCTGTACTGGCTGCCCTGCTCTCTGGAGAGTCGGTCGATCGCCTATGTGTACGCCATTGCTACCAAAGAAACCCACCGGGGACAAGGGCTGTGCCATCGTCTGATGGAGGAAACCCACCAGATCTTGCAACAGCAAGGCTATGAGGGTGCCATTTTAGTACCGGCAAATCCAGAGCTGTTTTCCCTATACGGCAAGCTGGGCTACCGCGTCTTTTGTACCTGCTGGGAATTTGTCTGCGAAGCAGCAGACACCAGCGTACCCCTACGGACGCTGAATGTACAGGACTACGCCTGCCTACGAACCAAAATGCTGCCGAAAGGCGGCGTTACTCAGGAAGATTGTACCCTGCGGTTCTTGCAGGAACAGCTTTCCTTTTACGCAGGAGACGGATTTCTACTTGCCGCCACAGTTGAGGACGGTGTCCTATTCTGTAAAGAATTGTTGGGAGATACATCTCTGGCAGCAGAGATCATCCGGACTCTGGGGTGTTCTCGGGGCAGATTCCGCACCCCGGGGTCGGGTCGGGATTTTGCTATGTTCCTGCCTTTGACAGAGGATTGCCCTACTCCGGAGTGGTTTGGTCTGGCGCTGGATTAGAAAATCTTACAAACTGTAAGATTTTTTCTTGCAAGTCGAAAAAAACAGATGTATAATGTTTTGTGTATTTTTGATTCTTATTATGGAGGAATCCAATATGTCTAACAACATTCGTCCCGAAACTATGGAGCGTATCACCACCAAGGCACTGGCTGATGCGTTTATCGAAGAACAGGTTGCCGCCGTCCGGGCTCAAGTGGGTGACAAAAAGGTCCTGTTGGCTCTCAGCGGTGGTGTGGACTCTTCTGTGGTGGCAGCGTTGCTGATCAAAGCCATCGGCAAACAGCTGGTTTGCGTCCACGTAAACCACGGTCTGATGCGCAAAGGCGAGAGTGAAGATGTGGTTCGAATCTTTGGCCAGGAGCTGGATGCCAATCTTGTATATGTGGATGCCACCGATCGTTTCCTGGATCTGCTGGCCGGTGTTTCTGAACCGGAAAAGAAGCGCAAGATCATTGGTGCTGAATTTATCAATGTATTTGCTGAAGAGGCACATAAGCTGGAGGGCATTGACTTTTTGGCACAGGGTACAATTTACCCCGATATTCTGGAAAGCATTAAGGCCGCCGAGGGCAAAAAGGCTGTGAAATCCCACCACAATGTTGGCGGCCTGCCCGAGGATCTGAAGTTTGAGCTGGTAGAGCCCATCAAGCTGCTGTACAAGGACGAAGTCCGTGTGGTTGGCGAAGCTCTGGGTCTACCCCACGGTATGGTCTACCGTCAGCCCTTCCCCGGCCCCGGTCTGGGTGTGCGGTGCTTGGGTGCCATTACCCGCGACCGTCTCCACGCCTTGCGGGAAGCCGACGCCATTCTCCGTGAGGAGTTTGACAAGAGCGGCCTGGCAGAGAAGGTCTGGCAGTATTTCATCGCTGTTCCCGACATTAAGAGCGTAGGTGTCCGTGACGAAAGCCGTTATGAAGGCTGGCCCGCCATCATCCGCGCCGTCAACACCAAGGACGCAATGACCGCCACCATCGAGGAGATCCCCTACGCCCTGCTGCATCACATCACCTTCCGTATCACCCACGAGGTAGAGGGCATCAACCGCGTTCTGCTGGATCTGACACCGAAGCCCATTGGCACCATCGAGTGGGAATAATTTGCATTTTTTGACTGCGGCAGCAGAGAGCGTCCCTCTCTGCTGCCGCAGTTGCTCTTTTGATCTTCCGATTGGATCATAACCCTGCCAAAATCATTACACACTTTCCGGTTTTTCGGTACTACTACTTATGAAGGGCCTTTCAAAAACGCAAGGAAGGAGGCAAGTTATGGAACTTCAAAGCTACCAAACGGCAAGAGCGCCACTGGACGACGAAACGATCGTGGAGCTCTACTGGGAACGGGATGAAAAAGCGATTGGGGAAACCGATTTCAAATACAGGAACTATCTGTATTCCGTCGCTTACAACGCACTTCACGACAGACTGGATTCCGAAGAATGCTTGAATGACACCTACCTTGGTGCGTGGAACGCCATCCCGCCTGCAAGACCCAATGTACTAAAAGCATTTCTTACCACCATCACACGAAGAATCGCCATCAAGCGCTACCACCACAAGTCGCGGCAGCGTGTGATCCCCTCGGAAATGACGGTATCCTTGTCCGAACTGGAAGCGTTCGTAGCGGGCGACGGGGATGTGAGCGCCGCTTTCGATGCCAAGCGGCTGGGGCAGATCATCAGCGATTTTGTCCGCTCGTTATCTCCGCGCAGGCAATTTCTGTTTATGAGCCGGTACTATGTAGCCGACCCCATTGATACCATTGCAAAGGATCTTGGGCTGAGCCGATCAACGGTGAACAAGGAGCTTGCCGCCATCAGACGCGCCTTGCAGGAAAAACTGGAAAGTGAGGGCTATTTTGTATGACAAAGGAAGAATGGAACGAAGGTCTGAATCACCTGGATCCCGACCTTATCGAGCAATACATAGAACAAAAAGACCATCTCAGGCAAAAAAGCCGCAAGGCCAAAGGGGTATGGCTTCGTCTGGGAGCCATCGCGGCGTGCCTGCTGCTGATCATCAGCGCAGCTATCGTCGCGCTGATGCTACAGGATAAACCGATCATCCTTACAGGCAAACAGGAGATCGTATACGGAGAGCCCTGGCCGGGAGAGATAATCAATGCTAGCATAATGCCCCCGCGGTTTAGCCTAGGCACCATTGTTCAGGCAAAGGTGATCGAAGTGCTGCCCGATCATTATTATGTACCTACCACAGACTACCGCTATCTGATCGCGCGGCTGTCCATAGTCGACGTGATTCTGGGTGAAGGATTGCCGGATGAGATATACCTACGGTTTCCATACTATGACGCGGATATATTTGACGGCTATGACACCTTTATCTTCTCTATAGGTCAGGATGGTGTGGAAAATTATATGATGATCAATGATGCCACCCGGGAGGTCACCTTTTTCCCCCATATGTTTACAGAAGGTGATTTGGGATACGGGGATGTTATCGCCTTCAACGACGGAAAGGTGGACACTGGCTTCTTTGATAAAGCAGATCACCTGGTGAAAGCCCATCGGTTAAAAGAGCATTTTAGAAAAATGCTTGAAGATCCGTCGGCGTATTCTTACCCTGTGGGTTACGACACCACATTGGAAGAAGCCAAAGCAAACATCCGGGCATTGATCCAGGAGCGGGGCATCAAAAACAGCGACTGCCGTTTTCTTACCACCGATGACATCTTCATTACCGATGAGCAAAAACAATTGATGGCTTATCTCGAGCCGTCAGAATCCAACGTTTTTATGCAGGATATTTATCGATATCAAGATCAAGTGGAGGCCACCTACACCCGTGTGGTGAACGGTTTCCTTACGGATGAAGTCATTATACTCAACGGTCCCAGGGATATACACGGCGATATTTACTACCACGGGGCAACCTACAGCAAAGAAGATCTTGCAAATATGCCGGATCTTGGAGAAGCTCTTGCCAATATGGATCTGTCCCAATTGCAGCCGCCCAATATTGAAATTGAGGAGGATATGCAGTTCGTATCTTCCATAGCAACAGGTATTTACCGCAAGGTGGACGATCAGGCATACGGCGTTGTCCGTGTAAGGTGGCACTATGAGCGCATCAGACCGGGCAGATTAAATGAATGGGTCAGAGACGAGTGCTACTATCTATACGATCAGGAGGGCAACGGCACGATGGTGGAGAGAGCCTACCTGCAAGAGCTCTTTGACGATTACCATTTTGAATTTCGTTTTCCCGATGTCCACGGTTATTTTACTGTGAAATAGTAAATAAAGCTTTAGGCGAGCGCAAAAGCGCTCGCCTTTTCCCCGTTCAGGGGTTCTTTTTCTTCTGTGCAGAAATGCAGAAATGATTTTGCCCAAAAAAGGAACACCCCGCCAGCACAGGAGGACTGACGGGGCTGATTCAATGAATCTGCGACAAAAGGATGCCGTAGTCCTTGACCGGATAGAATGAGTATCCTGGTCATGGAGCACCCGCGCTCTCCCCGCGGGTTATATTATGACACACCGCAAGGTCACTTTATAGGTGCTTGCGGAGAATGTGCCAAACCACTTGCTAAAGGCGTTTGTTTGTAATATGGTGCGGATACGATGCTTGATACGATTTTCTTGCAGACATTGATGTAAGCACCTTTCATCGCCATAACAATACGGGACACCTTGATACCGCCCGCCGTAGAGCCGGCCATAGCGCCGATAGACATAACTATGATAAGCGCAGTTTTTCCCAGCATAGGCTAAACATTATAGTCAGTGGTGGTATAGCCCGCCGTGGTCATAAGAGACGCTACCTGGAACAGAGAATGCCGAAAGGATTCTTCTGTGTTATAGACTTGTGGGAAAGTCTCGATTTTTCCGACCAGGCTTAGGAACACAAAGCCAACCGCTGCACCGATAATCACAAAATAGCTTCGGAATTCCTCGCTGCGAAGTACATCCTTGATCTTGCCGATTAAAAGTAGATAGTAAAGGCTGAAATTGCAGCCGAAGAGGATCAGAAAAATGGACATTACATATTGCGCAAAGGGCGTGAAATATTCCACGCTACCCGGCACACAGCCAAATTCGCCTGTTCCCGCACATCCGGAACGCGTGGAACACCTTGTCGTCCCGGTAGGTATTGGCAGCCTCCACGCCTGCTTCATTCTGAATATCCATACTGGCACCGTTACCTACAACACCCATTACATCGTATTTTTCAATCAGTTTCTCGATACAGTTCTTATCTTCGTCAATAATAGTAACCGTATGTTCCTCACCGGACAGGTTTTTTAAGATGGTCTTACCAATCGTTCCAAGACCGATAACAACGATTGATTTCTCCTGTGCTTAAAAAGCACAAAAGCGTATACGCACAGGCATATACGCTTTTGTAAAATTCCTTATGTGTTTTTCATAATAACAGTGCCAACACATTCGCTTGCATGTTCACAAGCATCAGCACAGGCTTCCAAACATTCGTAGATATCCCGCCAGGCAATTACTGCCAATACATCGGAGGTGTTTCTGGACAACTCACGCATAGAAGCCAGGTACAGCTTGTCGCATTCTTCCTCCGCATCATTCAGCTCCACGATCAGCCTGTGGATCTTCTTGGAGCGCTTAAAGTTCTCAAACTCTTCCATAAGCGTGCACAGCAGCTCACAGGACCGAACGATATGCTTGGCAAATTCCACTGCAGCGGGCTTGATTTCCAGAACATTATTGATATAGAACATCTGGAGAACCTCTTCTATCTTGTCGGTAACATCATCCAGCTGATGACTCAGCATATCCAGGTCTTCCCGATCAACAGGGGTAACAAACGCCTTGGCAAGCGCTTCATTCATCTCGTGTTTTTTTGCGTCGGCGCGATGCTCGATACCGTGCATCTGCTGCATCATCTGCTCGATGTTGTTAGGGCTGTAGTTTTCCAAACAGCTTACCAAGTAGACAGCAGCCTCCTTGGCGAGCACAGCACTTGCCACAAAGTTATCAAAATAGAATTTATCACCCTTAGCCATATTCAAAAATCCTTTCTATCAGTTAAATATTAACAAGAATAATTTTGTTACAAGGAAAGCAAGTAGTCCGCAGCCGGGGAAGGTAAGAATCCAGGTCAGCACCATTTCTTTCACAACACCAAAATTAATGGCAGACACTCTCTTAACTGCACCAACGCCCATAATAGCAGTGGTCTTTGCGTGGGTCGTGGAAACCGGCAGGCCAAAAACGGAGCAGAACACCAAAGAGAGGGAGGATGCAAGATCTGCCGAGAAGCCTTGATACTTTTCCAGCTTGACCATATCCATACCAACAGATTTGATGATCTTCTTGCCGCCCATAGCAGTGCCTGCGCCCATAACAATAGAGCAAAGAATCATCAGCCAGGTGGGGATCTCAAAGGATGTACCGGCAGCACCCGACCCCTGCAGGGTAAACACACAGAGCAGGATGATGCCCATGAATTTCTGACCGTCCTGAGCGCCGTGCATAAAGGCCATTCCCGCAGAGCCAATAATCTGTGCGAATCGGAAGAACGGCTCAGTCTTTGGTCGGTTAGCCTTCCGGAATATCGCCGTTACAAGCTTGCACACCAGCCAAGCCAGACCAAAGCCCAGAGCCACAGAAATGATAATGCCATAGAGCACTTTCACCCACTGACTCCACACGATAGCACCCACGCCCTCAAGAGCCATAGCACCACCGGTAAGACCGGCAATGAGAGCATGGCTTTCGCTGGTAGGAATTCCGAAGACCCACGCAAGCGTTGCCCAGATTACGATGGCAAGCATTGCGGCGCAAAGAACAATAATGACCGTACTTCCGGCGTTATCTCCGAAATTGACCATACTGGTAATCGTAACAGCGACTTCATTATTGATCCTCGTCATTACAAAAACGCCAAGAAAGTTGAACAGTGCGGCCATCAGGATTGCAGCCCTGGGCGACATACACCGTGTCACAACACAGGAAGCAATGGCGTTGGGCGCATCCGTCCAACCATTCACCAGAATAACACCCAGTGTCAATGTCACTGCGACAAACAACAGCGGATTCGCCGTCATTTGGTTCCAAAATACTAAAATCGAATCCATATAATCCCTTTCTTTTTTTCTTTTGATTTAACTTTCAGTTTATTGCAAGCACAGGACAGTCCAAAGGAAACTGCTGCACCGCCCAAAACGAACAGCGCATAAGTGATAACGGACCACAGCGACTCTACCTGAAAAGGCAGGAGCATAATCGCAGTTGCCGCGACGATTCCCAGAACGCCATACCGATACCCATTGGGATCAGAACACCTATATCCAAGCCGGAGATACCGGCAAGCATAGGCCGGTATAGTCCAAAAAACAGCTAGGACGAAGAACTGAGACCGGGTACGATAAAGCTAAGCCCCCATAGCAATCCGCAGAGCAGGCTCCAAGGGCAATGATAGAACGCCTGGTTCTTCCCTCGGCACCGGCATCTTTCCAAATGTACCCACAATAAAGCCAATAAAAGCACAGGTTACCAACGCGGTGTTCTTCTCTAAAAGCATTGCTGCTGACAGACGCCACGATGGGGACAGGATATCGGATTCGTATAAGATCTCGGTTCATACTTTCTGCGCACAGCGCTGCCATGCGGTAAGTTTCCTTATCTTATATGGTAATCAGTACTGTTTCAAGGTGGCCAATGGCAGGTGTGTATACCAAAGTGTTATCCGAGGTGATTTGAAGGCATTCCTGGCCGGAGTTCTCGCCGTTAAGGGTGGAAAATACCTTTGCGTTTGCAAAATCCTTTGCACCGGAAATGTGAATTTCACAGCCTTCGTAGGCATCTGTGGAAGGATTCACCAGCGCAAAGCAGCGCTTGCCATCTTTTTCGTACTCATAAATCCGAAGTAGCGGCGCGTCGCTGATGTAGGAAGCCTCTCCGTCCACAAAGCCGTGGATCAACTCCGCCAGCACAGGATTACAATGGGTGCCGTAAGCCGAAGGACAATCCACATAGGGAAGCACAAAGAATCTGTCGTTATAGACCGAAACGGTATCGAATAATTCCTCTGCGTAGGGGGAATACATCTTGCTGTATGCCCGGTGGGTGCCTTTTTCATCCGGAATCACTTTCAATGCCACACCCGCATCTACCTGCCCGGTCATTCTGACCCGTTGTACTCCGAAATAGCGATCTGGCGCAACAGTTTCTTCGTAAGCGCATAGCAGACCCTTGGCAGGTGCTGCCGAAGAGATGCCAATGATATGGCCCATACCCATATCCAGCAAGGTCAGCAGCGCATCTCCATCCAGGATCCACTTACCTTTGCTCAGCAAGTCTGCCACTTGGTCTTTTGCCAGCCCTCTGAAAAATTGTCCGGCCGCAAAAGTAACACCACTTTCGGGTTTCGGGTCAGTTTCATATCGCCAGGCCACAGAAAGTCCGCCCATATAGACAGCGCCCTCCGCTTCTCTGGGCGTCAGTGCTGCGGGCGTATTGCCGCCTGCTGCATAAATCGACTCAGACGCATTGGGAGAAACCAGCGCCTTGACACCTTTTTGATGATGTACACCCGGGATGGTGCTGCTGGCCTCCTTCAGGAAGGGCTTGATCCGCTTGAGCATATCCCGATACTTGGTTCCGTTAAACACGCCGGAACCCATCATATCAAAAATGTTCATAGCGATGCCGTCGGCTTTGAACAAACAGGCCGTTTCAATCTCAAACGCAGTAAATGCAGTAGAGTTGGTATACCTGCTGTAGGGGAAATTCTCAAGCTCCGGGGCAAACCGAGTCCCGTCTGCAAGAAACGCCGCAGTCTGCATAGAGATGCGGTCAAAGCTCTCGATATAATCTTTTGCCTTCGTTTCATAGTAGGAGGGCAAATGGGGACGGAATACCGGCGGTCTGTTGCCTGTCAGCGCCTTTGTAATGGCAGCCCAGTCTCTGCCCTCTGTGCAATAGGTGCTGGGATACGAGCACATAAGGCCCAGTCTCACATTTCTGTCAACGGAGAATACCGCATCTGCAACCTGCGTACAAAGGTTCACAATGGTCTTTCTGGCACCTGCCAGCCAAACCTTACGCAGCGGCCGGGGTTTACCTTCGGCAAAGGCCTCGGCAACCAGCTCCTCCCGGGTCAGAGGACGGCCTGCAATCTCCGAATACATTTTCATACACTCGTCACAAAAACAGCCGCCCCATTTTAATGCTCCGTGATTATGCAGCCGCATATCATCCTCTAACCAGAGGGTGTCGGGATGAACCTGCGCATATCTTGCGTAAACGCCTGTGAGGTATTCAATGAACGCAGGGTCTGTGGGACATCCAGTGAGTTTACAAGGTGTTCCATCCAGATCCACCATTGTTCTGAAATTCTGACCGGGTCTTAGTGTCCGGCCTCTGGCCGCATGCATAATGGTAGTCCAGGGATTGATGGAAAAGGTCATACCCAGCTCATCCGTCTGCTTTCTGGTTTTTTCAGCAAGCTCCAGCCAACGCTCCTGCTCTTCAGGTGTGATGTGGCCGGTATTGATTTCCTCACAGTTTACGAAGAACATCAAATCATCGATTTCTGCACCCTTACAGAAATCAATCAATTCCGCAATTCGCTCATCCTCACAGCAATCGGGTGCAATTGTGTATCTGAGCATATAGGTGTATTTCTTATCCATCGTCTCTCTTACTCCTTACAAGTTTTCATTTTTCCTGCAAAGCCGGGGCGAATCGAAAGTTCTTTGCAGTCTTGTATGCGTCCTCCGGTTAAGAAAACCGTAGATAGTACCAGTATAAAGCAGTTCATTTTATTTGTCAATTTTCAAACCGCAACTGACTGCTAAAAAATAGTCCCCTTTCTGCAAATTTTTTGTCCATATCATTCTGCCTGCTGTTTTGGTTGAAGCAGGAGCAACAGGTTGCGCAATGGAAGGTACGAATAACGGTTCGTGCTTTCGCACAAAAAATCTTCCATAATTTATTGAAAATACCCAAACACGTCCCAGCATCGAAAAACAATTTGACAAAGAATAAAATAAATTATAAACTTACATTAACCATAATGTTCCGTAAAATTAAAATGGCTGAAAAAGCGAAACACAACAACAAGCAACAGAAAGGAGATGTCTTGATGGTTTGCTTGGGAGTGGATATTGGTGGAACAGGCTGTAAATGTGTGGCCTTTCGTGATGACGGCATGCAGCTGGCATTGCGCTATCTGGAATTTCCCAATCCGCCGGGAAAGGTAGATCTGTCTTCTGATGTGCTGCGTGAGTCTGTTTTTCGTGTGATTGAACAATGCGTTTCAGACCTGGCAGATCCCAAAGAAGTTGCCGCCATTACGGTATCCTCCTTTGGAGAATCTTTTGTGCCGGTAGACCGGCAGGGTGCCCCGTTAACTGACGTGATTCTTTATTTTGCCAACAGTGAGAGTGCAGAATTTGATGCAGTAGTCGAGAAAGTCGGCGCAGATCAAATAATGGAGATCACGCGTACCTTACCGGATGCATCGTACTCTCTGTCCAAAATGCTCTATACAAAGCATATTGCAGAGCGTCCTGTATGGAAGTATTTGTTTGTAGCAAGTTATCTGACCTTCTGCCTGTCCGGTGAAGCAGTCTGCGGCGAAGCCCTTGCCTGCAGAAGCTTGCTGTACGATGTAAAAAACCGTGCCTGGTCCAAATACATATTAGATATTGCAGGAATCGATGAAGAACAGCTTCCCGACGTACGTCCCGACGGAGTTGTGGTGGGAACACTTCTGCCCCACTTGGCGGACCGTTTTTCTCTTTCCCGGGATGTCTGCATCGTAAACTGCTGCCACGACCAAATCGTTAATGCGTTGGGTGCCGGCGTTTGCAAGTGTGGCGACGCTGTTGATACCACCGGAACCTCCGAGTGCATTACACCGCTGTTTCCGGATATTCCGGGTATGGATTTCACCAAAAACAACTATGCGTGTATCCCTTACTTAGATAACCTGGGCTATGTGACTTACGCCTATAATATTTCCGGCGGTTCTGTTGTGAAATGGTATCGGGATGCCCTTGCCGCCCATCTTCGGCAGCAAGCGCAAGAAGAAAATTGCAGCATATATGATCTGCTGAATCGAACCTGTCCGGACAAACCCACAGATCTTCTGGTACTCCCCTTCCTTCAGGGTATGGGCGGAACGCCGGAAGTAAATCCCAATGCAACCGGACTAATTGCCGGTCTGACAACCAAAACAACCTTGCCTGAATTGTACCGCGCTATTTTGGAAGGGTTGTGTTTTGAGATGCAATACAACCTGGAGCGGCTGTCCGGGTGCGGCATTCATCCCACAAGGCTCTACGCTTGCGGCGGTGGCGCGCAATCTCCTGTCTGGCTGCAGATCAAAGCTGACGTTTGGGGTTTGGAAATCATTCCTGTAAAAACCAAGGAAACCGGCGCTCTGGGCTGTGCCATTATGGGCTTTGCCGCAATGACAAAAGCGGACAGTGTCTGTAACCTTGCAACCCAATTCACCCAGCACGGTCAGACGATCCTGCCCAATCCTGAGCACCACAAGCATTATCAGAAACAGTACGAAAAATACTGTAAATTTCGGGAGCTTGTCAAATTGTATTAAACCTATGAACGCGATGCAATACTGCATCCCCATTCATAGGAAAACATTTCATTGCAGTTCATATCATAAAAAACACTACACTATAATAAAAAACAGAATGGAGAGATCGTATGAAAACGAAGGAAATTGTACTGAAGGCCAGAGAGCTTGGAAAATGTATCCCCGCTTTTAATATCCCCCATATTGCTATGCTGAAGCCGATCGCTCAGGCAATTGTGGACGAAAACAGTGTGGCTATGATTCAGGTGGCCCGGGTAGAATGGGAGAAGTTCTACTCCGAAAGTCTGGAACGTGTGGCAGAGGAGTACGCAAAGTATCAAGTCAAGGGACATACACTGCTTCATTTGGATCACATTCCCGTAATCGATGAAGATTATATTCAGGTTGACTATGTATCTTACATTCAGCGGGCAATCAAGGCCGGATATGAATCTGTTATGGTTGACGGCTCTCGTTTGTCTTTGGAAGAGAACATTCGGTGCACAGCTGAAGCTGCAGCATTGGCCCACGCAGCGGGCATCCCCTGCGAGGCTGAATTAGGCGCTGTTATGGGTCACGAAAACAAAGAAATGCCCCCTTATGACGAAATTTTTGCAGCAAGAATGGGCTTTACCAAAATTGATGAAGCCAAGCGTTTTATTGCCGAAAGTAAGTGCGATTGGCTTTCCGTGGCAGTGGGAAACATTCACGGTCAGATTGCAGAAGCCGTTCGCGATCAGAAGAAGCCCGAGGCTAAGTTGGATGTTGCGCATATTGCTGATCTGTACAATGCAACAGGCGCTCCGCTGGTTCTCCACGGTGGTTCCGGCGTCCGCCACGAGTTCATTTTGGACGCCTTCAAGGCAGGTATTGCCAAGATGAATGTAGGCACAGAAATGCGGCAGACATTCGAAGCCGCCCTGCGTGAAAGATCCAACGATGTAGCCTATGCGCAGGAAAAGCTATATCTCAGAGCCAGGGATTATATTGCTAACTATCTGTATAATACCGATCTGAAAAACAAACTGGTTTAACATCAAAGAAACAACAAAACGGAGGTAACTAGTATGAAATTGGCATTGTTGGTTGCAAACCGCGGTTTTTTCCCCAGTACTGTAATTGATTCTGCAAGAGCAGATATGCTGCAGGCTGCCCAGCGGGCAGGTGTGGAACTGCTGATTATGGATCAAAGCAAGACAAAATACGGCGCCGTTGAAACAAGAGCGGAGGGTGAAGCCTTTGCCGCATTTCTTGCAGAGCACGCAGGTGAATATGACGGTCTGATCCTCTGCCTGCCTAACTTCGGCGATGAAAATGGCATCAAAGTGGCTATTCAGGATCTCAACGTTCCCATCCTGCTTCAGGCGTATCCCGATGAACTGGACAAGCTGGACTTTGCCAACCGCAGAGACGCATTCTGCGGCAAGCTGGGTCTGTGCGCCGTGCTGAAGCAGATGCAGGTCCCCTTTGTTGCAGGAGAGCCTTTTGTAATGCATCCGTTGAGTGAGGACTTCCATAAGGAACTGATGGACTATATCGCCATTTGCCGTATCGTAAAGAGAATGCGTCACTTGCGTGTTGGTGTGCTGGGCGCCAGAACCACCGCATTTAAGAGCGTTCGCTTTGATGAGGCAGCGATGGAACGGGTCGGCGTAGATGTGGAAACACTTGATCTGACTCAGGTTTTCTCCAGAGTGCACGCCGTTGCTGATGATGATCCCAGACTGGAAGGATGGAAAAAGGAGATTCTTGCCGCCTCCAACACCTGTGACACACCGGACTACGCCCTTTTGAATCAAAGCAAGCTGGGTGTGGTTATCGAAGATCTGCAGAAGGAAATGAAGTTGGACGCAATGACTCTGCGTTGCTGGATGGAACTGCAGTACGAGTTCAAGATCGCGCCCTGCACAGTTATGGGTATTATGAACAAGAGAAAGATGCCCATCGCTTGTGAAACAGACGTAACCAACGTCCCCGCTATGATGGCGTTGACTCTGGCATCCGATGCCGGCGTGGGCTGCCTGGACGTGAATAACAACTACGGCTCTGACGGTGACAAGTGCATCCTGTTCCACTGCGGTCCGCTGCCTATGAATCTGCTGGAAGAGCCCGGTCATATGGAAGAGCATAAAATGTTCGTTAAAACAGAAGGCAACAACTGTTCTTGGGGTGTCAACGTAGGTAAAATCAAGCCCGGAAAGATCACTGTTTGCGGTATGCGTACAGAAAACGGCGAGGTTCGTTATTTTGTAGAAAGCGGTGAGGTTCTGGACATCGCACTGGACAGACGTTTCTTCGGCACTTACGGTGTGGTTCAGATTCCCGGTTTGCAGACTAAGCTTCGTCATATGAGCGAGGAAGGCTTCCGGCACCACGTAATCATTGCAGAGGGCGACCAGACCAGACGTGTACGCGAGGCTCTGTCTAAGTATCTGGGCTACAAGGAAGTAACTCTGTAATTATTTGCGTCATTGGGGTTGTTTCGTGTCTGGTAGTACATCTGCCGTCCGTCCAACGCCGAAAAGTCTTTCGCGCAAGCTGAAGTCTGCCAGATAAAAAGGCCAAGGCCTTGATATAAAACCCCCGCCTGTTCTACAGGCGGGGGTTACGTTATGCAATTTTCGCTAAGTACCGGTCTCGCAGCACATAGTAAGAACCCATAATAAACACCAGCGATCCCAACCACGCCGCCGGCTCGGCAAAGAACAGCACCTCCTGACCCAGCCACAGGAACAAACCCTTGGCCACCAGCACCCGGGCGCCACATTCTGTAAAGCCGGAGATCATAGACGGAAGGGAGCTGCCCATTGACTGCAGTGCGCTGCGATAGGCATAGATCAAATACAAAATGATCAGCGATGCCGACATCGTCATCAAGTATCGGTAGCCAATGGTCAACGCATCCCCAGAACCCACCTCCGTGCTGTCGATAAACAGGCTCAAAAGGCCCCGTCCACAGACCGCCATCAATCCGCCGATCACCAGCGCCATACCGATGCCGATGCCGATGGTGGACCGCATACCGGCCCGAATCCGATGGATCTTCTTAGCGCCGTAATTTTGAGAGAAGAAGGTGGTAGCCGCGAATCCCAGGGAAATCGCGGAGCATTCCAGTAGACCATATACCTTATTATTGGCTGTATAGCCTGCCACAAAAATGCTGCCCTGCAAATTCACCGTAGACTGCAGGATCATACCGCTGATATTGATCACCACATACTGCAGCGCCAGGGGCAGGCCAAAGGCCATCAGTTCCCGGAGCATTTGTCCATCCGGCCGGAAGGACGCTTTATTCAGAACCACCTGTTCTACTTTCAAAATTCGACGGAAGCAGTAGATAAATGCTACCAACTGCGCCGTTACCGAGGCAACCGCCGTACCGAATACGCCCCAATGGAACACAAATACCGTCACAAGATCCAATCCGATATTCAGCGCCGCCGCAATGATCATCCCCATCAGCGGTGATCTGCCGTCACCAAAAGCCCGGAGGATAGAAGCGGTCATATTATATCCTGCCACCGCCAGGCTGCCGGCAATCATAGTGGATAGGTAGTCCACCGAGTCATCCAGAATGTCAGCGGGTGTTTTCAGCAGCTCCAATACCGGGCGGGTCAGTACCAGACCTACCACACTCAAGATCACCGCAATCACACCGCTGAGCAGACAGGACATTGCGATGGACTTATTCATTTTGTCATAGTCCCTCTCACCAAAATATCGGGAGACAAACGTTCCAAACCCCTGGGTCATTGTAGTGATGGTCCACAGGATCACCCAGTAGCTCCAATCGGTAGCGCCCACCGCTGCCAGCGCCTTTACGCCCACACCTCTGCCCACAATGGCAGCGTCGGCGATCATATACAGTTGCTGGCCCAAATTGGCCACAATCAGCGGCAACGCAAACTGCAAGATCAGTTTCGTGGGATTGCCGGAGGTCATATCCTTAATTCTGCCCATAGCGTCTCCTTTTCCATACTTTCCTACATTATAACGGAAAGTACGAAAAATGTATATATTCTCTTCTAATTTTTTACGATTCCTGCAGACCATACAGAGCAGTTGTGAACCGGTACAGCGCCTGATCCCGTTTCCGGTACACCGAGGATTGTTCCAATCCCAATTCTGCGCACAGACGCTCTGTGGCACCCTGTTCCGGGTATATGTACATTCTTTGCAGCACCAGCCGCTCATCTTCCGGCAGCGCGCTCAATCCTCTTTCCGTCACCTGCAGCCACCGTTTCACCTGCTGCAGTGTCCATTCCAGTTCCTGGCGCTCCGCCAAATTGTTGATCAGCGCATCTTCCCTGCGGCTTGCGCCACCGCGGACAGGGGTGTTTTCCATAAAGGCACTTCGCAAATTACGGGCATCCATTTTGAGTCTGCTGATTTCCTCCGGAATATTCCGTAGGGCGTGTCGCATGGCATCATACTGCCGCAGCTTCTCCATCGCTTCATTTCTCCATTTCATAACGCCGCTCCCCCATCAGCTGTTTCGATTCTGCTGTGTGTTTGCGTACCTGTGGATCAGCTCCCACCGACCCAAAAACCACCGTTTCCATTCCTTACAGGTCTTGTTCTCACAAGCATCGGGGTTGTCTACTCGCACACAGGTCAAACAAGGACTTTGCTTACAATCTCTCATTTTTCATCCTCCCTTTCACACCGGCGGCATCGCAGACCGCCTTCCTCATATACCTCTTTTCCGCAACCCTCGCACCAACCGGCAGGAATGGCGCCCCGGTCATCTTCTGACCAGAGCACCGCTCTCAGCCGTACCGGCCGACGGTTGGAGGATCGCAAATAGATTATATCCATCGTTACCTCCTTTTGTACTTGAACAAGTACTTGTAGCTTCATATTAGTACTTGTTTCAGTACTTGTCAAGAATTTCCCAAGGTCAAACCTTGTATTTGTGTACTTGCACAAGTACAAGGCAAGAGGATTGTAATATTTCCCCAAAAACAGCACAAACCCCGCGGGTCCTGTCGGACACGCGGGGTTTTGAAAGAACGGGATTACGCCTCCATTGCCTTTGTGAAGGCGGCCTTGTCGGAGGAACCAAAGTACGCAGAACCAGCCACCAGTACATCTGCACCGTTTTCCTTGCAGGTGACCACAGTGTTCAGATCCACGCCGCCGTCTACCTCCAGATAGCAAGCGGGGTTGACTTCATCCAGCATCGTTCGCAACTGCTTCAGCTTTGGCATCATATCAGACATAAATTTTTGACCGCCAAAGCCCGGCTCTACGGTCATCACCAGCACCATATCCACCAGCGGTAAGTACTCTTTAATGGCCTCAGCAGGAGTCTTGGGTTTTACAACAATACCAGGTTTTACGCCCAACTGACGGATCTTCAGCAAAGCTTCCCGGGTATTTTCCGGGGTATCGGCCTCCACGTGGATGGTCAAATAGTCCGCGCCGTTGGCACAGAACTGCTCCACATACCGCAGGGGGCGGTCGATCATCAGATGCACATCCAGCACCAGATCCGTGACCTTTCGCATAGACTTCACAAGGCCCATACCAAAGGTGATATTGGGCACAAAAATACCGTCCATCACATCCACGTGAAGCCACTTGACGCCCATATTTTTGCATTCGGTAAAATCCCGCTCCATATTCATATAGTCGCAGGAGAGAATCGACGGAGATAAAATAGCCATAACTGTTCCTCACAATCAAATTAAATCTTAGTTTCTTTCAGCAGATCTGCCAGAGTGATCCCCTCAAAAAAAGAGTCGATCATCCTGTCCAGTTTGTCCCACATAGGTTTGGTCTGGCAGCAGGTGGAACGGGAACAGGCCGCCGGGCCTTGCGTGGTGCAGGATACCGCGGAAAGGCTTCCCTCTGTCAGCTTCAAAATACTGCCCACGGTATACTCCTCCGGTTTCCGGTTGAGCCGGTAGCCGCCGCCTTTGCCGTGGACCGCATCCACAAATCCCGCCTTGGACAGCACCGCCATAATGGACTCCAGATACTTCTGGCTGATCTGTTCCGATTCGGCAATCTCTTTCAAAGGAATGTACTCCTCTGTACCCTTTATGGCGAAATGCACCATCACACGCAGGGCATAGCGTCCTTTGGTCGATACAATCATAGCTTATTCGTGACAGTGGGCACAATGGGCACAGTCGGGAAATTGGCTGTGATCGTATTCGATGCCGTTTTTGTCATAGTAGTCCTTCAGAGCGGACTTGATGGCCTCCTCCGCCAGAACGGAGCAGTGGAGCTTGTGGGCAGGCAGACCGTGAAGTGCTTCCGCCACAGCGTCGTTGGTCAGCTTTAGTGCCTCGGAGATAGGCTTGCCTTTGATCATCTCCGTAGCCATAGAGGAGGATGCGATGGCAGAGCCGCAGCCGAAAGTTTCAAACTTTACATCTGCAATGATATCGCCCTCTATTTTCAGGTAGATCTTCATAATATCGCCGCACTTGGCGTTGCCCACCTCGCCGATGCCGTCTGCATTTTCAATGCAGCCCACATTCCGGGGATGGGTAAAATGGTCCATAACAACTTCAGAATACAGTGCCATAGTTGGATTCTCCTTAATTTACAGAATATATTCTCTTTTACCGGTCTGCAGATCCCGCCACACGGGACTCATATTCCGCAGCAGCTCCACTACTTGGGGAACAACGGTAAGAATATGATCGATTTCCTCTTCGGTGTTTTCGTGGCACAAGGACAGCCGCAAAGAGCCGTGAGCCACATCGTGTACCCGGCCGATGGCTAGTAGCACGTGGCTGGGATCTAAAGAGCCGGATGTGCAGGCCGAGCCGGAAGAGGCGCTGATGCCCTGGGCATCCAAAAGCAGCAACAAGCTTTCGCCCTCGATACCTTCAAAGCAGAAGCTCACATTACCCGGCAGCCGGTTTGCCCGGTCACCGTTGAGATCACAATGGGGGATCTGGGAAATACCGGCGATCAGCTTGTCCCGCAGGGCGATCACCTTGGCGTTATTGGCGTCCATATTGGCACAGGCATCTTCCAAAGCGGCAGCCATACCCACGATGGCAGGCAGATTTTCCGTGCCGCCCCGCTTGCCCCGCTCCTGAGCGCCGCCCTCGATCACATTCACCAGAGGGATTCCCCGGCGAACATACAAAGCGCCCACGCCCTTAGGACCGTGAAACTTGTGACCGGACAGGCTAAGCATATCAATGTTTTGTTCTTTTACATCAATTTGCAAATGTCCCACCGCCTGCACCGCATCGGTGTGGAAGGGCACGCCCGCCTCCTTGCACACTGCGCCGATCTGGGCAATGGGAAGAACAGAGCCGATCTCATTGTTGGCGTACATACAGGTGACAAGGCAGGTATCCTCACGGATGGCATCCTTTACCTGCTGGGCGGTGATGTTGTGACCTTCTTTCACATCCAGCAATGTGACTTCGAACCCCTCTTTTTCCAGAGCGTTCAAGGTATGCAGCACTGCGTGATGCTCAAAGGCGGTGGAAATGATGTGCTTCTTCCCCTTCCGGGCGCCGTAGAAGGCTGCAGAACGAATGGCTTGATTGTCCGCCTCGCTGCCGCCGGAAGTGAAATAGATCTCTCTGGGCTGGCAGCCCAGACATTTGGCTACGGTTTCTCTGGCCTGTTCCAGCACTTCCTTAGCCTCTTGGCCCACGGTGTGGAGACTGGATGGGTTGCCGTAATAGATTTCAAAACAGGGCATCATCGCCTGAAGGGCGTGCGCGCTGATTTTGGTTGTGGCTGCGTTATCAGCATAAACTTGCATTGTGTATTCCTCCGGAAACATTTACCTAGTTATCTTGTGGGTAATATAGCATCTTTAACCTATATTGTCAATAGGTAAATACGGCAAACAACCAAAAAACCCAATTATCCCAATCTGCGTCTTACAATACCTGCTCCAGAACCTTCACAAAGGCCTCCAGACCCACTTGATCCTCTTGCGTAAAACGGCCTAAAACCGGACTGTCAATGTCCATTACGCCGACGATCTGTCCGTCCTTTCGGATAGGCACAACGATCTCTGAATTGGAGGCGCAGTCGCAGGCGATGTGCCCCGGAAATTGATGCACGTTCGCCACCAGTTGGGTGGTATTTTCCGCCACCGCCGTTCCGCAAACTCCCTTTCCTACGGGAATCTCGATACAGGCCGGCTTTCCCTGAAACGGGCCCAAAACCAATTTCCCCTGCTCCATAAGATAGAAACCTGCCCAGTTGATCCTGTCTAGTTCCTGCCATAGCAGCGCCGATGCGTTGGCCAGATTGGCTATGGGGTGCATCACACCCGCCGTCAGTTCTTCCAGCTGCTTACACAAAAAATAGTAATCCATAGTTTCCCCTCCCGTTCTGTTTCCATTCTACCCGATTTTTTGCGTATTCTCAATGAAAACTTCCTGTTTCTTCCTATTTTTTCGACTTTTGCTTGGGTTATTGACCAGCAAGTGAGGAATATTAACCGTGCAAACAAAATGGAGGGCTGAAATATGAAAAAATTGATTTCCCGCGCAGCCACCTTATTATTATGTGTTGTGGTTCTGACCCAATCCGCCATCGCCGCCCGGTTCCTGATCCCGGCAGGTCAGGTAGTGGGTCTGGAGCTGCACAATGATCAGGTAACTGTAGCGGCTTTTGATGATTCCTTGGGGGCGGACACCCGGGCGGCAGGACTGCAGGTAGGTGACTGCATCACCGCCATTGACGGAAAAGAGATTCATACCGCTACGGATGTGCGCAAGGCACTGAACTCCTCTCACGGCACTATAGAGCTGACCGTAATCCGAAACGGCAAGCAGCTGCAGCTGCACCTCTCCCCGCAAATCACACAGGCAGGCCCGAAATTGGGAGTTTTTCTTAAGCAAGGCATCACCGGTGTGGGTACAGTCACCTGGTATGACCCGGAAAGCGGTAATTTCGGCACGTTGGGTCACGGTGTTAACAACTCTTCCGGGGAATTGCTGCATATGACCCGGGGCAGTGCCTATCGGGCATCGATCCTCTCTGTAAAAAAGGGCACTTCCGGAAATCCCGGTCAGCTGCTGGGAGTGCTAAAGGAAGCAGATCCCATAGGCACACTTTATAAAAACTCCGGTCGGGGTGTGTTCGGCACATCGAAGATCGGTTTCGAAGGTGAACCCCTTCCGGTGGGTACTGCCGATCAGATCCGTACCGGTGAAGCATTCATTCGCAGCGTGGTGTCCGGAGATCAGGTACAGGAATATTCTGTGGAGATTCTGAAAGTTTATCCGAAAGCGACTACCAGTGGGCGAAACCTGCTGCTGCGGGTCACCGATCCGGCACTTCTGGAAGCCACCGGTGGCATCGTACAGGGTATGAGCGGCAGCCCGATTATCCAGGACGGCAAACTCATCGGGGCAGTGACCCATGTCCTCGTTAACGATCCGACTACCGGTTACGGCATCTTCATCGAAAATATGTTAGACGCAGCAGCGTAAAACATTCCCCCTTTGGAGTACCAAAGGGGGAATAAGATCAATCTATTATTTCATAAGAAAAGACTTGTCCAAAGGCAGACAATTCAGTACGCATATAATCTAAGGTATTATGCATTCTGTCAACTTGCGGTATCAATTCTTTAGGAATATCGTGTTCTCCTCTGATAATAATCTTATCAGGAACGCCTACAGTACGAAACGCATCCAAGAATGCGTCCCAGGTTTCCCCGTAATAATCGGGAAAAGAAAAGGTTTTTTTAATGCGCTGATGAATTTCGCCTAAATAACGGCATCCGGTCAAATCCAGTATGATTTCGTTATATTGATCCATTATATGTTCTCCTTAAACAACTTCAACAAATGTTTGATAGTGGTCGTATGTCACAAAAACAAGACCATCGTTTGACCACAATACCCGTTGTGCGTTTCGTCTACCGTGCATGTAGTTAATATCGGCTTCGTACCAAACTCTACCCGGAGCTGAAGGCAAGTGGCCATTATCGTTGCGATATATGCCCATCATCGCCATCTTTCCGGGTGCATACTTGCTGGGTGCTTTTCCCCATTTCCAACCTAATGATTGCAATTCAGTCCCTGTAATATAATACTCTGGCAAAAGCCCATAGTTTTTCAGTAGATAGGGTGCTCCATTTACGCCTTGCTTAGTACAATCCTCGGCATTAAACGCATTCATCGGGGTGATTTCACAACGGCAACACCAATGCAATGGCGGCATAGGGGAAACTGGCTCATAGATTGAATAAATCTTACCGTGTATTGTACGGCATTCATAACAGGTTTTCAAGTCCAATGTTGCTTTCCAATGTTTCCATTTATTGCTTTTGGATCCAAAGCCTGACCTGCTTTTAATTGCATAAACTAAATCTTCTATCATTTCATCTCTCCTTATATTCTAATTACAAACGTTTGTTCTATGATTATATGACGTAATTTGTACTTTGTCAAGTACACCCGCTCTTGGTTGTTTAGAGATTGAGGTCATTGGGAAAGAAAAACCGACGGTCCGGCAAATATCAGAATTTGTCGAAAATGCGAGAAGTCTTAAAATACGGTATTTTCGACATTTCATCTATGTCAACTTAGGGATTCTTGTTGGGGTGTGTCAAAACCCGCTTTTTACCCGTAAAAACGCATAAAAACCGTAGAAAAACACAAAATTCTTTTGTCCTTTACTTGACATCAGCGTGTCCGGCTCACCGATTATTCAAGACGGCAAGCTGGTGGGCGCTGTCACCCATGTG
>JAFQGT010000030.1 GCA_017415425.1 Oscillospiraceae bacterium | reverse complement strand
TAATGGATAATTGATAATTGACAATTGTGGTATTTCCTTCGGAAATGATTTAAAAATGTCGCCTTTGGCGACTCCTTAATTGTCCATTGTCAATTTTCAATTGTCAATTGGCAGCCATCGGCTGCCCGATAAACGGGAATCGGCACCTACCCAGCGGCTATTTGCTACCACGTTTCCATGGAGCGCACCACAGCCTGATAGAGCCGGGGATTCCTGTCGAAATCACCCTTGGTAAATTTTTTGGCTTCCTCACAGGAATAATACTCCTGCTCTACCGGTGCCGCGGTGTGCTTCACAGAGCCCATGGTCTCAAAACATAATTTTCCGCTTTTTTCTTCCATACTTCCTCCCTTTCTCCCCACCCAACCAACCCGCTGTCAATGGATAATTGATAATGGATAATTGATAATTGACAATTGTGGTATTTCCTTCGGAAATGAATTAAAAAATGTCGCCTTTGGCGACTCCGAAATTCTCCATTGTCAATTTTCAATTGTCAATTGGCAGCCATCGGCTGCCCGACAAACAGGAATTTGACAATTCCTAACTCCTGATTCCTAATTCCTGCATCGTCTCCTGCTGCAGCATCTGTGCCTGAGCCTGAATATCCGCGATGGCCCGCTGCTGCGCCCTGATCATAGCCACCGCCTGACGGATCTTCTCCTTGGGTGCCACGGCATCGTCATCCAACACATTGGCGTAGACCTCCAGCTCCCCAACTCTTCCGGCCTGGAAAAGCCCCTTCACCAACAGATTTTCCATGGTCTGCTCCTGAGCGAACCGGTCAAACACCCCCTTGGGAGTCACATCGATCTTTACCGTAGAGCGCAGGCTCCGCAGCGCATCACCGCTGACCTGTACCGAAAGCACCACTTCTTCCCCGGTTTCAGGATCCGACTGAATGTCCTCCAATTCCAGGACGTCCCCACAATGCACCGTCAGATACTCCAGCCAAATTCTGGCCACATCCTCCAAAAAGTTCTTATAGCTTTCCTTCTGCTCCGTCATAGGTGCCTGAGATGCCTGCTGTACCGCCAGAATCGCCCGACCGGAAGCGGTTTCCGGATTGATCTGACCGGTGGCGCTGTCACCTGCACCGGCCAGATCCCGGGTGATGCGGATCATATCCTCCTGCAGCTGCCGCACATCGGGAGACATCTGTGCCGGGGGCAGCGTGCCCACGATCTTGTGAACATCCTCCACCGCCTGTCCGTTGGTGCGGATGGTGCCGCCCACGGTGTTCAGGGCTTCGGGATTCACCACCTTGCTGACATCCACCACCTTTTGGGGAAATGCCTGATATTTCACTGTCAGCACCCGTCTGACCTCTGTCCGGTTCACCTCGATCTGATTGGGGATCAGATACCGCACCTCGCCCTCACCCCGGGCGCTGCCCTCTTTTTCTTCCCAGTTAAAGTGGGCAACGGGGTACAGGCTCAAACCGATGCAGCGATCCTGCGCCAGCGTCACAAACCGGGTAGCCGCGGAAAAATGCACCAGTCCCTCCCGCTTGTACAGCTTGTAGACCACTGTGACCATGTCATCCACCTCCTGCTTGGCGGCTTCCCCGCTTTGGTCGAAGGTGTCAGCATCGCCGGTGATCTTCTGTGCTTCCTTGCAGCCGAACCGGACAGCCAGCTCCCGGGCAGCCGCTACCGGCAGCCGCCGGCGAATGAGGATGTAAGGCTGGGCCTGGATGTCATCGTCATTTTCGTTGCCGTAGTAGATGTCCGCTTTTTTCACGATCTCGTTGACGGGAAGCATGGTCTCCCGGTCAAAATCCACGTAGAGGATCGCCTCATCGTTGATGGCGGCATCCTTGGTGAGCCGACGGCCCTTGAAATCCATCCGATCCTTCTCCCAAACCGCGGCAGCGAAGTTGTTCAGCAGCCGGCAAAGCTTGCCGGCCTCTTCCCTTCCTTCCCGACTGTCGTAGTGCCGGGGCGCGTAGTGGATGGCAAAAAGGTTGTCGTGAATGACAGATACCTTGTACTTGACGATGGGCTTGATAAAGTTCTTCTGAACCGGCTCAACCTCCCCCAGCTTTGCCCCTTCCCATTGATTGCCGTTGTAGAAGCGATAGTTGCGGTCGGTGTCGCGATAAATGCCGCACCGCCGATGACTGTCCCGCCCCTTTTCGTATAACGCCCAAACCGGCGTCTCCTGAATTTCCTGAATGTCCATAATACCTCCCAATTTCTTGATACTTTCCCGCCAACAAATTGCCATTTCTCGGGTTGTTGCGATAGAACACGGCGGCGAAGCCGCCCTCGGCTCCCCTTGTCAGGGGAGCTGTCATGCGAACAGCATGACTGAGGGGTAGTTTTCTCTCCCTCCGCCCCTACGGGGCACCTCCCTCATCAGAGGGAGGCTCGCGCTGCGCGCTCCTTGGGACGGGAAACCCACCCCTTATAGCGATGCCCAAACCGCCCCGCAAAGCCTTCCCCCTGGGGGAAGGTGTCATGCCCTTTGGGGCATGACGGATGAGGGGTAATTAAAAATGTCGCCCCGGCGACACCTTCATTATTCATTATTCATCATTCATTATTCACTCCCCATCCCCCGCAGGGGACTTAATTCCCCGGCACTTCCTTCTGCCCCGTACCGGTGCCGTCGTAGACCTCTACATTCTGTAAGATCACCCGCAGCCGGGCCTGGTCCTTGTATGAGCGCCGCTGCTGCCGGAAGGTAACACCTACCACAAACCGCTGGGCCACCAGCACCGCCGCCACCCCGGCCAAGAAGCCTGATAAACACCCTAAAATCACTAGCATTTCCTTTCCCCTCCCTTCGTGCCCCGGTAGGGGCGGCAACCTGCCGCCCCGCAAACCTTCCCCCTTTTGTAATGGATAATGGATAATTGATAATTGACAATTGTGGTATTTCCTTCGGAAATAATTTAAAAAATGTCGCCTCCGGCGACACCTTCGCTCTTCTCTCCCCCACAAACCTTCCCCCTGGGGGGAAGGTGGCAAAAATCTTCGATTTTTGACGGAGGAGGGGCAATTTTGATCCGTCGCCAACGGCGACACCTGCACTCTTCACTCTTCACTCGTCACGCGTCACTATTCACTGTTCCCT
>JAFQGT010000029.1 GCA_017415425.1 Oscillospiraceae bacterium | reverse complement strand
TTATGAGCAGGCTGATGCATCCGAACCTGTTATCCCCGAAGAGCCTGCTGAACCCACTGAACCTGGTGTTGGCGGTGGTGTCGGTGAGACCACCGGCGGCGGTACTGATGTGGTAGAAAAAGTCTGCACCTGTGAGGCAACTGATGAGGAGAAAGCTGCCGAAGGTTTTGCCCATGCCGAGGGTTGTGATTTCTATGTTGCCCCCGTGGTAGAAACTCCTGAGCCGGAGGTTTGCGCTACCTGCGGTAATGCAACCTGCACTTGTACGCCTGTTGTGGAAAAGCCCACCGAGATCCCGGCGGTACCGATGCTGGGTGCGGAGCAGTTGACTGTGAATTCAAACTCCGATAATGCGGATATTGTTATTGCGTCTGGCGAGATTCAGAAATTGGAATGTGAGCCCGGCGAGACGGTGACTTTGGCATTTATAGATGAGATACCGGACTTCGTGCTGTGGAAGCTGGGTACGGATGATTGGGCTGATTTTGATTCTGACTCTGATGATTGGGGTGTTGTTGCGGACACGTTGGGCGAGGAAAATACCTGCGAATATATCGTGCCGGAGGATGCCGAGGCCGGTACGGCCTACATGATTGGCGTGCTGTGGCCTGATGAGAGTATCACGCTTGAAACTCTTGACCCGAGTATGGTGGAGAGCGTTGCGGTAATTACCATCCCGGAGCAGGAAATTCCGAACACCTCCCAGTCTGTGACTATCGGTGACGAGGAGTATACTATCAATGCGGACCTGCCTGAGGGGGTAACGCTGACCGCAGGGGAGGGCAAGGCTGCTCCCGAGAGCCTGACCGAGAGTGCGTTGATGACTACCGTTAAAACGATGGCCTTTGATATCAGCCCTACGGATGCCGAGGGCAAGAAGTGGCAGCCCGCGGACGGTAATAAGGTCACGGTAACTATTGACAATATTTATGACCCAGAGTTTTATGGTGATGATGCCGTCGTGTATGTTTACCACATTCTGGATTATGCGGGTGCTATTGTGGATAGTGACGGCAACATCAAGGATGGCGTTCTGCTCTCCTACGATGAAGAGATGATCGAGACCTACAATGATGAAGCGGCGCTGGCAAAAACGGCGCTTGGCCTTGATGAGCCTGTGGTAGCCTATGAGGTATTCTCTACCCATAGCGGCACTGTTGAGCTGTACGGTGATGGCAGCATTTCCTTTGAGATGGACAGCTTCTCGGAAGTGATTCTGATAACTGATGCTGATAACGAAATAACAGAGTATACGCTGTATATAGCCCCCGGTCGCAGTGATACCTTGAAACATGAAAAGAATTATGAGCTTTTTATTCCGGATAATTCTGGAAGTGACGATGTAAGTGTAACTGGTGATAATTCCAGCGAACTGACTTTTGAAGTGGATGAAAATGCTACACTTGGCACTACCGTTGGATATACGGTTAGTTGGAATGAAGGTAATGAAACAAAGAGTGTAACAGTAAATATTGTGGTCGTAGCGGATTTTAATCTGTATATGACTGCTGCTGATGAAGAAAAGATCGGGCTTGAATCTCCTACAAATGTTACTGTCAACGATGTTAATGTCAGTGGTTCTTATAATGGTTCCCTATATTCGCAGGATGGTCTTACAGTTAGCTATTCTCATTATGGGGATGATGGCGTTTATCGCTACGCAGTAACAACTAACGACTCCTTTAACGCAGATCATAAATTGGTAATTAAGTGGCAAAGCGCATACACTTCTTATCAAGCCACAGTGAATGTAATTTATGTTGAATCTGATTCTGTAAATAATGTGTTGGTATCAGTATTAAGACCTGGCGTCGTGTATACAGGCGAGAATAAAACAGGGGATTGGCATAACTTTGGTTTGGTTCCTACGAGTTTGTCTGTAAATAACGCTTCTACTTATAAAGGTGATTCGGAAATATCGCCGCTTATCGACCAAAATAGCATTAATATGAGAGATATGCATTATCCTAATATTGAATTTAATGGCAAGGTGTATCGTTATGCAAAAGATGGCTCTGATGAATCGAAACGTGAGGGTTATTATACGATCAAATGGCTTAAAATGTTTGTAGCTGGTGGTGGAACATTCAATTATCCTGAGGATACCCTTACTCCTACAGGGATAAGCATACCTTCAGATCATCAGATGTGGCACCTTGATGGTCAGATATTCCTTAATACTACTGATTTGCACAATGTGGCTTTTATGATACAGATGCCTGAAAGCACTACATGGGATGTTTATGAGGGTGAAACGTTCTCTGTGCTGGTCGGAGAGGATACATTGGAGAATACTATTAAATATCCCGGCAAATCATATACAGATAATGAGACCACGGCTACTTATCCATCTCCGGATGAAACATTGAAAGTTAACGGTATGACATATACTTTTGATGGCTGGTATCGCGGGTCTTATGGTAGTGGTAATAAAATAGATTTTGCAAATAGTGAGTATAAAATCAATCAAACAACTTATTACTATGGCAAATATGTTCGGAACACCATTGACCTGACCATCACCAAGCAAGCTGCTAATGGTACTACCATTGATCCTACCGAGGCCTTTATCTTCACTGTCAAGGATAGCAGTGATAATGTGGTAACCCAGGTCGTGATTTATGGCACAGGCAGTACTACCATCAAGAATTTGCCTGCCGACCAGACCCACACTGTAACCGAGAACACCGATTGGAGCTGGCGGTATACTTCTACGGATGATGCAACAAAGACTGCTAAGGATAGCGATAATGATGGTGATTTGGAAGTTACTTTCACCAACAGGCGTAATAATGATAAGTGGCTGGACAGTAGCTGGTGGGTACAGAACATCTTTGGGAGCGGTAAAACAGAACCTGATTCTACTACCACTACTGTGGTGCAGAGCGCTGCTGTGCTGAATGACAACAAGCTGCAGATCGTTGACGGACCTGCAGTAGCCTAAGAAAGGAGACCACGACAATGAACACAAGAAAAAAATCTATTTTGCTGCTGGTCTCCTTGGTGCTGCTGCTGGCGCTGGCTGTTGGCGGTACGCTGGCCTTGCTGATTGCAGATACTGAATCTGTGGTGAACACATTTACCCCCGGCAGCACTGATGTAACGATTGAAGAAACATTTAACCAGCCGTATGAAACTAAGGAAAATGTCAGTATTAAAAATGCTGGTGATGTTCCGGTCTACATCCGTGTAGCTATTATCCCCACTTGGGAGGATGGTGACGGTAATCCTGTTGGTATTGCGGCAGGCCTGAGTGATCTAACTATTGACTGGGGGGCAACAGGTGGTAATGAAATGGAAGAAACCCCCGGCAATGGTTGGGAAAAAGGTAAAGACGGCTTCTGGTATTATACTTCGCCTGTATCGGCGGGGAACAGTACTAATAACCTGATTACCAGCGCAACTGTAATAACCTCTAATGGCTATAAGATGAACTTGCAGATTCTTGCCCAGTCCATCCAAGCTCAGCCGGATGAGGCTGTGGAACAAGCCTGGACTAATGCCAAAGTTACTGTTGATGCAAATAACGGCACTCTGACTGTGGCGAACAAAGTCACGAATAATTAAGGAGGGTGATGCACAATGAAAAACAAATCCACAAAACGCATTTTTACTCTCCTGTTGGCCGCTGTAATGGTGTTGGGGTGCGCTGCGGTGGTTAATGCTACGTTTTCTGCCGGTAAACAGTCGACTGTTACTTATGAGAACGGTGAACTTGAAATTCGAAATTCAGATCCGGACGCGATTCAATACACCACCTCTGACCTGTTTGACAACTTCAAAGGGGTT
>JAFQGT010000022.1 GCA_017415425.1 Oscillospiraceae bacterium | reverse complement strand
ATATAGAGAGAATTCTAATTTGTCAAGAGGTATTTTAGAATTTTTTCTAAAACGGGGTGTTATTTATGTTCAACAGTATCCAGTATGTCCGCGAAATTTGTAAAGAAAAGGGGATTCCTGTCTCCCGTCTGGAGCGGGACTGCGGCTTTGCCAATGGCTATCTGAATCCCCAGAAGCTGCAAAAATTGCCCTATGACCGGGCTGTTGTCATTGCCAAGTACCTGGATCTGAGCATCGACTATCTGCTCACCGGGGAGGAACGTAACAATTCACCTGCCGAACCCGGCAGGTCCATCACAGACGCCGAGCTGAAGTTTGCCCTGTGGGGCGACAGCGAGATCATGGACGACCAGGATCTTGCGGATGTGCGGCGGTACGCCGCCTTTGTGCGGGAAAGGAAAAAGGATCTGAAATGAAATCCCTGAAAGAGCTCTACCGCATCGCCCAGCAACAGAATATCACGGTAGACCTCTTTCCTTTGGAAAAACGGGAAGCCCTTTCCCTGATGGAGCTTTCCGGGGATTGTTACATAGCCATAGATCCCCACAAGCTCCGTGGCGAAGCTGACGAACGAAATAAGCTGGCCCATGAACTGGGGCATTGCTGCACCGGAGCTTTTTATAATCAGTACTCCCGTTACAACTGTCGCAAGCGTCAGGAAAACCGGGCAGACCGGTGGGCCATCCGGCAACTGATCCCGGCAGACGACTTGGATAATGCCATCGCCGCAGGCTGCACGGAGATCTGGGAGCTGGCGGAGCATTTCGGTGTTTCCGAGGATTTCATCCGCAAAGCCGTCTGCTACCACGTCCACGGCAACCTTGCCACAGAGCTGTACTTTTAAGTGGATAATTAATAATGGATAATGGATAATTGTGGTATTTCCTTCGGAAATGATTTGAAATATGTCGCCTTCGGCGACACCTCCACTATTCACTATTCACTCTTCACTTTTCACTTTTTCCTCCCCCGTAAAGCCTTCCCCTTTGGGGAAGGTGGCTTCAAAAATGTCCTTTTGGGACATTTTTGAAGACGGAAGAGGAGCAATCCCAATCCGTCGCCAACGGCGACACCTTCACTATTCACTATTCACTCTTCACTTTTCCCTCCCCCGTAAAGCCTTCCCCTTTGGGGAAGGTGGCAAAAATCTTCGATTTTTGACGGATGAGGGGCAATTTTGATCCGTCGCCAACGGCGACACCTTCACTCTTCAATCTCCACTCTTACTGATTTGGTGATCATTATGACAAATAATCAAGGCTATATCGCGGTATTCGACTCCGGGGTAGGCGGCATCAGCGTACTGAAGCGGCTGATGAAGCAAATGCCCAACGAGCGATACCTCTATTACGGCGACTCCGCCAACGCCCCCTACGGCGACCGCAGCGAGGAAGAAATTTTGGCTTTGACCCAGGCGGCGGTAAAGCATATCCTGACCCGACCTGTGAAGGCTCTGGTCATTGCCTGTAATACCGCCACCGCCGTGGCGGTGGAGCAGCTGCGGCAAACCTACCCCGACCTTCCCATCATCGGCATTGAGCCGGCTCTCAAGCCTGCCGCGGAAAGCTATCCCGCCGGTCTCATCGGCGTGCTGGGCACCACTGCCACCTTGGGAAGCAGCCGTTTTCAGGCCCTTATGGCCCGGTATATAGACCGCACAAATTTTGTGACCATCCCTGTGCCGGAGCTGGTGCCCATGGTGGAGCAGGGTCTTGGCAACAGCCGAAAGGCTTACAAAATGCTCAAAAAGATTCTGCAGCCCTACGAAGGTAAACTGGATGCCATTGTTCTGGGCTGTACCCACTATCCCTTTGCCACTGCCTCCATCCGGGCCTGTGTCAACAATCTGCCGCTGTTGGACGGCGGCATCGGCACCGCGGCCCAGGTCAAGCGGATTTTGACAAAACGGGGGCTGTTAAACCCCGGCCCGGGGGCGCTTTTGTGGGAAAACAGCAGCTCCGACCCCAAGATCATGGAGCTTTGTAAGTTTCTTCTGTCCAACCCTTTGGAAGAACCGTAAAGGGCAAAGGGAAATGAATAATGAATAATGAATAATTGTGGTATTTCCTTCGGAAATAATTTAAAAAATGTCGCCACCGGCGACACCATCACTCTTCACTCTTCACTATTCACTTTTCACTATTCTCTCCCCCGTAAAGCCTTCCCCCTTCTTGTAGGGGACGGGTCTCCCGTCCCGCAAACCTTCCCCCTTTTTGTAATGGATAATGAATAATGAATAATTGTGGTATTTCCTTCGGAAATATTTTAAAAAAATGTCGCCAACGGCGACTCCTTCACTATTCACTATTCACTATTCACTTTTCACTCTTCTCTCCCCACTCTCCCCAACGGAGGTTCTTATGTCCAAAGAGATCGAACTGAAATTTTCTGCCACCGAAGCTCAGCTGTCCCAGCTGCGCTCTCACTACGGCGATTTTGCCGTCACCGAGATGGCAACCACCTACTACGACACCCCGGACCGACAGCTTTCCGCCCAAAAGCTCACCCTGCGCCGCCGCACGGAAAACGGCAGAGCTGTCTGTACCGTCAAAGCCCCCGGCTCCGGCCTTGCCCGGGGCGAATGGGAATGTGAAAATACAGATATCCAAGCCGCCCTTCCGATATTATGTAAACTTGGCGCCCCAAAAGTGCTGCTTTCCTTGCCGGAGCTGACCCCGGTGTGCGGTGCACGGTTCACCCGGCTGAGCCGGCTGCTTGCCCTGCCCGATGCCAAGGTCGAGCTTGCCCTTGATCGGGGCGTCCTTTTGGGGAGCGGCAGGGAATTGCCCTTCTGCGAGGTGGAGCTGGAGCTGAAGGAAGGCTCAGAAGCCAGCCTTGTAGACCTGGCAAAGTCCATCGCCAAGGAATTCTCCCTCCAGCCTGAACCCAAAAGCAAATTCCAGCGAGCCCGGGAATTGACCGGCGACAACGAATCATAAACACCTAAATTGCCATTTCTCGCGCCGACGAAAAAATCCTGCGTGCGTAGGGCTTATGTCATGACCCCGCCGACCAGGTTGCATTATTTTGAGCAGTTTCGTCCATTTTTTCATAGTCTTTTGCGAAATATAACATTTCAGAAGCCGGGAAGTGATCGGCGGACTCATGAGTCCGCCCTACGAATTCTAACGAAACAGAGCGACAAAGGTCAATTGGCAGCGTCTTATCCCTAATTCCTAATTCCTAATTACTAATTCCTAATTCCTAATCCTAAAAGGGGTTTTTCTATGTCTTATTTCGCCACATTATTTGAAAAATACGACCGGCTGGTGCTGTTCGACACAGAAACCACCGGCTTAGACTCTGCCCGGGATGAGATCATCGAATTTGCCGCGGTGGTGGTAGCCCCTTCCCCCACCGGCCCTGTGATCACAGAAGAATACGATCAGCTCATCGCCCTGACCCCCGGCAATAGGGTGCCTGCGCAAATCGAGCAGCTCACCGGCATCACCAACGCCGACCTTGCCCAAAAGGGCATTCCCAAAGCCCAGCTGGCGGCTGACCTGCAGCGAATGCTTTCAGGGAACGTGCTTTTGCTGGCCTATAACGCCCATTTTGACCTGTGCTTTTTGTATTATTTTCTCCTGCGGCACTCAGATCCCACGGTGCTGAGGGGCAAGGACAAGCTGGATCTTCTGACGGTGTATAAGGATCGCCACAGCTATCCCCATAAGCTGTGCAACGCCATCGAGGTCTACGGCCTGCAGGATCAGGTGGTCAACTCTCACCGTGCGGTGGACGATGTCATCGCCACGGTAGCTGTCATGAAGGCCATGGAAGAGGAATTGGCAGACCTCCCGAATTATGTAAACCTATTTGGCTTCAATCCCAAATACGGCCCACCCCGCAGGCCCATCGGCTCGGTGACCTATAAGCCCCAATATTTCGACCCCCCGCAACCTTTGTACTTATAAATTGGCATATCTCGTATCTTACCACTTGGAGGAATCCCTATGTACAACCAAACCGCATACGAACTTGGTACCAACGGCTGCATCATCCGTGAGCTTGGCCAATACGGTGATGCTCTTGCCGCCAGGATCGGCAAAGAAAACGTGTTCAATTTCTGCATCGGCAACCCCTCCCTGCCCACCCCCAAGGCGGTGCAGGAGGCTTTTTTGGATATCTTGCAGCATACCGACTCTCTTGCTCTGCATAGCTACACCCCTGCCATCGGCAGTCTTGCCTGCCGGCAGGCCATTGCCGATAACTTAAATCAGCGTTTTTCCGCCAACGCCACCGCAGACGATCTGATCATCGGCTGCGGCGCTGCCCCGGAGCTGGCGGCGGTGTTCCATGCCCTGGCCTTCCCCGGCAGCGAGATCCTCACGGTGGCCCCCTACTTCCCGGAATATAAGCCCTTGGTGGAGGCCTCCGGCGCGGCCTTCCGGGTCGTCCCGGCGGCAGCCCCGGATTTTCAGATCCCCATGGCGGCCCTGGAGGCTATGCTCACCCCCAACACCGCCGCGGTGCTGCTAAACTCCCCCAATAACCCCTCCGGCGTGGTCTACACCCGGAAGACCCTGGAAGCGCTTTCCCGGCTGCTGACCCGGAAAGGGGAAGAATTCGGCCATCCCATCTATATCGTCTCCGACGAGCCCTACCGGGAGCTGGCCTACGGGGTGGAAGTTCCCTTCGTCCCGGGCATCTATCCCAACACCATTGTGTGCTATTCCTACTCCAAATCCCTTTCCTTGCCCGGAGAGCGGATCGGCTATGTGTACATTCCCAAAAACGCCGCCGATGCCCAGGCACTTTACCATGCCGTGGAAGGCGGCTTCCGGGCAACAGGGCATATCTGCGCGCCAAGTTTGCTGCAGGCCGTCATCGCCCGGTGCGCCCACCTGACCCCGGACCTTACCATGTACGATAAAAACCGTACCACCCTGTACAACGCTTTGACGGAATTTGGCTACCAGGTAGCCAAGCCCGACGGCGCTTTCTACCTCTTTGTCAAAGCCCCCGGCGGCAATGCCATGGCCTTTGTGGAGAAAGCCAAGGAACAGGGTCTTCTGGTGGTGCCCGGAGATGATTTCGGCTGTCCGGAATATTTCCGGATGTGCTACTGCGTCAGCCACGACCAGATCCTCAGAAGCCTGCCCATTTTCCGTCGGCTGGCGAAGTAAGCTGCCACCCGCAAACCTTCCCCTTTTGTAATGGATAATGGACAATTGACAATTGACAATTGACAATTGTGGTATTTCCTTCGGAAATATTTTTAAAAATGTCGCCCTTGGCGACTCCTTCACTCTTCTCTCCCCCGTAAAGCCTTCCCCTTTGGGGAAGGTGGCAAAAATCTTTGATTTTTGCCGGATGAGGGGTAATCCCAATCCGTCGTCTTTGGCGACACCATCACTATTCACTCTTCACTCTTCACTTTTCACTTTTTCCCCCACCCCTGTAGGGGGCGGGTTTCCCGTCCCTTATGGCGGCGAAGCCGTAAAGGCTCCCCTGTAGGGGAGCTGTCAGCCTAAGCAGGCTACCGGGGGGAGTAAAATGCAAACAAATCAACTCCCCCAGTCAAAAATCGGTTGCTAAGCACCGATTTTTGCCAGCCCCCTCAAAACGAGGGGGCCAAGACGTCTGACGAAACTCCCCGACAAACGGGAATTTGACAATTCCTAATTCCTCATTTCTCATTTCTCATTTCTCATTCCTAATTCCTCATTTCTCATTTCTCATTCCTAATTCCTAATTCCTAATTCCTCATTTCTCATTCCTAATTCCTAATTCCTCATTCCTAATTCCTCATTCCTTTTGTAATCCTTCACAAATCTCCCCTGAAAAAATACGCATTTTTTACAAAAATAACACTTTACAAGCTTTTTTTCCTATAGTATAATAAATCCGTGCGGTTTTATCGATTGCACAACACTTTGTATACATACTGCATCCGCAGTAATTATTGAAATGGAGGAAATTCCCATGTCTGTTAAAGTTGCTATCAATGGTTTCGGTCGTATCGGCCGTCTGGCTTTCCGTCAGATGTTCGGCGCTGAGGGCTTCGAGGTTGTCGCCATCAACGACCTGACCTCCCCCAAGATGCTGGCTCACCTGCTGAAGTACGACTCCACTCAGGGTGCTTACGCTGCTCCCTTCGGCACTCACACTGTCGAGGCCGGCGAGGACAACATCGTTGTCGACGGCAAGAAGATCACCATCTACGCCAAGGCTAACGCTGCCGAGCTGCCCTGGGGCGAGCTGGATGTTGATGTCGTTCTGGAGTGCACCGGTTTCTACACTTCCAAGGCTAAGGCTCAGGCTCACATCGATGCCGGTGCCAAGAAGGTCGTTAT
>JAFQGT010000002.1 GCA_017415425.1 Oscillospiraceae bacterium | reverse complement strand
AGTCGGTGATCCGGTATGTCAGAATTTTAGTGTCCGGTTCCAGCGTATAGGTGATATAGCCCAGCATCTGGAGCTCGTCCATGATCTCCAGAGCCTCTCGGCGGCTTTTAACCCCTAAAATGCTCTTGAGGCCAACGACACCGCCAACCCAGGTTCCAACCTCTACAGCGTTCTTGTAGCCGCAATAGCAGGCAAATCCCCCGCGGAATGCAGCGCGGGATACCAGTCGCAGAAAATAGAGCAAAATGCCTTTGGCGCAGTGCGGTATTTCATCTCTGGAAATCTTGACCCAGTCGTATTTCTTCAGACATTTCACAAGCGCTTTCTCCTTTCTCACAAAATAAATAACAGGTGATATGACCGGGCATCCGCCTGTCCATATCACCTGATACTGTTTCTCTCTATATCCACAGGAAAAACCTCTTTCCTTCTTTATACACCGGATAATTGACCGTTCATGTACGCAATCAGCCGCTCGGTATAAATCCGAATGTATTTCTGGTTCGTACCGATGTTGGCACCGATGGAAGCAAAGGGTTCCCGGCCTTCGGCAATGAGCTTGGACAGCTGCCTAGGCGACACACCCAGGTATTGGGATGCCACTTCCCGGGGGACATGGTTGGGATATTTTTCTCTCAGCGGATTAGCTTCTCTCTGCGTCATGTGTACTTCCTCCTTTCTCTGCACGCCACCTTTCAAAAGAGCGCATATTCTCCGGATCCTCGTAGAAGCGGATGACTGCCTCCAGGAATGTGGCGCATAATAGCTGCTTCTCCATACCGGGAATCAGATTGGGCTGAATTTTCACTGCACTTCCAATGGGAGATCACCTCCTGATCGTCTTTTCTTCATCCCAAACGGCCTCCAATAATCGCCATTTGGTTGATTCTGCTATAATTTTACCTTTCTCAGACTCATTTGTCAATGATAAATCTACCATTTGGTGATATATTGCACAAAGTTTAGTCAATTCAACAAAGTGGCTTGTAAAACGTGTTTCAATCTGCTATAATACGGATACCGATACCAAAGAAGGAGTTGATGTGGTATGAGTAACGAAGACAGAATCAAAGCTCTCATCAAAAAGTTACAGGGTGTAGATGTGGAATATATGACTTTTGGAAAACGTCTGCGTCAGATCCGAAAAGAGCGAAAAATGACACAGGAGGAGTTTGCCGAGTTGCTGGGCACCTCTAAGCAGATATTAAGCAGATACGAGAGAGAAGATCGATCTCCCAGAATCGAAGTTGTGCGCAAATATGCTGAAGCATTGCACGTATCTGCCGATTATCTCCTTGGTGACCAAGAAGCAGAAGCAGTTTCCGCAATGTTCTGGGCGCAGAATAAAGAAAAGCCGTTCTATCAGATTTTTATCGAAGTTACATTGGATGAATTGGGTCTGGAGATTCCCGATGTTATTCAAAAAACCGGTCTGACAGACCGGCAGGTTCGAACCATAATTACTCGACAGATGAAGGTTGCCCCGCTGGATCTGGCAATGCAGCTTTCCGATACGCTGAATGTGCCTCTGGAAGTCTGGCTGGGTATTGAGAACTATGCACCTGCCGAAGTTTCCACAGACGCCTATGAAGTTGCCCGTGCCTATGACCGGGCCGATATCAAATCCAAGAATATGGTCAGGATGGCACTGGATCTGGATCTTGCAAGGGAGGAAACTGTGTGAATGCTGTTGTCTATGCCCGTTTTTCCAGTCATAGACAGGGTGAGCAGTCCATCGAAGGTCAGGTTGCAGAAGCGGAACACTTTGCAGCTGCCCATGGGCTGACCATTGTTAAAGTCTATGCCGACCGCGCGCAGACCGGGCGAAACGACAACAGAGAACAGTTTCAGCTTATGCTTGCTGACGCGGCAAAACACGCTTTCGATGCCTTGATCGTCTGGAAGACAGACCGGATCGGACGAAATAAAGAGGAGATTGCCCTCAACAAATATCACCTGAAGAAAAACGGTGTTAAAATCTACTATGTGGCCGAAGCCATCCCGGATACCCCGGAAGGCATCATTCTGGAAGCTGTCATTGAAGGCATGGCTGCCTACTATTCCGAACAGCTATCCCAGAACGTCCGCAGAGGTATGAAAACCAGTGCCCAGAAAGGCCGATATACCGGCGGCACCTGTCCCTTGGGTTATACCATCAATGCAGACAAGAAATACGAGATCGATCCCAAATACGCACCTGTTGTAAGAGATATCTTTCAGCTTTATTCTGAGGGAAAAACAATTACTGAGATTGTCAAGATTCTGAATGACAGGGGATTACGGACCTCAAGAGGCCATGCATTTACCCATAACAGCCTGCGGACAGTGCTGAAGAACAAGAAGTATATCGGCACATATGAATACAACGGCGAAGTCAGCATTGAAAACTCCGTGCCGCCTATCGTCGATGTGGATGTGTTCAATAAGGTTCAGGATCTGCTGGCATTCAATCAGAAAGCAGGTGCACACAAAAAAGCCAAGGTGGATTACATTCTGTTCGGCAAGATCTTTTGTGGCAAATGTGGTGCCGGTATGACCGGCATCTGCGGCACCAGTAAGCAGAAGGTGAAGCATCACTATTACATCTGCAGTGCCAAGAAGAAAAAGCTCTGCACCAAAAGGGCTGTCCGGCAGGACTGGATTGAAACCCTCGTACTGAAGCATCTCCTCAGACTGGTCCGAAACGAAGAACTGTTGGAATTCATTGCAGAAAACACATACCAGTATTTCCTGGCGCAAAATACGGATACCACCTACACCAAATCCCTGCAGAAGGCTCTGGACGAAACCGACCGGTCCATCAACAATCTGCTCCGGGCCATTGAGGCAGGTATCTTCAACGAAAGTACCAAGGACCGCATGAATGAGTTGGAGGAGCAGAAGAAGGACCTCCGAGTGGCACTGGCAGCAGCCAAACTGAAAGAGGATCTGGGCCTGAAGAAAGAGCATATCGTGTTCTTCCTCCATCAGTTTGCCGGAATGGACTACTCGGATACTGATTGCCAGAAGCGGCTGATCAAGACCTTCCTGAACTCGGTGTTCGTCTATGATGATAAGGTCGTCCTTACTTTCAACTACTCCGGCGATGACAGAACCATCACCCTCCATGAAATTGACGGCGGATTAGGGCATAGTATTCGTATCCCGAGTGCCATCGTTCACCAAAAAACAAAGGACACCTTTTAGGTGTCCTTTGTTTTTTGCCGTACGGGAATCGAAAGGCCGAAAAAGTGTGTTGCGCTACTGGTATGAGCCTGCCCGGGGGCAATCTTGGTCACTGCAGGTGCTGCACTTGTCGGTGTGCAGCACGGTAAAGCAGCACCGCATATAATCACATTCGTCGCAGCAACATTCAATGGCCGGGTCGATCCCGTTTCCCGGACAATCTTTTCCTTGATTGCCGGGAATTAAAACAGTGCCATTTACATCTATAATCAACGCAATTCCCCTTTTTATAAAGATAGACTATAACATTATATAATGCAAAAGTCTATATGTAAAGAGAAATACTAAGATATGATCTCATTAAATAATACCATATGGGAGAATACCTTATGATTAGGTTAGATGTTTTGCGAATTTTAGAGGAACAGGGAAAGACCAAGTACTGGCTTTACAAACAGCTTGGTATGAGCTACCAGAACTTTAGTAAAATGGTAAACAATCAAACAAAGTCTATTCGCTATGAGAACATTGAAACCATGTGCTTATTGTTAAACTGCACACCGAATGAGCTTTTTGTGATTACGGAAGATTAAGAATCGCCACCGGCACGCAATAGCCGGTGGCTTTTTTTAAGTAGGATATAAAATTGAGAAAAAATAAAAAACCCTCTATGAATTTGGGTACTTTTGGTGTATGCTTATATCAGAAAGCTTATCGGTATGATTGCCGTATTACTTTATGGAGGAAAGATTATGCAATACAGTGATTACTTAGGCCACGAAAGTCAGATCTCCGGCATTGAGGAGCATCGTCTTGTTGGCGGCAGGGGCGACGGTATGCGCCTTCTGGAAGTCCGCAATGGCAAGGGCTTGGAATGCACCGTTTCCGCTGACCGCTGCGCGGACATCTCCCGGCTGACCTTTATGGGTCGGAATATGGGTCTGTTCTCTCCCAGCGGCTATGTGGCACCGGCTTATTATGACGATGAGGGTCTGGGTTGGCTGAAGAGCTTCACCGCCGGCTTTATGACCACCTGCGGTCTGTCTGCTGTGGGCAGTCCCTGCACCGACGAGGGAGAAGAATTGCCTCTTCACGGACGCATCAGCAATATGCCGGCAGAGCACATCTGGTGGCACCGGGAAAAGGACGAACTGGTGGTGGAAGCGGATGTTTGGGAAGCCCAGATGTTTGCCAGAAAGCTGCAGCTGCACAGAAAGATCGCTTTCTCTACGGAAGAGAATAAGCTGACTATCACCGATACCGTGGAAAATCACGGAGATACCGTATCTCCTGTTATGGTACTCTACCATATCAATATGGGTTACCCTCTGCTCAGCGAGAAGGCAGAGGTGGTCATTCCTTCCGTGAAGGTCACCCCCAGAGACGATCACGCCGCTAAACATATCAGCACCCACCTGACGGTGCACAAGCCCACCGCCGGCTTCCAGGAGCAGTGCTATTACCACGAATTCACGGATCTGGGCAAAGCCAAGATCTACAACCCCGATATCGGCCTGGGTCTTGCCATTACCTTCGATACCAAGCAGCTGAATTCTTTCTGCCAGTGGAAGATGATGGGCAAGCACGACTACGCTCTGGGTCTGGAGCCGGGCAACTGCACTCCCGACGGCCGGGATGTGATGCGGAAAGAAGGAAAGCTGTCTTTGCTGACACCGGGCGAAACCAAGGAATTCTCCTTTACCATTACTTTCTTTGATGATCTGGCTGCCTGGAAGAATGCATAATCACACATAAAACAGGAGGATATATTATGAACAAGTGGCCGAAACTGATGTTCCCTCAAAATCTGACAGAAGACAATTTTTCCGGTGAGGTTTTCAACATTCCCGGCGATTATGATGAAAAACCTGGTCTTGCGATTTTCAATGACAAAGAAATGGTGGTGTTTACCCACCACTCCCATTATGAATACCCCTCCCACTACACCACCAAGCAGCTGCTGCGGCACTGTATGTCACAGGTGATCCACACCGTGATGTACCGCACGGAAGACGGCGGTGAAACCTGGGAGTGCCGTGGTCATATGCCCTTCCACTGGGGCTACGAAGCATCTCCCACCGTCATTGACGGCGTGCTGTATGTGCAGACCCACGAGTTTCCCAATACGGAAAATGACAATATCGTGACGATGGCCCGGATCTACTGCTCTGAAGATAAGGGAGAGACCTGGCACGAAACACTGCTGAATCCGGCATACTTCGGCGTTCCGGAAGATACCGAGCTGTTTATGGACCGGAACTTTATCAAACTGCAGGACGGCTCTGTTGCGGCATTTATTACCTCCCGCTCTCCCAAAGAAGGATATACTATGCGGCTGACCACCCGGGATCACGGAAAGACCTGGAGCTATGACCGGGTGACCGAGCGGGTGGAACGGGTTCCGGGATGCGTGCGGCCTCCCCTGGTGGAAGCATTCTTCTTCCGCACACCGAAAACCAATCGCCTGATGGCTGTCTCCCGGGTCATGTGGGCACAGATGACCCAGGCGCAAAAGGATAAGATTCCCTATTCTGTGAAACAGGACCGGGAAGCGGGTATCGACAGCCACGATGGCATCCTGCTGATGGAGTCCAAAGATGAGGGACTGAGTTGGGATCCGGTGCGGGGTCTGGGACACCTGAGTATGATGTATCCCAGTGTGGCCTATATCAATGACTCGGACTTTGTGTTTACTTACACGCTCCGTACCAATACCTCCGATGCTCCCTATGCCCATATGGGTGTACAGGCCATATTGGGCAAGGAACTTCCCGATGGCAGCTTCGTGTTTGATTTTGCTAAGGATATCCTGGTGATCGATGACCGGACACCGGACCACTCCGAAAATGGCGCTGGCTACGGAATTACCCATCGGCTCTCCGATGGCAGCTTCATCACACCCTACTCCTACCGGGTCAACCTTCCTGTTTTGGATAACATCCTGAAGGAGCGCATTTTTACCGATGAAGTGTTTTTAAGCTACTACACGAATTCAAAGCAGAAGCGGGACAAAGGCCTTGCGGACCCCGAATATGCCATCAACGCATACCGTACCGCTTCCTACGATCTGCAGCGCCATCTTACCTCCGAATTTGCTACAGAGCGGGGCGAGACGCTGCTTAAGTCTCAAGTGCTGAAATGGAAGCTGCATTTGTAAGTGCAATCTAACAAAGAAGGTGCTGCTATTTGGCAGCACCTTCTTTGTTCTATGGAAAAAAGTTAACAAACCTCTTGTAAATTCTTCCTTTTTGGCGTATACTCTTTATAATATGGTTATTTATCCGGGCAAAGAAAAGAGGTATATCAATATGGAACTGATTTCAATCCGTGAACTGTTCAAAAACACCGAAAACTATGCCGATCAGACGATCACCATCGGCGGATGGGTGCGCAATCGCCGCCCATCCAAGCAGTTCGGCTTCATTATGCTGAACGACGGCACTTATTTTAACCCCGTTCAGGTAGTTTACAACGACACCATTTCCAATTTCCAGGAGATCTCCAAGATCAATATCGGTGCTGCCCTGATCATCAAGGGTACGGTGGTGCTGACTCCCGACTCCAAACAACCTTTTGAGATCCAGGCTCTGGAGGTAACAGTGGAAGGTCCCTCTACCGGTGACTATCCCTTGCAGCCCAAGCGTCACTCTATGGAGTTTTTGCGGACTATCACCCACCTGCGGCCCCGGACCAACACTTTCCAGGCGGTGTTCCGTGTGCGTTCTCTGGCGGCAATGGCGATCCACCAGTTCTTCCAGGATCGGGATTTTGTCTATGTCCATACTCCCTTGATCACCGGCTCCGACTGCGAGGGTGCAGGTGAGATGTTCCAGGTCACCACACTGGATCTGAACAACATTCCCAAGACTGAGGACGGAAAGGTGGACTTCTCCCAGGATTTCTACGGCAAGCCCACCAATCTGACAGTGTCCGGCCAGCTCAACGGTGAGACTTTCGCTATGGCGTTCAAGAATATCTACACCTTTGGCCCCACCTTCCGGGCGGAGAATTCCAACACCACCCGCCACGCGGCGGAGTTCTGGATGATCGAGCCGGAGATCGCCTTTGCGGATCTGTCTGACGATATGCGTCTTGCTGAGGATATGATCAAGTATATTATCACCTATGTGCTGGAGCACGCCCCTGAGGAGATGGAGTTCTTCAATAACTTTATTGATAAGGGCCTGCTGGAGCGACTGAACCACGTGGTGAACTCCGATTTCGGTCACGTGACCTATACCGAGGCAATCCAGATTCTGGAAAAGTGCAACGACAAGTTTGCCTTCCCCGTCTACTGGGGCTGCGATCTGCAGACCGAGCACGAGCGGTATCTGACCGAGGAAGTGTTCAAGCGGCCTGTGTTTGTCACCGATTATCCCAAGGAGATCAAGGCCTTCTATATGAAGCTCAATCCCGACGGAAAGACCGTGGCGGCTATGGACTGCCTGGTTCCCGGTATTGGCGAGATCATCGGCGGCAGCCAGCGTGAGGACAATTATGACCTGCTGAAAACTCGCATCGAGGAGCTGGGTATGAATCCCGAGGATTACGACTTCTATATGGATCTTCGGAAATACGGTTCTGCCCGCCACGCCGGTTTCGGTTTGGGCTTTGAGCGCTGTGTAATGTATCTGACCGGTATGGGCAACATCCGTGATGTGCTGCCCTTCCCCAGAACCGTAGGCAACTGCGAACTGTAAAAAATCGACCCGGGAGCGAATTTTCGCTCCCGGGCTTGTCACTATTGGAGCAGAGCAAAAAACAAAAAAGACGGGCACTGCCCGTCTTTTTTGTTTTTTAATACTTCACATAATAAGGATTTGCCTTGCACAAAATGGAGATACAATCAATGAACCAACCGATGCCAAACAGGCCAACGGTGAACAAATAAAGGATTCCCATACCGGCTTTTCCTTCATAGAATTTATGGGCGCCTAAGTATCCCAAGAAGAAACAAAGAAGGAAAGCGACCCACTTATTTCTGGGGCGACCCATATACATACCACCGATTTGATTGGTGTTAACATTGCTGTTGGTATTGGCGTTGTTGATCACAATGTTAGGTTGTTCTTGCGATTTCATCTCCTCAACCTGACAGCCGCAGGCGGTACAAATAATAGCAGCTTCGGGAATCTTTGCACCGCAATGCTTACAGAATTTTGTTTTTACCTGATTCGCAGTGTTTTGTTCGTTTTGTGTTTCCATAAGAATCCTCCCATCTTTTTCGCTTGGATACACTATTATTCTACCACTTCTCGTTTTGTTGTCAACTATAAATATCATTTTGATAATGCAATATCTTTTAGACTTCTTTACTATACTATCAGGGGGTGATGATGTGGTTGCCGACCGTATTCGATTCTTGCGGGAACAAATGCAAATGACACAGACGGATCTATCCAAGCGGCTTGGGATCACCCGATCCAGTGTCAATGCTTGGGAATTGGGAATATCCATTCCGTCCACCCAGTATATTGTAGAGCTGGCGGAGATTTTTGGGATATCCACCGATTTTCTGCTGGGTGTGGAAGATACTGCCACCATATCGGTTGCCGGTCTTACCCAGCGGGATATCCAGATGCTCTGCAGTATCATTGCGTATATGAAGGAGCAACATTCCTGCGACTAAAGATCCGGATCGAGGTAGGGATACCAGCTTCACACAACCCAGAAAATAAAAAAGAAAAGAGGTAACAGCTATGTCTGAACAGACCAACTCTGCAGCGCCCGTCCTGCAACTGAAAACCAAGCGCGGCCTTCTGAAATTTATCCTATTGAGCCTCATTACCTTTGGTATCTATGCATTGGTATTCTACTCCAAGATCTCTACAGACATCAATCTGATTGCCAGCCGTTATGATGGCAAGAAGACTATGCACTATTGCCTGCTTATCTTTATTGTTGCTCCCATTACGCTGGGTATCGGCTCTATCGTATGGATCCACCGGATCTCCAATCGTATTGGTAATGAACTGTCCCGCCGTGGCATTGACTATAGCTTTGGCGCATCCGATTTCTGGCTGTGGAATGTGCTGGGCTCTCTGATCTTTGTCGGCCCCTTTGTGTATCTGCACAAGTTCTGCAAAGCTATGAACCTGTTGTGCGCGGACTATAATGTCAACGGCTGATCTTGCCATAAAAACCGCTGTGAAACGAAAGTTTTACAGCGGTTTTATATTTTCCGGTTTTTTGGCCACCCTATTGATAAAAGAGGTGTGGTATGAAAAGATGGATGATATGGTTCGTGCTGCCGATGCTGTTGTTGGTGGGCTGCCAAAAGAAAGAACCGGTTGCCACCCGGGTGGTCACCCGGGTGCAGGTATTCTGTCACAACGGCAGCGATGCCCTCTACCGGCAGTACACGGAGCAGCAGGATATGCGGGCGATGCTGAATTATCTGCGGCTGCTGGATGTGGGGGATCAGCCGGAGGAACTGCCGGAAGACAGCAAATTGTCCTACAAGATCGTTTTGGAGGACAATCTGGGCGGACAAACGGTCTATCGGCAGCTGGGCTCCCGATGTCTGTGTGAGAACGACGGACCCTGGCACAGCATTGATGGGTCAAAAGGATCGCTACTGTATCCGCTGCTTTTGCTTCTGCCGGGGGATATCTGAAAAGAGCCGCCTTTGGGCGGCTCTTTTTATGCTTGTTCTTTGCAGAAGGGATTGCTGCAGGATTCACATTGAGGACAATCCGTCCGGGTACGCATTTGCAGCTGTTGATTTTTGATACTCACTGTGGTACAGGCCGGTACGGATTGGGTGAGGAAGGCGTTGGAGCCGATGACACAGTCCCGTCCAATGATTGTATCGCCCCCCAGCACGGAGGCACCGGCGTAGATGGTCACATTGTCTTCGATGGTTGGATGACGCTGCTTACCCCGCAGACTCTGTCCGCCTCGGGTGGAGAGCGCACCTAAGGTCACACCTTGATAGAGCTTCACATTGTCGCCGATGACAGTGGTCTCGCCCACCACGATGCCGGTTCCGTGGTCGATGAAGAAGTATTTGCCGATGGTGGCGCCGGGGTGGATGTCGATGCCGGTAACGCTGTGGGCGTACTCGGTCATAATTCTGGGTAGCATCGGCACCTGCAGAGCGTACAGCACGTGTGCCAGGCGGTAGACGGTAATGGCAAACAGACCCGGGTAGGCAAAGATGATCTCCGCCATACCGGTGGCTGCGGGGTCGCCGTCAAAGGCGGCCTGCAGGTCGGTCTGCACCATCTCCCGCACGGCGGGAATCTGCCGGAAAAACTCCAGGCAGACATCCTGAGCGTGGGTTTGTGCCTCTGCTTCACTTTGTCCGCTGTTTTGGAAAACCAACGCTATCTGCCGGTTCAAGTGGAACATCACATCTTCAATCAGCATAGACAGATTGTGCTTGGCGTTGTATATCCGGTAAGTCTTATCCCGGAAATAGCCGGGGAAAATGATCCTACGGAGCTTTTCGATGATGTCGATCACCGCGTCCTTATCAGGCGTGCGGCAGGATTCGATCCGGTCAATATCCCGGTTTTTCTGGTAGTCCTGCAGAATGCTGTCTGCTACCTGTTCGATTTTTGCTTCAAAGGTCATAACAGGATCTCCTTCAATCTTTTTCCTTTTTATATCATAGGTGGGTTTGCTTGTCAATGTTCCCCTTGACAGTGTCGGATTTGGGGGAGTATAATTTTTATAAAGACTATAGGAGGAATGGTTATGGCCCTTTACACTTCCATAAGCCAGCTGGTAGGGAATACCCCGTTGCTGGAACTGCAGGCCCTGCAGACTAGGCTGAATCTGACTGCCCGTGTGCTTGCAAAACTGGAGTGCTTCAATCCGGCAGGTTCTGCCAAGGATCGGGTGGCGCTGAATATGATCCGGGATGCAGAAGACCGGGGATTGCTCCGGGAGGGTTCGGTGATCATTGAGCCGACCTCCGGAAATACAGGCATTGGTCTGGCATCGGTTGCTGTGGCCAGAGGCTACCGGGTGATCATTGTGATGCCTGATTCTATGAGCCGGGAGCGACAGCTGCTGATGCGCGCTTACGGCGCGGAGTTGGTACTGACCCCCGGAAAGCTGGGTATGCAGGGTGCTATTGATAAGGCCCAGCAGCTGGCAGAGGAACTGCCCGGCAGCTTCATCCCCGACCAGTTCAATAACCCCGCCAACGCCGCCGCACACTGGGCTACCACAGGCCCGGAAATTTGGCGGGACACCCTTGGACAGGTGGATTTTTTTGTGGCGGGTGTGGGTACCGGCGGTACCATTACCGGCACAGGCCGCTATCTAAAGGAGCAGAACCCCCATCTGCAGGTAATTGCCGTAGAGCCGGCAGGCTCGCCCTTGCTCTCCGGTGGGCAGGCAGGCAGCCACGGTCTGCAGGGTATCGGTGCCAATTTCATTCCCGGCGTTTTGGACCGAAGTGTGTATGACCGGGTGATGCCGGTGACAGAACAGGAGGCTTTTGAGGCTGCCCGGTTGCTGGGCAGGACCGAGGGTGTCCTCTGCGGTATCTCCTCCGGCGCTGCGCTGCACGCCGCCTTGGAACTGGCAAAAGAAAACCCTGGGAAGAATATTGTGGTGGTGCTGCCGGATACCGGTGAGCGCTATCTGACCACAGCGCTGTTTACAGAATGAGAGGATCGCCTATGGAATCTATCCGTATTGGAATTTTAGGCTACGGCAACATAGGCCGTGGCGTGGAGCTTGCCGTCCGGCAGAATCCGGATATGTCCCTTGTGGGCGTTTTCACCCGGCGCAAGCCGGAGCGCATTACCACCTGTTTTCCGGAGACCCCGGTCTACCACACAGATTCTCTTTTGGACTTCACCCAGAATATCGATGTGCTGATCTTGGGCGGCGGCAGCGCCACCGATTTGCCGGAGCAGAGTCCCCGGTATGCCAGGCAATTTCACATCGTAGACAGCTTTGACACCCACAGCCGCATCCCGGAGCATTTTGACGCCTGCGATGCCGCTGCCAAAGAGACTTCCCACGTGGCGCTGATCTCCACCGGCTGGGATCCGGGTATGTTCAGCCTGCAGCGGCTGCTGGCCGGCTGCATTTTGCCGGAGGGACAGGATTATACTTTCTGGGGCAAAGGCGTCAGCCAGGGTCATTCCGATGCTATTCGCCGCATCGACGGGGTAGTGGATGCCAGGCAATACACCATTCCGGTGGAAGAGGCACTCAGAAGCGTCCGGGCAGGGGAGAACCCCACCCTCACCACCCGCCAGAAGCACACACGGGAGTGCTATGTGGTGGCGGCAGAGGGGGCTGACCGGGAGCGAATCGAAAACCAGATCGTGACGATGCCCGGCTACTTTGCTGATTATGACACCACCGTTTATTTCATCACCCAGGAAGAGCTGGACCGGGATCACCGGGGCATCCCCCACGGAGGCTTTGTGATCCGCACCGGAGTCACCGGGGCAGAACGGGAAACCCGCCAGTGTATTGAGTATTCTTTGCACCTGGACTCCAATCCGGAATTTACATCTTCTGTGTTGGTGGCGTACGCCAGAGCGGTGCATCGCCTGGCCCGGGAGGGACAATGGGGTGCAAAGACGGTGTTTGACATTCCGCCTGCCTACCTGTCACCAAAGACAGGAGCGCAGCTGCGGCAGCAGCTGCTGTGATCACAAAGAAAGCATCCCCCTGTAACACAGGGGGATGCTTTTTACTTGTGCATCCGGAAGATGGCCATACCCGGTGCTTCCAGCGCCAGATAACTGACACGATAGAGCACTCCGGCGGCATCTGCCCGGGTCAAGGGGGCATTGGCTTCCAGCGCCACGCCGTTTTCTGCCATCACCGTCAGACTGGAAACTGCCCAGGTGGGTACATCCTCGGAAAAAGTGGGTTCTGCCTCCAGAATTTGCGTGCTGACAGTCAGATCCAGAGCATTCTGCAGCATTACCGCCGCCTCCGCCCCGGTGATGGGCGCCTGCAGATCCTGATCGGTCAGCCAGTTTGCCGTCAGACCGGAGCGGATGGCTGCTGCCAAATAGGGCTGCAGCCAGACAGGGATATCGGCGGGTACGCCCTCCAGACGCTGGGTATCTACCGGAATGTCCAGAACCTGCATCACCATTGTCAGAAACTCTGCTCGGCTGACGGTCTTTTCCGGATAGAAACAGGATTGTCCGCCTACTTCCTCACCTACGAACAGACCGGTGTTACGCATCCATTCTGCTTCAAACTGGTGATCTTGTCCTGCCATATCGGTGTACTGCTGGGCATCGGCGGGTTTGAGAATCTGGATGGTAACAGTGGCGACCCGGGAAACGTGACCGGCAGGGTCAGCTGCGGTATAAGTGAAGGAATCCACACCCACCTTATTCTTCTTGGGAGTGTAGGTGAAACTGCCATCCTCCCGGATCTCCAGAGTTCCCCGCTTAGGCCCCCGAACCACCGTGTAGGTCAGACGTTGGGCCTCCGGGTCGGATGCCTTCAGCATTCCGCCGTTGGCCAGATTTTTGTAGGTCTCCAGAGCCATATCCTCTGCTACGGGGGCTTTGTCCTCCTTACCCCGGATGCCGATGGTCATCGTGGTGCTTTTTTCCACCCGATCCGCATAGATAGGAAGGTAGCTGATGGTTGCCTGGGCATCCTCTTCTGTCCGCAGAGGATGGAAGGATAGATTGCTCAGTTGCGTTGCGGAGAGGATGTCTCCTGTTCGGATCACCCGGTTGCCCAGCATAACTGTGCCGGAATCAGCTTCCGGCAGGCCGGTGACACAAATTCCTGCCAGAGTCTCTTCAGCGCTGGAAAACTCCCCACCGCTGAAACAGTACACTTGGTCACAATCAACCTCCGCGGCGCTCACGCCCATACCAAGCAGAGCGCAGAGCATCAGCAGCAGGCAGATAAAACGAATGGATTTCATAGAAAAACCTCCTGTTTTTGTGTTCGGAGGTATTGTCTGCCAGAAAAACGAAAAATATACAGCGCAGGCAGAAAAAGTGCCGGCTCTGCAAAGAGCCGGCACGTTTGTACTGTAGAAAGGGGGCGTGTCAATCGGTAAGATGGAATGCCACCTTCAGATCTTCCACTTCCGCGTCGGTGATGTGGATGATATCGCCGATCTCTTTGGACAGGATAATGGAGTGGGCAGTGGATTCCATAACCTCCAGCCGGTCAAAGGCCTGCAGCAGGCTCTCGCCGGTGACCACCACGGAGCTGTTTTCCAACATCAACGCAGGACGGCTGGGGGAAAGTGCCTCTGCCACCGTGTCGGGATCCACATACACTGTCTCATAGGGCAGCTTTTTCACATCCCGCAGCAGAATGTAGCTTTCGGGAATGGTTCTGGGGTCGAACTTGGCATCGGTCACCGCAAAGGCCATTGCGTGCAGAGGATGCGCCTGCAGAATGGCTTTGATCTCCGGGTGCTTCCGATAGATCTTCTCGTGGAACATAACCGCCCGGGAGGGGATCTTGCCCTGCTCCTTCATATCGGACTTGACGCGGACCAGATCGTCCTCTTCCAAATAGGCGCGGTCGCAGTTGTAGGGGGTGATCAGGAAGCTGCCGTCGGCCAGACGGACAGAGTAAGTGCCGTGGGTGGCGGTGAACAGCCCCATCTTGTAGGAGCGCTTAATGAGGGTAATCATATCCCGGCGGGCAGCCAGCTCCTCAGAGGTGTGACTGTGAGGGATAAAGTCATCCATCTTGGTGTGGCTGCGGGTCTGGCTGATTCGGTAGCCATCAACCGGCAGGGGATGGATGTTACCCACTTTTTTGGCAAGACCTTCCAAAGTGGCGGTGTAATTCAGAGTCTCAAACCGCTGGAAGGCGGTGAACATATCCGCAGCGCCGATACATACGCCGTGATTTTCCAAAATAGCGATATCGCAACCGTTTGCAAATACCGCGCCCACCTTTTCACCCAGAGCATCGCTGCCGGGCACATCGTAAATGGCGATCTGAACATCGGGACAAACCTTCCGCACAGAAGGGATCAGATCCAGATTGGGGCAGCGCCGTACGATGGAGAAAGCCACCAGTGCCGGAGGATGGGCGTGGAGCACAGCCCGCAGATCCGGACGCATCTTGTACACCGATGCGTGGAAGGGAAGCTCTGAGGAAGGTTTATGCTGACCCATCACAGTGCCGTCGGGTTTTACGCAGACAATATCGCCTCGGGTCAAAGTGCCCTTATCCACACCGGCGGGGGTGATCCAAATGTTGCCCTCGTTATCCATAATGGACAGGTTTCCACCGGAGGTGGTGGTCAGACCCTTGTCATAAATTCTCTGCATAAACATAACCAGTTGGTCAGCAGGGTGGATGTATTGAATGTTCATAAAAATCCTCCTTTGCGGGGGGGGGAAGATCATAGCAGCCGCAGCATACGACGGTGAAAATCTTCCCAGTCTTGTTGTGTGGTTGGGAATGTATTCTGCTACATTTTTATAAAAATAAGCGCCTTATCAAAAAATTATCGCTTTGTTTCCACAAGAGACTTCCGATACTTTTCGCTTTCCCAGTTGGCGATGAACGCTTTGGCGGCCTCACCCATCGTGGACAGGGCGTAGCCGTTCTTTTCAATGTGCTCTGTGATAAAGCACACAGCTACCAGAATTTCGGTCAATGTTTGCGCTTTCTTCTGGGGCATCCGCATCCGCACCTGACCGGTTTGGGAGTTGGCGATGCCCTGCCCGTCTTCCATCGTATCCGCATCCATAAAGAAGGTATCTGCCAAAAATACCATCTGATCGGGGTACAGCGGTTCTTCCATCAGACTCTTCTGGGTGTGCCGTCCGGAGCGCAGCTGCTCTTTCAGATATTCGGTGGTGGCTGTATAACTGCCGTCGGATTCTTCTGCAATGCAAATCTCGGGGAAATCCTCTCCGGTGAGACCAAAGTGTCTAGCCAGCCGCTGGTTGGCATCGCTGTGGATGGCAAGGCAGCGGTCTGCGTCCTGGTGATGGACGATGATGCCGTGGTTCTGCATCAGGATCACGGCGGGTGTTTTGCCGGTTTCGGCTTCCACCCGGCGCAGCTCGTCCCGGATGGCAAAGGTCAGATTGGCGCCGGGATCGGTGTAGGCTACCCAACCCCAGGTGTAGGGGGCATCGGCAAAGGCGATCTTTGCGATCTGGCGGCAGGAGGTGGAACAGGCAGCCAGATTGGCATAGACGCTGTGGGTGTGCAGCACAAAGGTGTTCAAAATAGAGTGAAAGCCCGCTTCCACAGAGGGGCGCACCGCCTCCAGACCCGGAATGGTCTGGACATTCTCTTTGGCACAGTCAGAGCCTTGCTTTTCCACATCTTCCAGCTGGTCCGGCTCATTATCCAAATAAAATTTTCTTACAGCGGCGGCATCCAATACCGCATAACCCTTGTCCGGGAGAATGTCGCTGAGGAAGTAGCCGGAGGCTTTGATGGCCATCAGACCGTTTTCCAATTTGACGGACGTGTTGCCGCCGCCGCCCTGGATATAGTCAGCACGGGCACCGGCAGCCTGAGACAGGCGGGAAAACTCTTGCAGTAATTTTGCGTTCTCTTCAAAAAACATATAGATCCTCCTTTTGCAAAATAAAAGCATATTGTGATACGGTTTTTGTTCTGAAAACAATTGCTTTCTATTTTGCTTTTCGTTTCAACTATTATATGATATATCAGTCACAGATGTCAAAGAGTTTTGCAAAAAAATATCACAATATTGCTGTTTGCGGACGTGAGGAATATGACGCAACAGATTGAATACAGAGTCGATACAGAGGAACGCGCCCAATGGGAGATCATCTCTGCCTGATCCAACGATGGGGATTTTCGGACAACAACGCAAGAATCACAATATTTTCCGCAAAGAATCCCTATGTTTCCGGTACAGATTCCCGATATAATAAAGATAAATAATCGATTCCCACCGATAAAAAGGAGAATGTATATGCGTAAGTTTATGGATCGGGATTTCCTACTGAAAACCGAAACCGCAAAGCAGCTCTATCACCATCACGCTGCCAGGATGCCTATTATCGACTACCATTGCCACATCGATCCGATGGAGATCTATATCGACAAGCGCTATGCCACAATTACCGAGGTGTGGCTGGGCGGCGACCACTATAAGTGGCGGGCTATGCGCTCCTGCGGTGTCCCGGAGTACTATATCACCGGCGATGCCACCCCGGCAGAGAAGTTCCAGAAGTGGGCAGAAACGCTGCCGATGCTCATCGGCAACCCCTTGTACCACTGGACACATCTGGAGCTGCAGCGATACTTTGGTATCCAAGAGCCTCTGTGCGGCGAAAACGCTATGGAGATATTTGAAAAGTGCAACGCCATTCTGCAGCAGCCGGATATGTCCGTGCGGGGGATCATCCGTAAGTCCGGCGTAAAGCTGATTTGTACCACCGATGATCCTGCGGATGACCTGCAGGCTCACAAGCTCCTTGCTGCCGATCCCACCGCACCGGCTGTGGTGCTGCCTGCCTTCCGGCCGGATAAGGCTATGCGGGCAGATAAGGAAGGTTTCTCTCAGTATGTTGCCAAGCTGGAGAATGTGGTGGGGTATCCCATTGACACCATAGAGCAGATGCGCAAGGCGCTGAACGACCGGATCGCTTACTTTGCAGACTGCGGCTGTTGCGTTTGCGACCACGGTCTGGACTTCTGCTTCTGTGAGGAGGCGGATGAGGACACCCTCAATGATATTTTCACCCGGGCAAAGAGCGGCCGATCCATCACCCAGCAGGAACAGCTTGCCTACCACACCGCCCTGTTGATCTCCGTCTGTAAGGAATATAATCGCCGTGGTTGGGTGAACCAGCTCCACTTTGGCTGCCTGCGGGATAACTCCCGGAAGTTGTACCGAAAGTTGGGCCCCGACACCGGTTTTGACTCTATGAACGATGCCCCTAACGCTGCCGGCCTTTCCAAGCTGCTGGGTACGCTGGAGGATGCGGATGCTCTGGGTAAGACCATCCTCTACTCCCTGAACAATGCCGACAACGGCATCATCGGCACCATTATGGGCGCCTTCCAGACCGACAGTCCTATCCCCGGCAGATTGCAGCAGGGCTCAGCCTGGTGGTTTAACGACCACAAGGTAGGTATGGAGGAGCAGATGAGGAGTCTGATGAGTCTGGGCGCTTTTGGCACGTTCAACGGTATGCTCACGGATTCCCGCTCCTTCCTCAGCTACACCCGTCACGAATATTTCCGCCGGATCTTGTGCAATCTGGTGGGGCAGATGGTGGAAGATGGGGAATACCCGGCAGATGAAAAGTATCTGGGTCAGCTGATCGAAAACATCAGCTATCACAACACCCTGCGCTACTTTGGCTTTACAGATCTGATCAAAAATTGACGAAAAAGCAGCCGCCAACCAAACGGTCAGCGGCTGTTTTTTCTATGCAAATGGCGCAGGCAGAGGGGAAGGCTTTGTTGCAATCCGCAGCCGCTCGTGCTATAATGCATTCACGAAAGCGAGGGCATTTTATGGTAAAAATCTTGTTTGTTTGCCACGGGAAGATTTAAGCCTGGCACGGCATACCAAGCTATGCGGGTCTATGCCAGGGTTTGCGAGGTTTTTACCCCATTCGTACTACTGGCATACTACTTATGAAAATAACCACATTTTACCCCAACATGACAGAAAACAGCACAGCCGCCGACCATCAGGTCGGCGGCTTGTTTTACGGATATTTCTATAATAACATATAAGTACAGGGGGGATTAACATGCTATTTGAAGAGGAAAAAGCCAAAGAACTGCTTATTCGATTGTTTTGTCAACGGATGGCAAAAAAGCTTGAAAGTGTGATATAATTGTGCTATACTTGTTCTATAAGTTCGTGTTTTAGATTAAAATCGAAGAAACACACGAAAGGATGTTTTCAATGGAAGAGAAGAAAAAGAGCATATACGATAGATTTTTGGATTGGGTGCATACCGCAAAGCCAGGTGATGGACAAGTCATTTTTGGCGGTGAAGTAATTGCCGTTGCCCTTGTTCTGTTCTATAAATTTTCTGATTCCTCTTGGTACAACATCTTAAAGGCTGAGTATCACTCTCTGTTTTTGGTTGCAATGGCTGGTCTATTCCTACTGCTTGCTGCAGGTGTAGGTTTGCTCGGCTGGGGTATATCTATAAAATCTAAAACTAACAAATAACAAAGCTATTATCGTAGCCGCCTCCGTGATGGAGGCGGCTATTTTTGTTTTCCGCTACCCTCCCTTATCTGCAAATGCAGCTAAAATAGAGGTAGCAGGATTTTTTATGCCCATTTTGTCGGTGCTTGCGACCCTGCTCAAAAGCCATTTTTTCGTCATCTACTATAGATGCGTAACACTTGCCGACGGCCACGAGCCTGACCGCCGCCAGTGGCGGAGGCAAGGGAGGGCGCAGTGTGTGCCGCAATCGATGTGCAACGCCGTCCGCCAGGATAAGGCGCACATCGCTCATTGCAAACGGGATGGGGATTCCTCCCGTATGCCGAGCTTGTATAAGGTATTAACACAACAACCATATAGGAAAGGGAACAAATATGCAGAGAAGATACAGAGAGAAGAAATACTATTGTGGGGAGTATCTGGAGGTAGCTATCTATCCAGTATATACCCATCCAAAGAAAAGAGGGAAGCCTCTATAAGGTTGAAAAACACACCTGATTATGCTATAATCTAACACAAGAGAGAATCTACAATGTAGAAATGCTAAGTAGTAAATTTGAAGAATTTTCTGAATTTACTACTTTTTATACTACCTTTGGTAGGAAAGATACGCCACAATATACCGCCATATGCCATCGGGAAAAGATGGCGGGGTGGAGGAAATGTTCCGAAACCCCTGGCGAAAGCGGCATATCTTGGTATAAATTTGTATAGTTTGGAGTTTTGAATAATGATAAAGATACTATTCGTATGCCACGGCAATATTTGCAGAAGCCCTATGGCAGAATTTGTACTGAAGGATATGGCTACCAAAGCAGGTTTATCCGATCGTCTGCAAATCGCGTCCGCCGCGGCCAGCCGGGAGGAGCTGGGCAATCCGGTCTATCCCCCTGCCCGCCGGGAACTGGCTGCCCACGGCATCTGCTGTGATGGGCATCACGCCCGGCAGATTAGCGCCGGGGATCTGGATGCCTATGATTACATTTACTATATGGATCGCAGCAACCTGCACCGGCTGAATCGGATGTTTCCGGATTATGGCAAGTTCCTGCCTTTTCTGAGCCGGGACGTGGCGGACCCGTGGTACACCGGCAATTTCACTGACACCTGGAACGACATATATGAAGGCTGCAGCCGGATCCTGGAGGAACTGATATGATCGATAGAGAGAAACTGGAGGAACAGCTGTCACAGCTGCCATTGTACATGTATCATTTCTTTGAGCCTGCCCAGCTGGAGTTTTCCGACCGTATCCGTTATATTTGCACCGCAGAATGTCCGATGTACAACACTTCCTGGGCTTGCCCGCCGGCGGTGGGAACGTTGGAAACTTGCAAAAACCGATGTCTGGGATACCGGAACTGCCTGCTGATCGGCACGATTGTAGAGGTGCGGGATATTGCCGATATTGGGGAAACCCTGGCTACCCGTCCAGCCCACGAGGATGTGACCAATCAAGTGCGGGAGCTGTTTCGGCAGCAGGGGAAAGAGCCCTATATCCTCTCTACCGAGTCCTGCCACCTGTGTGAGCGCTGCGCTTGGATGGATGGGCAGCCTTGCCGATTCCCGGAAAAAATGCACCCCTGCGTGGAGAGTCACGGCATCAATGTGATTCCGTTGCTGGAGAGTCTTGGACTGGAGTTTCAGTACGGGGAAAATATCGTCACCTGGTACTCTCTACTGTTTTACTGACGGATGGAAGTTGGCGTTTTCCAAGGTTTGGAAAACGCCAACTTTTTTGTGAATTTTCTTCGGTTAGGGTAGCAGAGCGTAGGGATTTGTGCTATAATAGATCTAAGTATACCGTATGGAGAGAAAATATATGCTGGAACTTTTAGCACCCGCCGGCTCTATGGAGGCCCTGCGGGCGGCAGTACAAAACGGAGCTAACGCCGTGTATCTGGGCTGCGGGCAGTTCAACGCCCGGCAGAGCGCCAAGAATTTTACGCCCCAGACGTTGACCGAGGCTGTCAAATATTGTCATATTCGCGGTGTGGCCGTTCATCTGACCCTGAACACCCTGGTTTCCGATAAGGAATCCCAGGAGGCTGCAGCGCTGATTCGTCACGCCGCTTTGTCCGGCGTGGATGCGTTTATTGTGCAGGATCTGGGTATTTTACAGCTGTGCAAGCAGATTGCGCCCCAGATTCCCATTCACGGTTCTACTCAGATGACCGTCCACTCTCTGCCCGGCGTGCAATTTTGCGCGGGGATGGGTATGAGCCGGGTGGTTCTCAGCCGGGAGCTGAGCCGGGAGGAGATCCGCTATATCTGCCACAACTCTCCCATTGAGATCGAGGTATTCGGTCACGGCGCTCTGTGTATGGGTTACTCCGGACAGTGCTATCTGTCCGCCGCCATCGGCGGTCGGTCCGGTAACCGGGGTCGGTGTGCCCAACCCTGCCGCCAGAGTTACGGCCACGGACGCTGGGAGAACAAGTATCCGCTGAGCTTGAAGGATAACTGCACCGCCCAGTATGTGAAAGATCTGGAGGCACTGGGCGTGACCTCTCTGAAACTGGAGGGGCGGATGAAACGGCCGGAATATGTGGCGGCTGTTACCAATGTATACCGGCGGATCTTGGATGAGGGACAGGTTGCTGGGGATATGATGGATATCCTCCACACCGCCTTCAACCGACAAGGCTTTACCGATTACTATTCCGGAAAAACCGGAAACCATATGTTTGGCACCCGGCAGGAGCAGCAGGATGATGAGCGCTGGTGCAAGCAGATCCGCCAGAGCTACGAGACTGCGGAAAATGCTCTCGTGCCTATTCGGTTCTATATGACGGTGAAAAACGGCAGCAGCTGCCTGCAGGTGACTGATCCCAACGGTCTGGTCAGCATCATAAACGGCCCTGCGCCGGAGCAGGCCCGGGTGACAGAGCTGACCCACGAGGAATTGGCTGCTCGGCTCAGCAAGACCGGCGGCACACCTTACCGGTGTGTGGATGTCAGTTCTCAGATCGATCCGGGGCTGACCTTGTCTGCCGCTGCCATCAACGGTCTGCGGCGGGATGTGCTGAATATGCTCACCGCCCAGCGGGCACGAATGGAAGATCCTGTGCTGGGAAGACCCCAAAAGACAGTCCGTTACAGCGGCCCTCGGACCCATCCGGAGCTGACGGTGCAGGTGACTACCCGGGAGCAGATCACGGCCAAACTGTTAAAAGCAATTCCGGAGATTTTGTATGTGCCGCTGCACATTCTTGTTGAAGATCAAAACCTGTGCCGGAAACTGACGCAGCAGGTGAAGGTCTGCGCGGTGCTGCCCCGGATCGTCCACGACGGCGAGCTGAGTAAGCTGCGGCAGGATCTGCTGATAGTAAAGTCACTGGGCGTCAGGGAAGCACTGATCGGCAATGTGGGCCTGCTGTTGCCTCTGCGAGAGTGTGGTATTCGGGCCAGAGGCGACTTTGGTCTGAACCTGTACAACTCCATTGCGGTGAATATCGCCCGGGAGCTGGAGCTGCGGTCTGCCTGTCTGAGCTTTGAGATGACTCTGCCTCAGATCCGGGATGTGAGCAAGGCAGTACCCTGTGAAATACTGGCCTACGGCCGGCTGCCTTTGATGATCACGGAAAACTGCCTGATAAGGGGCAAGACCGGGCAGTGTACTTGCCATTTGGCTCCCACCAAGTTGGTGGACAAGACCGGTGCGGAGTTTCCGGTTATCAAGGACGGAAATACTTGCCGCAGCGTCCTGCTCAACGGCAAAAAACTCAGCTGGCTGGATCGGCAGGAGGATCTGGGCAAGCTGGGCCTGTGGGCCACCCGGCTGTATTTCACCACGGAAAATCCCACGGAGGTGGATCGGGTGCTGGCTGCCTACGAGCATCCAGGCGCTTTTGATCCTGGTGCCTGCACCAGAGGTCTGTACTTAAGAGGCGTGGAATAGATTCGCCCAAACTACCCAAGATTTGAGGAATTACCTATGCAATTGATTCTGGCATCGCAATCTCCCCGGCGGAAAACGCTGATGGAGCTGTTTCGTATTCCGTTTGAAATCCGCGTTTCCTCTGTGGACGAGGCAATGGATCCTGCTGCTTCTCCCAGTGAGGAAGTGGCCCGGGTCAGCCGGCTGAAGGCAGAGGCCATCCCCCACGGCAATGACGATGTGGTGGTGGCGGCGGATACCATTGTGGTCTGCGACGGGCAGGTATTGGGCAAACCCAAGGATGAAGAGGATGCCTTTCGGATGCTTCGAATGTTGTCGGGAAACAGCCATCAGGTGATGACCGGTATGACCGTACTGCGGGGCAGTACCGCCGTTGTCGGCACAGAGGTGACGGATATCCGTTTTCGCCCCCTTTCTGATGAGGAGATCCTTTCCTATATCCGTACCGGCGAGCCAATGGATAAAGCAGGTGCGTACGGAATCCAGGGCGGCGCGGCGTTGTTCGCAGAGGGAATTGTGGGAGATTATTACAATGTGATGGGTCTTCCGGTGTGCCGTCTGGGTCAAATCCTCCGGGAAATTGCCCCGGAATTGATGGAGGATGCGTAAATGAAGCATTATTTTACAAACCGGATCCGTGTGGTTCTGGTGATTGCTGTGTTGCTGGCGGTGGTGCTGACGGTGGTCAGCTCCCTGACCGGTTTGAACCTGCCTCAAATGTTTGTGCAGGGTGTTCTGTCTCCCGTTCGTGCCGGCTTCAGCAGGCTGACGGATCAGGCGCAGCAGTTTTACAGCTATATGTTTGAATATGAGTCTTTGGTGGCGGAGAATAAGGCGCTGAAAGAGGAACTGGCAGCCATACAGGATGATGCCCGCAACGCCGATTCCATTGCCAGAGAGAACGAGCGGCTTCGGGCGGTGCTGAATCTGATCGATGCCAACGAGGACTACAAGTTGGTGGACGGCTACATCATCTCCTGGAGCTCCAATGATTGGAGCAGCACCTTTACCATCAACCGGGGCAGCAACATCGGCATTGCCGAGGGTATGTGCGCCATCACCTCCAACGGTGAGCTGGTGGGTTTGGTCAGCGAGGTGGGCGTGAACTATGCTGTGATCAAATCTGTGCTGGACTCCTCTTTGGAGATCTCCGCAACCATTGCTGCCACCGGACACAACGGTATGGTGCAGGGCGGCTATTCCTCCGGTCTGGAGGGTTTGCTGCGTATGGACTATCTGCCATCTTCGGCGACCATCCGCAACCACGACCAGGTGGTCACCACCGGCTCTACGGTCTATCCCCGGAATCTGATTCTGGGCTATGTGGTGGATGCAGGCTTTGATGATACCGGCGTTGCCAAATACGCACTGCTGGAGCCTGCTGCGGACATTGGCAGCCTGGAGCAGGTCTTTATTGTCACTGAGTATAACGCAGGGTGAGCATTATGGCGAAAAAACACGAATTCAAACCCGATAAACCCCAAAGCAGCCTCATCAGCCACCTGCTTCTTACCGGTAAGCAGCAAAAAGTCTGTCTGAAATGGGGACTGTATCTGGGAGTCCTGCTGGTGCTGTCTGTGCTGCAGGATGTGCTGCTGTGTCACGTTCGGGTGATGGGTGCCACCACTGAGCTGGTGCCCTGCGGGATCTTTCTGATCTGCATTCTGGAGGGATCAGAAAACGGCAGCGTCTTTGCGCTGGTGGCATCGGCACTGTATCTGTTCACAGGAACTGCCCACGGACCGTATGCGCTGGTGGCGATCACTGCGCTGGCGGTTTTGTTGTGCATCTTCCGGCAGGCGTTTTTGCAACAGGGCTTTTCCTCCACACTGATCTGCACAGCGGCAGCGATGATCTTGTTTGAACTGATTATGTTTGCCCTGGGCCTGTTTTTGGGACTGACCCACTGGCGACGGGTGTGGGGATTTTTGATCACAGCCGGCCTGTCGCTGATCGCTGTTCCTGTTTTGTATCCTGTTTGTAAGGCCATCGGCGCGATTGGAGGCGAAGTATGGAAAGAATAAGTAAACTTCGTGCCGGCATCGTGCTGTTGGTGTTTTTTGTGATCATAGCATTGTTTGCTATGAAGCTGTATAACGAGCAGATTATCAAAACCGGAGGCAATACGGACAACCAGTCTACTTTTACCACCTTGACCCGGGTGAAGGCTGCCCGGGGTGATATTCTGGACAGAAACGGTAATCTTTTGGTCAGCAACCGGGCCAGTTACGATCTGGTGCTGAACCACTTTGTGCTGCTGTCTGCCACCGGTACCAATCAGTATCTCTACAATCTGGTGCAGCGGTGTGAGGAAACGGGTATTACCTATACGGAGCATTTCCCGATCTCGGAGGAGCGGCCCTTCACCTATACACTGGACGAATATAACAGCAGTTACCAAAGCTATTTCCAGCAGTATCTGGAGTTCAAGGGCGGGTTGGATTCGGATATCACCGCCCCTCTGCTGGTAGAAAAGCTCCGGGAAAAATATGATTTGCCGGCGGAGTGGACCGATGATACCGCTCGCAAGGTGATCGGTCTTCTGTATGAAATGGATCTGCGCCGCTGCGTAGGCACACTGCCCAACTATGTGTTTGTCACCGACGCAGAGGATGAGACCCTCTCGGCGGTGGTGGAGCTGAATATCCCCGGTATGAACGTGGAAGCTTCCACGGTGCGGGAGTACAACACCAAATACGCTGCCCATATTTTGGGCTATGTGGGTGCGATGGATGCGGAGCAGTGGGAATACTACAAGACGATCCCCGGCTATGAAATGGACGCGGAAGTAGGACAGGACGGCCTGGAGGCTGCCTATGAGGAGTACCTCCACGGCGTGGACGGCTGGCGGGAGGATACGGTGGCTACCGACGGCACGTTGCTTTCTTCCCGATATCTCAGCGAACCCAAGGCCGGCTCCAATGTGGAGGTGTCCATCGACATCAACCTGCAGATGGTAGCGGAAGATACGATGGCGCAGATCATTGATCAGATGCGCAACCGGGAACCCAATCAGGACGGAACCCGTCGCCCCGGCTATGATGCAGAGGGTGGCGCGGTGGTGGCTATCGATGTGAAGACCGGACAGATTCTTACCTGTGCCAGCTACCCCTCCTATGATCTGTCTACGTTCTTTGAGGATTTTGAAACCACATCCAAGGATGAATACAAGCCCTTGTATAACCGGGCGCTGCTGGCTACCTATCCCCCCGGCTCTACTTACAAAATGAGTATGGTGGTGGCGGCAATGGAGTCCAATCTGATCGATTCTACTACCACCATTTATGATAAGGGTAGGTTTAAGCTGGCGGAAGGAAATTATGTAAACTGCCTTGCCTGGACCAACTACGGTCATACCCACGGAGATACCCACGCTGCCAAGGCTTTGCAGGTTTCCTGTAACTACTTCTTCTATGATTTGGGCGGCCGCATCGCATTAAGTGCAATGGACAGCACCGCCAAGGGTCTGGGTCTGGGTGAGAAGACCGGTGTGGAGCTGCCAGAGTATGTGGGTTACCGGGCCAATGAAGAGACCAAAGCCAAGCTGCACACCGGCGATGATAAGCGTTGGTACTACGGTGACCAGGTGCTGGCTGCCATCGGACAGAGCGAAAACCGCTTTACTCCCTTGCAGCTGTGTGTCTATACCGCAACGCTGGCCAATCAGGGCAACCGGTATAAAGCTACCTTTATGAGCCGTGTGGTGTCTTCCGACTATCGGCAGCTGCAGGATGAAAACAAGCCGGAGCTGATGAGCAGTATGGAGATCTCCGATGAAACCTACCGCACCTATGTGGAAGGTATGCATATGGTTGCCAGTACTCCGGACGGTACGGCTTACACTACCTTTAAGGACTATCCCATTGCGGTAGCAGCCAAGACCGGCACCGCTCAGACCGGCATAAGCGGCACTTCCGACAACGGCGCCTTTGTGTGCTTTGCTCCTGTGGAGAATCCCCGGATCGCCATTGCGGTGTATGTGGAAAAGGGTGGATCCGGCGCAGCGCTGGCGCCCATCGCCAAGGCCATTATGGACCGCTACTTTGAGGTAGGCGAGATCGGTGACGTGAACATCTACGAAAATCAACTTAGCTGATACAAAATGCCCCCCTGCCGTGGCAGGGGGGCATTGTTTATAGGTTTTTCTCCCGCAGGAGCATAGGGGTCAGCTGAGGCAATTGGAAGATCTCCTGGAACCGGAGACATTTGACTAAAAAGGCGTAGTACACATTATAGCCGCAGCCGTACATCGTTTCAATGTTGCCCTGTCCTTTGGCAAGGATCACATCTGCCTCTTCCAGAGCGGCCTTGGCCTCCAGGGAGAGCTGATTCAGTGCCGTGCCGGCAACGGTATTGCCGTTGTCGATCACAGGGAAGGGGATACCGGCAAGGATGGCATCCTCCCGGGTGGCATCATTCTGAGAAGGGCCACCCCGTACACAGAAGGTGATCTGCAGATGGGGATATGCCCGGATAAGCTCCTGGGCAAACAGTCGGTCAAAGCAGATCTCACCGGCGTTATCGGTAAGATACAGCAGCTTTTTGCCTTGCTCTAGATCCCGGCACAGGGCGGCATAGTCGGCCTGCTCTACCTGAATTTGCTGGGCGCTGTCCAGCATTTGGTCCAGTTTTTCAAAGCTGACTTCCCCGTGGAGAGCGGAAAAGTCGATGTAGTTGCCCAGCAGCGCAAACTGCAATCCGGCATAAACCCGATCGGGGGCAGCGGCAATCCGGGCTGCGATTGCGTCCAATCGCTCCAACACGAAGCGGTTGGAGGCCTCTTTTTCCTCCCGGAAGCGGTCCTCTTCCAGACCATAGTACTTTCGGTAGAGCTGATTCACCAAAGGCACCAGCTCCGGGGAGCTGGTGTCGGCAGGGACTTCCAGATACATCTGCATCAGTTCCCGGGCAAAGGCGGTTGCGGTTTCCTCGTCCCCCAACCCCATAGCGGTTTCCAGGTGCTTTTTCATATGACAAAGATAACAGGTGGCATTGATTGCAATACTCATAGTTTCTCCTTCAGGTAAGGCAGCATCCCGGTGGACGGGAATCGTTATTTTCTCAGCAGCTGATGGGAAAGCTGCAGGATCTCGGGATCATTCAGGCTGTTTTGTATGGTAACAGAACCTGTGCCCTCCCGGAGAAGGCCTGCCTCTGCCAGACAGCGTTGGGTCTGCCGGGCAGTGCCTTCACCCCCGTCCAGCAGCAGGGTGGATTCCCCTAAAATGCTCCCAATGGTCTCCTTTACAAAAGGATAATGGGTACAGCCCAGAACCAATGCATCCAGTTTTCCTGCGTAGGGTGCCAGGATGGTCTCCAGCAGTACCTGTGTTTCGGCAGAATCCCCCTTGCCGCGCTCGATCAGCTCTACCAGACCCGGAGCGGGGATCCGCTGGGTCTGCAACCGGGGGAATCGTTCCAGCTGGTGCGCCAGCTTCTCCTCCCGGAGGGTTACTTCCGTGGCCATAATACCCACCCGGCCGGTGGGAAAATGATCAGATGCCACCTTCAGCGCCGGCTCGATGCCCACGATAATGGTGTTCGGATATGTTTCCCGCAGCTCTTTGATGGCAGCCGCTGTGGCGGTATTGCAGGCCACAACCAGCGCCTTGATCCCTTGGGCCATCAGATGCTGGACGGCTTCCATAGTTAATTGCCGCACCTGCTGGGTGGTTTTGTTGCCGTAGGGAGCATTGGCCGAGTCACCAAAATACAGATATTTCTCCTGAGGCATACACTTGAGCAGCTCCCGCAGGACGCTGATACCGCCCACGCCGGAGTCAAATACGCCAATGGATTCCTCTTTGCTGTGCATCGTTTCACCAGCTTTGCTTGTTTTTTTCTATTATAGCAAACAATGGTGCTGCTTTCAACAAAAAAAGAAACTACCGCTGGGGCTGAATCTCCCCGGTGTCTTCTCCCAGAGCGGCCAGCAGCAGAATGCCCAGATTATCCCGGTAGATCTCCTCAAATTGGGAAAGGGGTAGGGGATTCTCGCCCCGGCCGGCTTCAATGGTATAACCGGGGCGGCGGAACTTCTGAATGAACCAGTCCTTAAAGCCGGCATAGGAGGAGCTTTCCGCCGGTTCGGCCAGTACGTAGCCGCTGACCCGGGCAAAGGCTTTCCCCAAGTCTTCCGCGCCGGGGACGGGAATGTCCATAAACTGCCAGTAGATCTCCCCTCCCTGGGTGTGATAGGCAAGCATCAGTGCAGGATCGAGAAATTCCGTGTATTCTGCCAGTGCCCGGGTCTCAAATTGATTCAATGGCGCGCGACCAACATAGTCCCGGGGTCCGGGGGTGGTAAAGCCCTGACTGAATTTGATCTCTCTGGCCCGCAGCCAGCCGGCAGGGTACTGCAGATTCAAATCTACCCCCAGAAGGTTAGCCTTCCACCCGGAGGGGAAGGGGATGCTGGGGTAATCCTGTGAAAGCCGCTGGGCAAGGTCGTACTGGATGTTGCCCGGCTGGATGGCGCCGGTGACCAGATCTACCCCGTCGGGATCTACCAGAGGGATCATATAGATGGTGACCCGGCCGGCAAGCTCCCGGGCGTCAATATCGCCGATTCTGCCGCCTTCTGCGATGGCGTTTGCCAATTCCTCGGCAAACCGCAGCAGGATCAATGCGGTAATCCACTCGTTGGCGTGATGAGCGGCGGTGAACAGGACTTTTCTTGGACCGCTGCCGGCCACCAGTGTTTGAATGGGCCGCTGAAAGGCGGTGGTGGCAATGGTTTCAGAACGCAAAAAGGGGTACATTTGCAAAAGCTCTCCGATCATCCGGCTGTTGGATGCGGATGTAATGGGTACATCTGTCTGTACGATGGTCATACAATCACCTCCCAGCAGTATATGCGCCTGCGCTGCTTTTGTGCGGAACAACCCCCCTAGGGGCTTGCAACTTCTCAAAGAATAGGGTATGATAAAAAAAAGAGAGAAAAGGGGAGCAGAGTATGGAAGATCATAGCCACCAACACGACCACGCGTATATGCACGCCCACGGCATCGCCCACAGCCACGGCCACGTTCACGAAAATCAGAAGGCGGTGGTTAACCGTCTGGCCCGAGCCATCGGCCACCTGGAAAAGGTAAAGCGAATGGTGGAGCAGGGTCACGATTGCTCAGAGGTGCTGATCCAGTTGGCAGCGGTCCGTTCTGCGCTGGATAATACCGGCAAAGTTATTTTGAAGGATCATATGCGCCATTGCATCGTGGATGCGGTGGCGGCCGGTGATGGCCATTCCATCGATGACCTGTGTGAAGCGGTGGACAAATTTATGAAATAAGCCGTCTCGGACGGAACACCCCGGCAGCGATATAGCTGCCGGGGTGTTTTTATATTTTCTTTTCAGACAGCCGGCGGCGGCGACGGCGCTGCTGGCTGGAGGGCCTTTGCAGCTCCGGTTCGGCTCGGTCTGCCCGGCGGGCGTAGGCTTCCGCCGCTTCGGAGGTGGCTTCATAGGTAAGACGGCTGACCCGAATGGTGCCGTCAGGCTGATCCGAGAGCCGAACGCGAATCAAGAATTTGCCGCAATCTGCGCAGGTGGCCAGATCCATATACCGGCGGCCGGGCTGAGAGAACCAGCGGGTGCCGGTCATTTGCCTGCCGCAGGTGGGACACTTGTTTTCTGCCCCGGACATAGCACTCAGCGCCGCGTGCTTATCGGCATAGTCATAAAAGACCTTCCGGCTGATGCAGCCGGGGAGCTCTGCTCCGTGGAAGCCGTTTACGTGGCTTTTCAAGGCATCGGCGTATTCACTGGTGCCTTTTTTCAGATCCAGTCGAGCGCAAATCAAAGCGGTGTGATAGGCATCGCCCAGAGCATCGTGGGCAGGGCGGGTAGCCTCAATCTCAAAGATCTCCATAGCGGTCTTCAACGCCCGCTGGGCGGAGGAGCCATCGGTCTGGGCATTGAAGATCATCTGGGCATTGTACCAACGGTTGACCCAGCTTTCGTCCAAGCCGTAAAGCCGCAGGTTTTCCCGGAGGATGGTAATGTCGTCAAAGCCCCAGGTGAGGAAGATCACATCCTCGCCGCACCACGCCCGGAAGCGGGCCATCGCCTCAATCATAGAAATGCCGTCGTCCCGCAACTGTGCTTCTTTGATGCCGGTGAGCTTGCTGACCCGACGGTTGAGCCGCCGGTAATATTTGGGTTTGATCAGAACCTGAAATTCATCAGCCACCAACTGATCCTCCGTGATCCGGACAGCGCCGATCTGGATGATCTCACCCCGAATCTGCACCGGCAGAACCTTCTTGGAGGAGGGAGAGCCCGGCCAGGGCTGATTCCATTCCATATCCAAAATAATGTAGTCCATATAAGCAACCTCTGTATCGTGTTCTTATAATATGATAACACATCCGTCGCGGCTGTGTAAACCTCAACTTGCGCTTTTGTCAAAATAAAACAGACTGACCTTATAATATAGAATAAAATTGGTACTGTTTTTATTGCCAGGATGGAGTATAATACGGGTAACCAAGCAAGGAGGCGGTAGATATGAAATCGAAGCATATGCAATCTCTGCGAAAGCTGACTATGGCGGCGCTGTTTGCCGGACTGTGCTATATCGGCTTTACATATTGTAAGATAGATATTCCTGTTGGCACGGAGAAAACGGCTTTCCATCTGGGAAATGTATTTTGTGTGTTGGCGGCATTGTTTTTGGGTGGCTTTTGGGGCGGCCTGTCCGGTGCGGTGGGTATGACCATTGCGGATTTGACCACTGCTTATGTAACCTCTGCGCCCAAAACCTTTGTGCTAAAACTGTGTATCGGTCTGATTACCGGCCTTGTGGCCCACAAGGTCTTCCATATCAGCCGGGAGCAGGAGCGGAAGCTGCCGCTGCCGGTGGCTGCGGTCATCAGCTGCGCCTGCGGTATGGCGTTCAATGTGGTGGCAGACCCGGTAGTGGGTTACTTTTATAAAACCTATGTGTTGGGAGTGCCCCAAAAAGCGGCGACGATCTGGGTGAAGATCGGCGCCATGACCACATCGGTCAATGCGGTGGTGGCAGTGATCGCCGCCAGCATTTTCTATCTGGCTCTGCGGCCGGCGCTCAAACGCAGCAATCTGCTGCCACATATCTGAATAAAGAAAGCAGGTCGCCGCGGCGACCTGCTTTTTATTAGCGTTTTGCAATCCAGGGTGCCAGCACCCGATTTGTTGCGGGAGATTTCTTCAGCAAATCCTGCGCCAGTTGGGAAATCAGAGCACCATAGGCATCCGTATCCGGGATGGCAATTCCGGATACGCCATTTTGTAGGATCTGGGTGTCATCCTGCTTGCTGATGGTCAGCACATAGCTGTCAGTACCCGGATACCAACCCCGCCTGCGAATGGCGTTGACAACACCGGTGGCAATTGCTTCGTTTGTGGTGAAGACCACCTCAATGTCCCGGCCGTGATCGGCAAGCATCTGGTCAAACAGCTGTTGTGCGGATTCGGAAGTTCCGTCGCACACAAGGGTTTCCAGCAAATGATCGTCAGCCATAGCATCTGCAAAACCTTGGGCCGCTGCAGCGTGGAAAGGATCCTCCTGCGGGCCGGTGATCAGCAGATAGGCCACCTGACCGTTCTGATTGGTGTCGGCACCATAAGGGAACTGCGCCAAAAGCTCTGCCAAAGCGGCTCCGGCCTGCGCCGGATCATAACCGAGGTAACTGCCGCAGTACGCTTGCTCCGCAAGGGTGTGATCAGTGGAAAATTCGGTAAAAATAATGGGTGTTTGGTACTGCTGGGAAAGTGTGGCAAGAGCCAGCGCCGTTTCTTGATCTACCGATTCTGCCACCAGTAGAGAGTACCCCTCCTGCAGGTAAACTTCTGCCTGCCGCAGCTGCATAGAGGCCTCGCCCTTTGCTTCCGACAGGGCGGTGTGGCCGATCTGCTCTGTCAGAACGGATTTGGCTGCGGTATGTATGGGCAGGGCATCGTCGCGCAGACAGATTCCCACCGATTTAGGCGAGGAGGGAGCGGGTTTGGCACAGCCCCAGAGTGCGCCCAGCAGGCACAGACAGAGGAGGAGCACAAAATAACTTCGGATACGCATAAAATTTCTCCATATGCTTAATAACTGTGGAAGATTATATCATAATCACCAGAGAATTGCAAAGAGAAATTGCGCCGATCTGCAACGGCAGTGTTCGGAAAATTTTTTAACTTATTTTACAAAAAGGGTTGACAAAAGCAGCATTTACGGCTATAATGACTCCTGCCTTTGGACGATTAGCTCAGCTGGCTAGAGCATCCGCTTGACGTGCGGAAGGTCATAGGTTCGAGTCCTATATCGTCCACCAAAAAAGTCCGCTCGATAGAGTGGGCTTTTCTTTTGTCAAGCGTGCAACCGCTTGCAGTGGGTCAGGTCATAGACCTGCGTCCTATATCGTTCACAAAAAAGAAACCACACCATTCGGTGCGGTTTCTTTTTATTTCGTGTCAGAAACAGAAAACGAATTGGTCTACATAGGGTGTGGATAAGCACCGCCAGCGATCCAAAGACGTTATTGTTTTGTAATGACTTCACCGGACAGGACGTGGGTCAGCTTGCCCTCTTCCAATGCAGCCTTGCCGTTTACAAAAACATAGTGAATGCCGGTAGGCTGCGCGGAGGGATTGTTAAAATCAATCACATAATTGAGTTGATCCCAGTCCATCAGCACCAGATCCGCCTTCATACCCTCTGCAATACGTCCGCGTTCGGGAATGTTTACCATTTCCGCCGCCTGGGTGGTGATTCTGCGGATGGCTTCTTCCAGAGACATTGCTTTGCCTTCGCGGCACACATCCACCAAATACCGGATCATCGTTGTATAAGACAACGGCGGATTGCCATAACCCATAGGGCTGAGCCATTTGTCCGATTTTTCGGGGAATGCGGGAGAGTCGGTCATAGGCATACCTCTGCGATTGCGCAGTAAACGGTTGGTAGCCATATATTCCCGCTTGTCGCAAGTGAGTGCCCACTCCAAATCGGAATCCTCGATGATCAGGTCAAACAACACTTCAAGGCAATTCTGATACACCCTCTCCGCAGTCAGGCCGGTTGTGCGTTCCTTTGTGACTTCCATAAGGGTTTTGTTCAGCAAGGAAGTGTCTTTTGCGGTAAAGAATGTAAAGCAATCTGCCCAATATGGATCAGTAGCGGGGGAGATCATATTCATCTTGAACTTACCGCTTTTAATATAAGTTTTCAACTTTTCGCGGAAAGCGGGATCTTTCAGACTGTTCACCAAAACAGAGGCCTCTTTGTAGGCTTTCAATTCCCGATCGTAGGCAAGGCTGCAGGATAAGTCGTATACGACTTTGCGGATGCCGGAAAGACTGTTTTGATGCGTAAGTACATTGAAGTAAATGCGGTAGCCTTCTTCTGCGGGTTCATCCACAAAAATCCGCAGGGTCTCGTCAACCATTGCATCTTCCACTGTCTGAGAGTGGGGCATAGGCATCAGAAACGCGTTGGTCAGATGGGAATAGCACGCAGTTAATTTTGGAGTTTCCTTGAAAAGCTCCAAGAATTCTAACAGGCCGTGATACCTGCCGCACAGAACCTCACCGGGCTCACCCACATAAACACCATAATAATTACGGCCGTCATCGCTGGGCCATTGATTCTGATGGTGGCGTGTGTGGGCGGTTACAAAAGAACCCCGGTCTTCCAGCTGCTTAAACAACGTTCTCAGTTCCCGCAGATCCGCACAGTGTCCTGCGTAACCCGGATCAGAAGAATAGGACATTCCAAAGGCACCTGCGTCCAGCGCTTCCGTCAGCAGAGCGTTGATTTTTTCCAGTTCTTCATCTGTTGCAGCACGGTTATAGTCCATTCCCATAGCACTGCCACGAATGGCATTATGACCTACCAATGGCACATAGTTGGGGCCGATGGGGAAGGAGCGAACATAATCCAGCCACTGGCCAAAAGATTTCCAGCAGATATTCAGATAGCCTTCCATCTGCAGCTGCTTCAAAACATAGAAATTGGAAAATTCCTCGTTGTATGCCGGGGCAACACCCATACCGCAGTTGCTGCCAACAAATGTTGTAATTCCCTGCATAATGCTGTTATCGGCACCCGGGTAAACGGGGAGGGAAACATCTGCGTGGCTGTGAACATCAATGAAGCCGGGAGTCAGAACCAGCCCTTCTCCATCAATAACTGTCTTTGCTTCGGGGAGAGTTCCGTCACTGATGACCGCTGCGATCCTGTCATCCTGGATGCCTACACTGGCCCGGAAAGCAGGCTGACCGGTGCCGTCGATGACCGTTGCGTTTTTGATCAAATAATCCAACATAATTGGCCCTCCAGCATTGCGCTGCGTATGTGTTATTTTTTCATTTCCTTCAAAGTATCTTCTGCCACCTGGAACAGACCGTCAATGTCTTCTTTGGTGTGAGAGTACATCAGGCACAGACGCTTGACATCAGCCGGAACAATGTAATATCCCCGCTTTACGAGACCTTTTCTGAATGCAACAGCAGTTTTCATATCGGCTTCGTGCAGATCGTCCTGACAATTGAAGGGACCCTTGCCAAAGACGGGGATGCTGATAGAGCCGTAGCCGGTCATTTCTGCTTCGTAACCTTGCTGCTTAAAGATCTCGTTCATACCGTTTCTCAGGTAGTCGCCCAGATCAAACAGATACTGATGTACATTCTCCCGCTCAAGAACTTCCATTGTTTTGAGACAAGCCGCCATAACAAAGGGACCACCGTTAAAGGTGCCGCCGTAAGCCACAGTGCCTTTTTCTGCGGTGTTGAACATATCCATATATTTTGCTTTGCCGGCAGTTACCGCAATGGGATATGTGTTGCCGATGGCCTTGCCAATGGTGCAAAGGTCGGGAGTTACGCCGCAAATGCCTTGATAACCGTGCATACCAACCCGCAGACCGGTGATGACTTCGTCAAAAATCAACAGAATGCCGTTTTCATCGCAAAGCTTTCTCAAACCTCTCAGGAATTCATCCTGAAGCCGCACGCCGCCAAGATTATAAGCAACGGGCTCGGTAATAATTGCCGCAATCTCACCGGGATTTGCCTTGATCTTGCTTTCTACATCCTCAAGATCGTTGAAACGGCAGATCAGGGTTTCATCCACAGCGGAGCTGAGCATACCGGAGGAGCCAAGGTCGCGGGTATACATTGTTTCTTTTTTGTTGTAGGTGTTTCTCAAAACGTAATCGTGCCAACCGTGATAGCCGCCCTGGAACTTAATGATTTTACTTCTGCCTGTTGCGGAGCGGGCAAGACGAATTGCGTGGTAAGTTGCTTCAGAACCGCAGGTAGAGAACAATGCCCGTTCTGCGCAGGGGAAATTCTCAACAATTTTCTCAGCCAGCTCTACTTCGTAAGTGGTTGTGCCAAGACCGATCAGGTCACAATCCTTGATGGCTGCAATCACAGCATCGTCCACTTCATCGTGGCGGTGTCCCAGGATACAAGCTGCCCAGGCTGCGTTCAGGTCAACATACTTGTTGCCGTCCATATCCCACATATAAGAGCCTTTGGCGGTTTTCCAACCAAAACTAGGCTCGATTTTGCGAACGGAGGAGTTAACACCGCCGGGGATAACCTTTCTTGCTCTTTCCATCAGATCATAACTCAAAGACATAGTAAATTCCTCTTTTCTCTAGAAATTATATTTCTTAAATTGTTTTGTTATTCACAATAATTCACAGATGTGAATCCGGCAACATCCATTTTCGCCTGGAAGACGCCGCCGGCATACTGTCCGTCTCCTGCGGCGGTGGTGATGAACAGGGTTTTGTTATCCTCTCCGCCAAAAGTGCAACAGGAAACTCTTTCTGCAGGAACGGCAACGTGGGCGATCTTCGTTCCGGTTCTGGGATCCCAGCAGCCAACACCGTAGCCGCCCCATTCAGCGATCCAGAGATTGCCCTGGCAGTCAATTGTCATACCGTCTGCCAGGATTCCTTTTTGAGCCAACGGAGCATAATCGATGATCTCCCGCCGGTTGGTTGCAGTTCCGGTTTCTACATTGTAATCATACGCGAATACTTTACTGGGGGTTTGCACCAGACTGTCAACGTGGTACATCGTCTTTCCGTCGGTGGTCCAGGCAAGTCCGTTGGAGCAGCCCAAACCGCAAGAAAGAACCTCATATGTGTTTTTGCCGGTGACGGAGAACAGACAACCCAGTTCCGCGTTGTTTGGATTTACCTGAGTACCCACGATAAATCTGCCGGCTGGGTCGCATTTTCCGTCGTTGAAGCGAATGTTTTCTGCGGCTGCTTCTTTCATCAGGCAGTAAGGTTCGCAGCGCAGTTCGTTGATTAAGTAAACGCCGTCGTCCATACCTGCCAGAATGTTTCCTTTATCGGTGAGCACAATCGAACCGATGGGGCGGTCCATCTGGATGTATAAAACGCGTTCAGACGAAAGGTCCATATAATAGATTCGGTTTGCCTCGATGTCCAGCCAGTACAGGCCGTTTCTCTGGTGGTCATAAATCGGTCCTTCTGCCAGCTTACAGCGGGAATCTACCAGCAATTCAGCTTGAATAACTTTCATATTACATTTCCTCCTGAGTTATTTTTGAAAAGGATTGGGTTTTCTGACGTAATTGGGATTTTCTACAGGGATTTTCCCTTCTTTTTGGAAAAAGTCTGCGATATCGTCCAATTCCAAATCTTCCCAGGCTTCCCTTGTGGGCCAGCCGGTTTCCAGATCCCATTTGCGATCCTGATAAAACATATCCACGAAGTCGTTCCATTCGTCCCAGGTTACCGTATCACCCCAGGGGTCCGGGAACGTCATCCAGGGATATACCTGAACGATCTCCATATCACGGGTTCTTCCGTGGTCACGCATAAAGATTGCTCTTTCGATGATCTTTCCTCTGTCGGCAATGTGGTCAAGCTCTTCCGTGGTCAAATCCACGCCTGCAGCCGCCTTGAGCATCTCCAGTTCCATATCGGGTCTGCCGGGATCCGGATCCTTAAACTCACAAAGGAGCAGAGAGTCCTTCATCTCGTTTCGGCGGATGTTGTATACTGTCGCGTCTACCATCAGCGGGTGGTGGCAGGGATCGTCCCGATACTGAATGTAGTTGTCATAGTGATCGTGAGAATGAGCGCCGTTGGCCTCATCCCGGGAACCGATCATATGCAGAATGTTCATCGAAACCCAGATATTCTTTTCACATCCCTGGAATCCTCTGCCTTGCCAGTGAGAGCATTCGCCCCAACTGGTTTCCCAGCTGACGGGGGTCAGTCTTTCTTCGCCGTCTCTGTTGAAGATTCCGTGCCGGATGGTATCGCCGTACTTTTCCTTGCCCAGAGCCCGGATCATTCTGCCAACGCCTTCTGCCAGCAGATCACCCATAGGCCCTTTGCGGTAGACCATACAGTCCAGAATATACTTTACGAACTGTGGATCTGTAAAGTCCACAGGTCTGCCGAAATCTACCTTACCGTCATCGAACAGGCCTTCCAGCTGACACTGGAACATCCAAGTGAAAAGCCAGAAGCAAATATCCCACTTGTCAAGACCGTACTGGTTACAGCACCACATCATCATCTTGCCGAATTCGAAGTCCGGTCCCCACATATTCAGCAGGTTGCCGGGGTAATTCCGCAGATATTCATCCTTTAACGGATCCTCTTCGTCGCACACGGTGAGGGTTTGCCATTTATACATTCCGGGTTCGGACTGTCTTGGAAAATCCACATAGGCTCCCAGCGGATAATTGTTATCACACCGCATAATGGAACCAAAGGGATCCATACACTTGCCAGACATCGTGATTTTACTGCCGTTGGGATCCAGCGGATTGGTCAGACCGCTTCTGGCGCTCATACAGATATGATTACAGCCGGGGTTGCAGGAGTTGAATTCCAGGGCATACGGCTCACTCTTACCTGAAAAGCCCAACAGAGAAATATTGTCGCAAGGCTGGGGCGGATAGGGGATGCCCTTTGGGGGGTTATCACGCCAAGCGTGGATCTGCAGTGTCTTTTCCAGATCCATAGGAGCGATGGTGCCGGTGCCTCTTGCTACAACAGCTTTCAAGTTCTTGTAGCCCCACACCGCACCGAAGCCGGGCATTGCAAATGCGCTGTCGGCGTGGGTTACAATGGATGCGTGGCGGCAGCGGTTTTCGCCTGCCGGACCGATGACCAGGGCGGAAGACTTCCTTCCGTACTTGTCAAACAACTTTTCCTGGGTATCCTGGACATAGCAGCCTTTTAATTCTGCGGCACTTTCAAAAGAAATACGATCGTCATCGATCAAGACATATGTAAGTTCGTCGGCTTTGCCGGTGACCATAAAACCGTCGTAGCCGGCCCACTTAAGCACGGAGCCAAAGTAGCCGCCGCAGCTGGTATGGGTATACTGTTCGGGAATGTTCTTGGCGGAGATGCCGGTCATAATCGAACGACCGGAATAAGGCAGACCGGTGCCGGCAAGGGGACCCGTCATATAAATGAGGGTATTCTCTGCAGAAAGCGCTTCTACGCCCTTTCCGTTGCATTCATCCCAGTACAATCTGTTTGCCAAGGCTCTGCCGCCGATGTAATCATTTGCGTACTTAGCGGTGGGGATGATGGAGGTAGTCTTGGTTGTCAGGTCGATTTTTAGAATTTTTCCCGCATAGCAGGAGGGAAGTTGGTGAAATAATTTCTTTTTAGCCAAGGTTTTACACCTCCTGTTTTTGAGGATCATAGGGAAGCGGATTTGAGGCCAACCCCAGACACGCTACAGGACACCGCTGGATGCAAATCGGGCCTTCTTCTCTTGTGCGGCAAAGGTCACATTTGTGTGCTTTGCGGTTTTTCTTGTCCATCGTGATGCGGGCAGGGGTGAGCTTACAGAATTTGGCGCACTTGCCGCAACCGATGCATTCTTCTTCTACGATGTATACGATGCCGTTTTCGTCCACACACATTGCGGTATCTTTCTTGGGACACGCTTCGTAGCACGGGTGATCTTCGCAGTGCTCGCAGACATATACCTTGTGCTTTAATGTATCGAGCTTACCAAGTTCCAGCTGGATGCCGCCTTGGCAAGGACCCGTTACGCCGTTATGAATCAGAGAACAGAACAGCTCACAGCTGGCGCAGCCGATACAATGGCTGTATTCATCGGGATACTGAATGATATGGTCATTTTTCATAACGCTTTACTTGCTCTCCTTTGCTGTATGATCATAGAATGTCCCATCCCCGCATTGCTGAAAATACACCAATGAACATAAGATGCTTTCCTATTAAAAAGTATATAACATAAACGATGCAAAAACAATACTCTAAATCGATGAAATTTGAAAATAGTCAAAAATTCCCGTTCTCACCGTATTCAGGTGTGCGTGTGCGGCCACTTTGATAAATTATTACCGGGGTTTTCGGACGGGGCGAACGTTGACATCGTATAGGATATGGGGTAATATACCGTTATAAAGCTGTTCTGACATCGCAAAATGCGGCGGGGTGGCTGTCTCCGATAAACTTTGATTACGGGAGATGCCTGTATGAAGGTAGAGAATTGTTTTTCAAACAGACCGGATGAGACCACATTGATTCTGTCGGGTTTTTCAGAGGGGTTGCACAGTGCTGTCTGTGTTGTATTAAACGAGGAGCACGAACTTGACCTTTACCGGGGGGATGTGCTGCTGTGTCGGTTTGTTTGCAGTCCGAATGAACTGGATGAGCTTTGCGTGGGATGGCTTTTGTCTGAGGGGTATTCTACGGATTCGGTGGAAATATCCCGGGACGGGCATAGGGCTATTGCACAAGGCGGCACAGCTGTTCCGGCCCATCCGGAAAAATACAATCTGCAGCATACGGTAAACGCTTCTGCCGATGAGATGCTTACGCTCTTTAACCTGGCTTCGGACAAGTATATCCGGTCTCACGGCATCCACGAATGCGTCATAAAAGGCGATGGCTGGCATATTCTGCGTACAGATATCGGTCGGCACAACGCCATAGATAAGGCAGTAGGTGCAGCTGTTTTGGCGGGATATGATCTGCAGGGTGCCATTATGTTTACCAGCGGCAGAATCAATGTGCAGACAGTAAAGAAAGCGGCACGCTGTAAGGTCGGGTGTCTTATGAGCAAGGCGGTCATCACCCGCGATGCACTGATGTTAGCCGAAAAACTGGGACTGAAAGTCCTTTTTTCGGTAAAACAGGGGAAGTACATTACAAAATAAGCAGTGATATTGCAAAAAAATTCCCGGCTATCCGATCGATAGCCGGGAATGTGTTTTATGGTATGTTGACTGTAATTTTCTGGGCAAAGCGGACACAGCGACGGCTGTTAGGGTCTCCAAAAACGATAACCTGAACGCCATCGCTTCCGGGAACGATTCCCTCGATCTTTTTGCCATCGGCGGTGATGGCTGCATAAACGCGATCTGCCTGCAGAATTTCTTCCGCAGTAAAGACCACGCTGTAGTTGTCTGCTGAGGTTACGGTCACCCCGGAAGCATTTGTGAGGTCAATCCCTTTGCTTTTTAACAGATCTGCCAGTAAAACACCGGTATATTCGTGAAATGTCACGTCACCTTTTCCGTTGATCAGGTTACCGGAAAATGCTTCCCGGTTCAGATCGTCAAAGGTTACGGCGACTTGCTGATTCTTCTGTGTGATCACCATACATTCGACCGCGTCCTGATTCATCAAGTGGATTGCCCCAACAATGCCGGTAACGATAAACAGAAGAATAATGCCAATGGTTATTTTTCTTGACATAAAACAAACCTTCTAAATTCCGGAATTCGTTCAATCCGATGAAATAACAGCCCTCCTAAAAGGCCGCCAAGCAGGCCTATGACACAGGCGATCAGCATCCACAGCAGAAAGGAAATGCCTTCCAACCGGAATACCAGCAAGTTGGTCAGGAGCGCCCCCGTAGTGTTGGCTGCCCCACAGGACAGGGAAAAATAGGCGTTATCTCTGCGGGGATAAAATTTGCGGAACAGATCAATGACCAAGCCCGGTAGCGTATAGGTCAAAATGGCAAATGCGCCCTGATAGGCGCCCATACCCATACTGAGCGCAAGCAGACTTTGGACAAATCCTGCCGCTGCCGTCGCCAAAGGCCATTGTATTGAACTGGTGGCAATCACTAAAAACATCAGTGAAAAGGCCGTTGCCGCACCACCACCGGGAACTCTGAGGAAATCCGTTAAGAGGTTGGTAATCGGGGAAATTACCCGCTTTGTCACCAGACTCAAAGCGATGCAGATCGCCAGAAATATCAGATGACTGAGTGGTATTTTTAGTTTCATTGTTTTCTCCTTTTCAAATACGGAAGGCGCATCCGTTTCCAAATACACCCTGGCAGCAGACCATAGCCAAAGCCTTAGGTGCATACTGCTCGGAAAAAGTTTATATTTTGTTTTTGCGCCGCGCTAAAATTTTTTCCTCCTGTCCCGCGGACTCCAGGAATAAACGATCCACCTCCATTTCGTAGTTCTGTGCAAACAACTGCAGAACATATTTTGATATTTCCTGCTTCAGCGGTGTGTTTTCAGGCTGATATGTACGGATAAACGCCGCAACGCTTGCCGCAGAAATTATGATACTGTCCGGACTGCATTCTTCAAAATCCAGACCGTATAGCATTTTCGTTTTTTCGTCATAGAGAAAATTTCGCAGATTGACATCCATCATCACAAAACCGGTTTCCTGATGAAATGCCGTCAGCCAAGCCACAAGCTTTTTCCAAATGTCACACACAGGCACACCGGTTTGCTCCTGCTGCTGCAGACATTCCACAAGCGTTTGCCCGGGTAATTCTGACAGCACCAATGTTTTGCCCTCTGCCGCCATCACTTGCGCGCAGGGGATATCCTTATTTTGCAGCAATTTATAAATCTGCAGTTCTTTTTGAAAACAGGATTCATCTAAAAAGGTTTTTACAACAAACCGCCCTGCGTCGGTTTGGGTCAGACAGACACGGTTACGGCGGCTTTTATAGATGCTCAATTTTTGCTCTGCCATAATATCCTCCTTTTCGAAGGGTCTGCCCGATGATGTGGAATGTATGAACTATAGCATATTTTCTGCCGGAAATCAACAGCGCTGTTGCGCGCAGCCAAAATGCTGCAAAAAAGCAGCAATAAGATTTTAGTTGAATTTCTCTTGGTTATATGCTACTATATACAAGTGGAAGTATAGTTGCATATTGCGTTGGAAAATGTGCAGGTAATTTACACATAATCGGGGGAATCACCCTGTTTTGCCTGTGGAAATTACAAATGCGGCCGGGCAGGAAAGGATGCTGCGCAGCATCAAACTTCCGGATAACACGCAATGAAAGGGGTTTCTATGAACATAAAAAAATTGTTCGCGTTCCTTCTGGCTGTGGCGCTGGTGCTGCCGGTATGCGGCATCTCTGCCTCTGCAGAGGAGGAGATGGAATTTCGATACGAACTGACCATTGACGGTAAGGAACTGTTAGAGGTCGATAACGGTGATATGCTCACCGTGACCCTCTATCTGTACCGCACCGACGAAAACGAGATTTATAGTATGCACGCTATGCAGGATGAAATCCGTTACGACCGGGATTTCTTCGAGCTGGTAGAGGACAGTGTGGCTTTGTATGATGGCGTGCAGAGTACGGATATCGAGCTGGTGGACAACCACAAGGAACTGTATATGAACTTCCTGTCCTTCGCCGGTGGTGAACTGTGGGGCCCCAAGGTTCGGGTGGGTTCGTTCCAGCTGAGAGTCATTGGTACTTCCGGTGTGTCCAGAATTACCAATGAAGACTTCTTGGTCTCCCTGCCTGATGGCAGCGGTAGCTACAGGTGCGTTGCCAACGATGTGGTAGCGATTCTGTCCACGGATTGTGTTGTTAAATTTGAAACCAACGGCGGTGCGCCCATCGACCCCATTACTGCAATTTATGGCGAGCTGATCACACGCCCTGCTGACCCTGTCCGGGAAGGCAAGCATCTGGAGGGGTGGTACAGGGACATTCACCTGACGGAAAAGTGGGATTTTGAAAATGACAGAGTGGATGGCAATATGACCCTGTATGCCAAGTGGCTGGACGGCGAGCCCGGAAGCGATTCCGCAGAACCGGATGGGGCCTGGGACGGTCTTTGTTTGATCTGCGGAAAAGAGCGGGAAAGTCTGTTTGGTATGCCCATCTGCTGGCTGTGTATGTCTGTCATTTTGCTGGCAGTGCTGATCATTCTGTTCTTTATCTTCCGTGAACAAATTATGGAAAAGATCAAGAAGAACAGAAACTCTGAGCCGCAGGACCTTCTGCAGGAAGAAGACCAGCAGGAAGAAGACCAGCAGGAAGAAGACAGCGAAGATAATCAGGAGGCAGAAAGATAACCCCTTCCCGGGAATCTCTGCGTGATCGTATATAGCAGCACCCCCATCCGACACGGACGGGGGTGCTTTTTAGACTGGAGGAGGCGTTTTTGAACACTCACAGTTGGGAAGCGCCTAAACAAATCGGTATTTTCAAAGTAATACCAGAAGGCCGCGTCGCTGCTTTCGGTATACTATATCCAAGAAAAAATCAACAAAAACCAGAGGTAAAGATGAAAAAATGTCGAAAAATTACTTTTGGTAGTTGCAAAGTGATGGATTTTGAGTTAACATAAGATAGTGCGAGAAAATACGGTACTATTTTGAATCCAAACAACTTCGTGATGCCGAAATAATCGGTTTTCCGTGGAAATATAGATGCAGAAAGAGAAAAGACAATGAAACGATTTTTCCAAACCCTCTTCCTTATTTTGACCGTCAGCATCCTGCTGACATTGGCAGCCTGCCAGAATCCGGAACCGCCGGTTCAATCGGGCATTGATCCCCAGGTGCTGTTTTCGGCCTTGGTGGAGCAGGTGGATTATGAAACAGAACTGAAAGACCTGGGAGACTGCGGTGCATTGTATTTTCCGGATCTGCCTCAGGGGGCAAAGGTGCAGATGTACGCCGGCAGTGCGTACTTTGTGGATAAAGTGGCACTGATCACGGTGGCGAACGAGGCAGACCTTTCTGCAGCTGTATCCTGCGTGGAAGCCCACGTGGAAGAGCTGATCGAGCAGTATAAGACATACATTCCCCAGCAAGTTCCCAAGCTGGAAAAGGCTGTGATCTGGAAACAAGGGACGGCTGTGATATTATGCATTTGCCCGGATATGAGCCAGGCGGAGGCCATCATTGCCAAGGGTTCTTCTCTGGAACCCCCTGCAACGCAGGCAACGGAAAATACAGACAACACCACAGAAGATTCCACAACACAGACTACCCAGCAGACAGACGCAACAGATCCTACCGAGACGATTGAGGTTACTGAGGCAACTGAGCCCGTTGAGACAACAGAGGCAACGGAGCCAGTTGAGACTACCGAGGCAACTGAGCCCGTTGAGACAACAGAGGCAACGGAGCCAGTTGAGACTACCGAGGCAACGGAGCCGGTTGAGACTACTGAGGCAACGGAGCCTGCCGAGACTACTGAGGCTACGGAAGCCACAGAAGCTACCGAGGCAACAGAACCGGACGACGGAACTTACCCTAAGCTGATCAGCCAGTCCGGCACCTATTCTTATCATACGGTCTATCAGGTAGACAAGACCAGCTTTGAGGGCTATGGCTACAGCGACTCTGCAGCGTCTGATTATGCCCAGCTGCTTAACCGCTACGCACAGGAGCTGGAGGGTATCAGCCAGGTATATGCTTTGACCATCCCCACCGCCATCGGTGTGGTGATGCCGGATGATATTATTCCCCAGCTCAGCGGTTACCGGGATCAGGGCGCGGACATCGGACGGCTGTATTCCTACCTGGACGACAGCATCAGGAAGGTGGATGCCTTTGATAATCTTATGCGCCACAGGGATGAGTACCTGTATTTCAAAACAGACCATCACTGGACAGCAACAGGCGCGTACTATGCCTATGAAGCGTTCTGCAAAGTCAAGGGTATCACCGCCTACACCCTGGAGGAGCGGAAGATTTCTAAATTTACCGGCTTCGAGGGTTATCTGTACCAGTATATGAAGGATATGGACGATTTCACCGATACGGTTTACGCCTATCATCCGGTCACTAATGTGACGATGACCTACACCGATTCCAAAGGTCAATCCTCCACTTGGCCGGTGATCCGGGATGTGAGCGCGGATGCGTCTTTCAACAAGTACAATGCCTTCGCCGCCGGCGATAATCCTTACACCGTGTTCGAGAATAAAGATGTGACCGACGGCAGTGTGTGCATTGTGATCAAGGAGTCCTTCGGCTGTGCGTTTATGCCCTTTATCATAGATCATTACTCCACAGTCTATGAAATCGACTACCGCTACTGGGATGGCAGCGTCACAGAACTTGCTAAGACCACCGGCGCCCAGGATGTGATCTTCGCCAACAACCTTCTGCGGATCTGTTCCGGTCTGGTGGCTGGTGATCTGAGCCGCATCTTCTAAGGAAATATTAAAGCCACCCTGTCCGATAAGGACAGGGTGGCTTTTGCTAAAAGCAAGATTATTCCATTTCTACCATTTCTTCTTTCAGCTCGCTGCGGCGAACCAGGAACCGGCGAATAGCAAAGAGTCCCGCAATGCAGGCAATGCACGCTACATTGCTCCAGGGGTTATCGTGGGAGAGAATCACGTGACGGGTGATGGCCACCGTCAATACCTCCAGAATATTGGCAGGAGTCGTGTCGATCAGCATACGGACAAATTCCAGACCCACCACGATAGTCAGAACGTTGTGCAAATACAGGCTGATGTCATTGAGATAGCCACCTGTGGTGAACAGTTTGAACAATTCTAAACCCAGGGCGATCACCAGAACGATCAGCGTGACAGCTGCCACGATCCGTTCCAGGGTATGGAGAATCCGACGGAAAATATGCTCTACTCGGTGGTCGCGGTGCTCTTGCCGTTCTTGCCGGGCGCTTTTTTGGTCATTGGGGGTGGGGTTACGCATAGGGATACCTCCTGTAATTTCTTATGTTTATTACGAATTTTACAAAGGGGCGTTAAAAATAAGATTGCATTTCCTTTCGTGTTGCCTCCACTTCCGTTTGCAGCTCTCTTGCGGACATACGCAGCACGCCGCTGCGCAGGGAACTCAGCTGCACCAATCCGTCAGAGGTGGCCACCCGTACTGCGTAGTTTCGTCCGATCTGGTCGGCCAGGGCTTCTATGTATGCGTCAGCGGTCTGATTTTCCTTGGTATAGACAATGTGAATGTTGTGGAACTGCTCTTTCTCTCCGGGATTGTCCTTGACTTTATAGCCGTCAAAGACCACTACCAGATAACACTTTTTGAACCCGGCGAAGCTGGACAGCAGGTCACACAGCCGCCGCCGCGCCGCATCCAGATCGTGGAGCGCCAGCTTGCTCAGCTCCTCCCAAGCGAAGATGATGTTATAGCCGTCTACGATGATGGCATTGTCCCGGGGCGGTCGAATGGTCACTTCCTCCCGGGCAGGGCGGTTCTCCGGCGCCCGATACAGAGGACGTTTCACAGGACCAAATTCCCGCAGCATAATCGCCTCCAGCTCTTTGTCATCCAGACGGATATTGCGGGTGATCAGTTCCGGTTGGGACTCTTTTTGCAGACCGCTTTCCAAGTGCATATACGCCTGCACCTGATCCCACTTGACAGTAAAACCCGCTCCGTGGCTGCAAAAGACCGAGTCCGAGGTGTTTTCCAGATCACTTTCCGGGTCGTAGTCGGCAGCAGCCACCACTGCATCCTGATTGTGGCAGGGGGCGTAGCCGTGAAGGGTCAGCTGCAGCTGTCCGGTGCCTTGGGTATAGGCAGCGACCTGGCTGGCATAATCTCCCAGCTCCGATGCTGGGACAAGACCTGAGAGGATGCTGTTGGTGCCTTGGGCGTCCGGACCCTCAAATTCTCCGCTCATAGCCCGAATGTCGGTAATGGCCCGGCCTATCTGCGCTGTGGGAACAGTGAGGGTGAACCGATACCAGGGCTCCAGCAGGATAGATTCCGCCTGCATCAAACCTTGCCGGACGGCCCGGTAGGTAGCCTGCCGGAAATCGCCACCCTCTGTATGCTTCAGGTGCGCCTTACCCACCAGCAATGTCAGTTTCATATCGGTGATCGGCGCGCCGGTCAGCACGCCCCGATGGGTCTTTTCGCTTAAATGGGCAAGAATCAGCTTTTGGTAGTTTGCATCCAGCACATCTAAGGGGCAGACGGTGTCAAACACCAATCCGCTGCCTTGAGGCAGGGGTTCCAGCAGAAGATGGACTTCCGCATAGTGCCGCAAAGGCTCAAAGTGACCCACGCCCTCCACCGGGGCGGCAATGGTCTCCTTGTAATAGATCTTTTGGTCATCCAAAGTGACCTCCAGACCGAATCGTTCCAGGATCAGGCTGCGGAGCACCTCCAGCTGCACCTTGCCCATAATCTGCACGTGGATCTGCTTTAAGTGGTCATCCCACAGGATCCGCAGCAGGGGGTCTTCCTCCTCCAGAAGCCGCAGCTTTGGCAGCACGGAGACCGGGTCACAGCCACTGGACAAGTTCAGCCGATAGGTCATCACCGGCTCCAGTACCGGTGCTCCAGCGGCGGCTTGGTCACCCAGACTCTGGCCGGCGTAGGTGCTGCTGAGTCCTGTAACAGCCACCAGCTCACCGGCAAAAACCTCCTCCGGAGTGGTGAATTTGTCGCCGGAGTATTGCCGCAACTGAATCACTTTTTCTGTGATTTCCTCGCCCTTTTGGGTCCGATAGCCCAGCAGTTGGCGGTTTTTTAAGCTGCCGCCGGTGACCTTCAGCCAAGTCAGCCGGTTATTTTGGCTATCCCGGGAGATCTTGTAGATCTGGGCGCCAAAGGTGTCTTGATAGCTGTCCACAGGACCGTAGCGGTCTAAGATATCCAGCAGGGTATCAACGCCCTCCAGCTTCAGACCGGCGCCAAAGCAGCAGGGGATGAGTTTTCTGTGCTGCACCAGCTGCCGGATGGCAGCATCCTCCACATCGCCGGTCTGCAAGTACTGTTCCAGCAGCTGCTCGTCGCACATAGCGGCCTGTTCCAGCCAGATGGCTCTGTCTGCGGAAAAGTCGGCACAGTTGCCGAAGTGGGTTTGCAGCTGGGTCAGGATCTCCTCCCGGCCCTTGCCGGGCAGATCCATTTTGCTGACAAAGACCACGGTGGGCACCTTGTAGCGCCCCAAAAGATCCCACAAAGTCAGGGTGTGGGATTGGATGCCGTCGATACCGCTGATCACCAGCACCGCACAATCCAGAACCGGCAATACCCGCTCAGCCTCTGCGGAAAAATCCACGTGGCCCGGGGTGTCTACCAGAGTAATGGTGCGGTGTTGGGTTTGCAGAATCGCCTGTTTGGAAAAAATCGTGATGCCTCTTGCACGCTCCAGTGAGTGGGTGTCCAAAAAGGCGTCCCGGTGATCTACCCGACCTAAGGTACGGCGGGCACCGCTTAAGTAGAGCATCGCTTCCGACAGGGTGGTCTTGCCAGCGTCCACGTGGGCCAGGATTCCTAAGGTAAAAGGTGTTTTTGTCATAGATGATTCATTCCGTGTGTCAAATAATCTAAAGCCTGCGCCAACAGTGCCCCCGGTTCGTTGGGTAGCAGCTCCTGCTGTACCTGCGACAGCAGGTATTGCAGGCAGTTGCCGATGGCCTTCCCCGGAGCAAAGCCAAGCTCCAGCAGATGATTTCCGTTGATGGCAAGATCCCGGATGTTCAAACAGGCATCCTCCGAGAGTACTTCCTGCAGCAGTTGACGCAGGTGGCTAAATTGCTCCAGCTGGGAAAAATCGCCGGTGCCTTTGCTACCCATATCCGCCTCTTGCAGCTGCAGAAGCGCTTGCGTTTGTGCAACGCCCCATTTTCCCAAACGGCGGCGCAGCAGCTTCTTATCCGGCTCCAGCGGGGTCATATGCTGGGCCACAAGAAAGACCACCTGCTCCCGCAGGGCGGTTGGGGCTTTCAACTGATACAGGGTTTCCTCTGCCAGCTGGGCGCTGATCTTAGCGTGTCCCTTAAAATGGCCTTTGCCGGATTCGTCCAGGGAAAAGACCGCCGGCTTACCGCAATCGTGGAGCAACGCAGCCCACCGCAGGGAAAGATCCTCAGGTGTGGCCTCCACCACATAAGCGGTGTGGGTGAATACATCATATTGATGGTGGATGCTGTGCTGCAAAAATCCCACACAGGGCTTCAGCACAGGCAAAACCTGCACCAAAATCGGCGCAAAGGTTACCAGCTCATCCGCGTGGATCAGCGGCAGCAGGCCGCATAGTTCCTGAAAAATACGTTCCTTTGCCAGTTGCTCCATCAGCGGAGCAAGCTCTGCCATAGCCGCCATTGTGGCAGGCGCCGGTGTCAGACCGAACCGGACAGAAAACCGTACACCCCGCAAGATTCGCAGCGCATCCTCCCGAAAACGGGTAGGCGCATCGCCCACTGCCCGGAGGACACGGTTTTGCAGATCCTGCTGTCCTCCAAAGGGGTCTACATAGCCGATTTCGGGGTGATAGGCTATGGCGTTGACAGTAAAATCCCGCCGGGCCAGATCCTCCTGCACCCGGTCTACAAATTCCACCCAATCCGGGTGGCGGCTGTCCCGGTAACCCCCTTCGGTGCGGAAGGTGGTGATCTCCAAAACCTGTCCCTGGACCACGACACCGATGGTTCCGTGCTTTTCACCGCTGCGGATCAGCGTATGATGGGAGAACACCTGCGCAGTCTGCTGGGGTGTGGCGCTGGTACATAAATCGTAATCGTGGGGCTGCAGTCCTAACAGGGAATCCCGGACGCAGCCGCCTACGGTATAGGCCTGAAACCCAGCTTGTTCCAGCGAGTGGACACAGTAGAGTACCCAGTCCGGTAAATACATAGGAACCCCCTTATTTCTTCTTTAGATAGCGAGCGGGCTTGGGTTTTGTGTTACAGCAGTCGGTTGCCATCCAGAAGGCCATTGCCAGATAGTATAGGGAGCTGTCGCCCTTCAAAGAGAGCATACAACAAAACAGCGCGCTCTGGGTAAGGATGATATAGGGACGGCGGTCGCTTTTTTGAGAATCCAGAACCGTCCGGTAATAGCTGGCCAGCACCAAGAACAAGGAGGCCAGCAGCGGGAACAGATACATCTGCACCTGGGAATCAGAACCCCAGGAACGGCAGGAGAAGACCAGGTGCAGCATCAGATAGAAGCAGATATATGTCCGAACCATATAATGGCAACGCTGCCCTTTCAACCGGCAGAAGCCGGCATACAGTATGCCAAGCGTTGCCAGAATGCTCATCACCAGGAACAGGACCCCTAATATTGCACCCGTTCCGGAAAGTCTCGTATAGCCGCTGTACAAAAAGCCTGCGCCGGCAGCTACATTACCTGCGATCGCCAAGGGAGAGCGGGGGAAGAGAAGGCCGTACTGGGCGATGGGCACTAAATTCCGCACCACCAGGAAATAAAAAAACAAAAGAAAAAGCAGAAGAAAGATGCAAATGATTCCTGCAGGATGAGATGTCTGCAGAAGATTATTTTCATCCAGACTGGCCAGCAGCCAAAGCCGCAGACCGTAGCCTACAGCGCCCAGCAGAAAGGTCAGCCAGGGGAACAAAGAAAGATTTGCAAAGCGATTCATAAACGGGCCTCCTTTGTATGCCACAACAGGGCAGTACACGATTAAATATATTATACCAGTGTAGCCCGGGGATTTCTACCCTTGTTTTAGAAAAATTATACTTGTTTCCGGGTCGCAGGCAGAGTATAATAAGGAATAAATTTACTTTTGCGGAGGTGAAGGAGTATGACTTGCTTCACTTTGTTAGCCCTGGCGCTGGTATCGGCAGTGGTGATCTGTATGAAAACCGGCAACTTTGAAAATCTCTGTTGGCTGTGGCTGCTGCCGGTGGGCTGGCTTGGCAGTCTGGTGGGGCTGCTGATGCTGATATTTTTGCTGGTGCTGGCTATGAGCGCGGCGGTAGATACCGGCAAGCCTCAAAAAAAGGATAACGGATTTTACCGATTTGTCATCGGTTGTCTGATAGAGTTAATCCAGCCCATTCTGCAGATCCGACTCCACACGGAAGGCTTGGAGAAGACGCCCAAGGCCGGACGGTTTATGCTGGTCTGCAACCATATCAATGATCTGGATCCCCCTATGCTGCTGCATTGCTTCCGGAAAAGCCAGCTGGCATTTATCTCCAAGCGTGAGAATACTACGATGTTTGTGGTGGGCAAGCTGATGCACAAGATTATGTGTCAGCTGATCAACCGGGAGAACGACCGGGAGGCGCTGAAGACCATTCTGGCCTGCATTCGGCTGATCCAGGAAGATGAAGTATCCATCGCTGTATTCCCCGAGGGCTATACCAGTATGGATGGTCTGCTCCATCCTTTCCGCAACGGCGTGTTCAAGATCGCCCAGAAGACGGGTGTGCCCATTGTGGTCTGCACCTTGCGGAACACCAACCAAGTTTTCCGCAACGCCTTGCGCCTGAAGCCTACGGATGTGCATCTGCACCTGGTGGCGGTGATCCCCCCGGAGGAAATAAAAGGGCAGACTACGGTGGATGTGGGCAATCGGGTCCACCGGCTGATGGCAGAAGATCTGGGAGAGGACCTGGTTTTGAAAGAAAGCTCTTGATTTCAGTGGCTTTTCCCGATATAATAAGGTGTCATTTGTGAATAAATCCTATTTTGGAGGATAGAAATATGAAAAACAGCGAAAAGACTTTGGAAATGATCGTAAATTTGTGTAAGAACCGTGGCTTTGTGTATGCCGGTTCTGAGATTTACGGCGGTTTGGCAAACTCCTGGGACTACGGCCCTCTGGGTGTGGAGTTTAAGAACAATGTAAAAAAGGCGTGGCTGAAGAAGTTCGTGCAGGAATCCGACTACAATGTGGGTTTGGATGCCGCCATTATTATGAACCCCACCACCTGGGTCACCACCGGACACGTGGGTTCTTTCTCCGATCCTCTGGTGGACTGCAAGGGCTGCGGATCTCGTCAGCGGGCTGATCAGCTGATCTCCGCTTCCGAATCCGGCAAGCTGGTGAATGTGGATGCTATGGACACCAACCAGATGAACGCATTCATCGAGGAGCACGAGGATGTGGTCTGCCCCAACTGTGGCAAGCATCACTTTACCTCCATCCGGAACTTCAATCTGATGTTCCAGACCAAGATCGGTGTTACCGAGGACTCCTCCTCCATCGCATATCTGCGTCCCGAAACTGCACAGGGCATTTTCGTCAACTTTGATAGCATTCAGCGCACCACCCGCAAGAAGCTGCCCTTCGGCGTCTGCCAGGTGGGTAAGGCCTTCCGTAACGAGATCACCCCCGGCAACTTCACCTTCCGTACCCGTGAATTTGAGCAGATGGAGTGTGAATTCTTCTGCCAGCCCGGCACCGACCTGGAGTGGTTTGCCTACTGGAAGGACTTCTGCAAGAACTGGCTGATCTCCCTGGGCATCAAGGAAGACTCCCTGCGGCTGCGCGATCACGATCCCGCAGAACTGGCCTTCTACTCCCGGGCTACTACCGACATCGAGTATCAGTTCCCCTTCGGCAACGGCTGGGGCGAACTGTGGGGCATTGCTGACCGTACCGACTATGACCTGGGTCGTCACCAGGAGGCTTCCGGCAAGAAGCTGACCTACTTCGACCAGGAGCGTAACGAGCACTATATCCCCTATGTGATCGAGCCCTCCCTGGGCTGCGACCGTGTGGCGCTGGCCTTCCTGTGCGAGGCTTACGACGAAGAGGTCGTGGGTCAGGATAAGAACGGCAAAGACGATGTGCGTACCGTGCTGCGGCTGCATCCGGCACTGGCTCCCTTCAAGGCTGCAGTGCTGCCTCTGAGCAAGAAGCTTGCCCCCAAGGCTGAGGAGATCTATCAGCAGCTGCGGAAGGACTTTATGGTGGATTATGACGATGCCGGTTCTATCGGCAAGCGTTACCGCCGGGAGGACGAGATCGGCACACCCCTTTGCATCACCGTGGACTTCCAGACCGTGGGTGATGAGACTACCGAGGCAGACAATTGTGTTACTGTCCGTGACCGTGATACGATGGAGCAGGTCCGTGTTCCCATCAGTGAGCTGAAAAACTATATTGCCCAGAAGTGCGAGTTCTAAAATAAAAACCTGCTCCGGAAGCCTCCGGAGCAGGTTTTTTGCAGACACAAAGCGGTGCAGTTTTCACTGCACCGCTTTGCTGTTGGGAGAATTACTCGTCGTTCTGGGCCTCTTCGATGATCTTGGCCTGGTTTGCCTTGGGCACTTCCTCGTAGCGGACGAACTCCAGAGTGAAGGAGCCGCGAGCCTGGGTCATCGCCCGCAGGTCGATGGCATAGCTGCCCATCTCAGCCATAGGAACTTCTGCTTCCACCACGGTGTTGCCGTCGGCATCGGGGTTCATACCCATAGGACGGCCGCGGCGCTTGCTCAGGTCACCCATCACATCGCCCACATAGGACTCGGGAACAGTGACGGCCAGAGCGCCAACAGGCTCCAGCAGAGTGGGCATAGCGTTGGGCATAGCCTCCTTGAAGGCCAAAATTGCAGCCAGCTTAAATGCCATTTCGTTGGAGTCAACGGGGTGGTAAGAGCCATCGTACAGAACGGCCTTCAGACCGACCATAGGGTAACCTGCCAGAGGTCCCTTCAGAATGGCTTCCTGGATACCCTTTTCAACAGCGGGGTTGAAGTTCTTGGGAACAGCACCGCCCACCACTTCTACGTCGAAGATCAGCTCGTCCTGCTCTTCCTGAGGCTCAAAACGAACCCAAACATCACCGAACTGGCCGGAACCACCGGTCTGCTTCTTATGACGGCCGTGAGCCTGCACGGTCTTCTTGATCTTTTCACGGAAAGCAACCTTTGCAGGGCTCAGCTCAGCATCCACGCCGAAACGGCTCTTCAGCTTTGCTACCAGCACGTCCAGATGCTGATCGCCGGCGCCGGAAATCACCATCTGGTGGGTCTCGGCGTTGTTGACCAGGCTGAAGGAGGGATCTTCTTCGTTCAGACGGGCCAGACCTGCTGCCACCTTTTCCTCCTGACCCTTGGTCTTGGGAGAAATGGCCATAGAGTAGCAGGCGGGAGCATAGGGGATGGGCTTCAGAGAGACGACCTTTCTGGGGTCGCACAGGGTATCGCCGGTCTTGACCTTGTCCATCTTGCCGATGGCACCGATGTCGCCGCAGACCAGAGACTTAACTTCAGAGGCCTTCTTGCCGCACATTGCGTACAGACGGCCCAACTTCTCGGTCTCGCCGGTACGGGCGTTGACCAGAGTGGTATCGGAGGTAATCTCGCCGGAGAGGACCTTTACGTAGGAGTACTTGCCGTACTGGTCGGATACAGTTTTGAATACGAAGGCAGAGGGGACACCGCCGGGAGAAACCACGAACTCCTCGGTGGAGCCGTCAGCCAGAGTTGCCTTGTGATAGTTGCCCTCGATGGGGTTGGGGAACAGGTCGATGATCTGATCCATCAGCATCAGGCTGCCCAGACAGGTGAAGCCGGAGCCACACAGTACGGGGAACAGGGAACGATCCAGCACGCCCTTGTGCATACCCTTGATCATTTCGGCGTAGGTGAAGTCCTCGCCGCCGAAGAACTTGTCCATCAGTTCTTCACTGGTCTCTGCAACAGATTCCTTCAGAGCGTCATTGAACTCGGTGATGACATCTTCCTTGCCGGCAGGAATATCGATCTCTACCCGCTTCAGATTCTTCATCTCATAAGCCCGCTTATTCAGCACATCGATGATGCCGGTGACCTTGCGGTTGGCGTCCCAGATGGGAACCACAACGGGAGCGATCCGATTGCCGTACTTCTCGCGCAGGGCATTGAAGGTGGCGTTGTAGTCGGAGTTGTCCTCGTCCACCTTAGAGATGTAAATCACACAGGGCATATTGCGCTCTGCGCAGTACTTCCAAGCCTTTTCCAGACCCACGGTCAGGCCGTCCTTTGCGGAACATACGATGATGGCAGCATCAGCAGCCCGCATAGCCTCCATAGCAGCGCCGGAGAAATCGAAACCGCCGGGAGTGTCCAGCAGATTGATCTTGGTATTCTTGTACTCCAGAGGTACCAGAGATGTAGAAATAGAAATATTACGACGAACTTCTTCCGGGTCGTAATCACAAACGGTGTTGCCGTCGGCATTCTTGCCCATCCGGTCAATGGCACCGGTCATGTAAAGTAAGCTCTCAGCCAGAGCGGTTTTGCCGCTGCCACTATGGCCCAGCAGGCAGACGTTGCGAATTGCGTTTGCAGTGTACATAGTAAGTTATTCTCCTTTCGTGGACGGCGGTGCTTTTTCACCGCAATACAGACATTATACACGAATCATTTGGCGATTTCAATGCCTTTTTTTGGCGTTTTTACGAATCTGTCCGGTTATTGTCAATAATTCACACAAAATCCTCGGCATTTCCGTAAAAAGTGCATAAAATATTTGTTTCTGACAGGAGAACATATGCTTTTCCAGCCATAAAAATGAAAAGAGACCCCCGCTAAGGGGGTCTCTTTTGTAGATTTGATAATTGATTTGGCAGAAAAGCAGAGGGGCATCTATTATGAGTGTTTCTGTGCCATAAGCTGCAGCTCCGCTGCCAAACTGGCGGAATCCGGATCATCTGCAGGATACACTGCGTAGAAGGATACACCCAAAGGATATGTTCCGTCAGCAATGGTGACTTCCGTAGGATACACACCGTCAACAGAGATGACAACGCCGTTGATGCCGGCTTCGCCGTTCAAAAAACTGTAATATACGGGATAGAGCGGGGAGTCGTGCTGGCCGTCGTTACTCCAAACAAATTCATTGAATTCGTCCCCAAAAAGAATTTCGTCTGCGGTGGACTCGATGCCAAAGATGTAAGAGAGCTCCTGCGCCATAGTGTCAATCCAAAAGGCGGGGACCAGCGGCTCCTGCTGTGCCTTATCCCAGTAGAATTCGCCACCATCTTCATAGATGGAGCGGATCGTCTCCAATGCAAGGTCGTAGCTGGCATCCTTGGGAGTGGGATTCCCGTGGACAAAAATGATTGCGTCGTCAAACAGGGGACAGACTTCATAAGATCCAAAACTGGGGGTCTCGCCACTGGCGCAGGGGAGGATAAGTACATCATACTCTCCGTCAGCAAGACCAGCGAGGGCTGCTTCCGCATCCACAAGAAAGTACATTTCATCCCGCGGTCTGCTGCCATAGCGGGGCTGTGTCAACATAAGGGCAATACTTAGGCCTCGGGGGGAGAATGTAGCGATCTTAGGAGTGATGAGGACATCGTCGGGATCAATACGTGTATTAATGCCGCTGATGTCGCGCTCGTCGAACAGGTCGGAAATGACCTGAAAATCAGAATTGAGCGTCAATGTGTGAACGGTTCCAAATTCAGACTCTATGGGCTGTATGGGTGTTGGAAAATCAAAATTGTACCATTCAAACTCTGTCCTAACGTATACTTCGCAACTTACTTCGCCGCTGTCTAAAGCAATAATATTTGTGGGCTCTCCAATATAAGTATTCCACGATAGAATGCGACAATCGCAAGATTCAACATAGTTCATAACACCGGTTGCCCGATCGTTGCATAACCCTTGCAGCTCGGGAACGATATTGCTGATATCAAGGGGTTCGGATTCTAAAACAGGGGAGATGCGGCTTTGATATTGATCGGTAATATGGCGGGAATTTGTCAGTTTTTCCTGGAGGGTGGTTTCACACATTGTGAAATATCCGTTTAGTGCATTGCGGACCATTTCATAGCGCAGTGCAGCAGCATCCGTGGCCTGTGTGGGTTCGGTTGCTGCGGTGGTTTCGGTGGGCTCAGTTTGATCGGTGGCTTCCGTGGGCTCTGTGGGATCGGTAGCGATTGTGGGTTCTGTGGAGGGCAGTGTTTCTGCCGGTTCTTTGCCGCAGGCAGCAACAGATAAAAGCAGCAGCGCGCATAGAAAGATGTATACCCACCGGAAGAAGGCCTGTTTCATAATTCCACCTCCAAATCATATTTTTCTTTATTGTATCATAATTCGGTTCTCGTTAAAATATATAAATTTAACAAATATATCAGATAAAATATGTGCAAAACAACAGTGATTATACAAAAGCTACAAATGCGATGTAATCAAAACCACCGGTACTCACAAAGCACCGGTGGTTTTGATTTGATTCAGATAGAACGGGTCCACTCGGTGATCAGCAGGCCCGGGATCAGCCAGACCAGCTGATACAGGAACATATTCACCGGGGTCAGCAGCTCCAGTGAGCCCAGAATTACCAGCAGTACCATAATGGCCAGACCCAGAATGCCGCCGATCATATGCAGATATGCGCCCAATCGGCAGGTAGTCCGCAGCGCTCTGGCTCCAGTGATACCGAAGGCGATCGGCGCCAGACCTTGGGAGGTGGTCAACAGCAGCGCCCGGGCATCGGGCTGGGCTGTTTTCTCCTGCAGCTGCAGCCGAACATCCGGCTCCGGCAGCAACAGCCGTTTGGTCTTGACACCGAACCGCTTGCCGATCACACTGTGGGTCAGGGTAAAATCGCAGGAGGTGAGGACACAGTACAGCTTCCGATAAGCACTCAGGGTGGAAAGACCTGCCACAGAGGATTTGTTCTTTTCGTAGTTTATGGCGAACAGACCGCAAAGAGTCCCGTCAATGGCCACATACACCGCGTGGGCGATCTTGCCGCTTTCCGGAACATCCACCTGCATCTCCTTCATAAAAGACAGCGAGCCGATCAGAATATTGTGGGATTCCACCACACCGCTGATTCCTCCGCGGTCATAATATTGCAGCTGGCTGGCGTTGTAGTGTCTGCCGTTATAACTGTCCAACACCTGTGCAAACAGACCGGACAGGCTGCCGCTATCGGCGGTGATCACCGCGGTAGCGTAGGCGATCACATTTTCCGGTTCCCAATTGCCGAAGAACTTCATTCCGTTCATCCGCACAGTGCCGGCGGGATAAAAATCCTCCCACGTCAGCGGCATTACAGCTTTACCGCTGAGCGCCTCCACGCCCTGCCAGCCGCAGATGACGGTTCTGAGCTTGTGGAGCCTGCCCTCCAGGATCCAAGCGGGGCGACTCTGGCAGATAAAGGCAGAAGCCGGTACAGCCGCCAGCAGGGAAACGGCAGATACCTGTATGCCCGTGGACACGCCGGTCATAATGTCGGTGTTTATACCTGCAAAGACACCTGCCCCGCAGCCGATCAGGATGCTGACGAACAGGGCGATCAGTGCGTAGATCTGCAGATGCTTCTGGGGGGGTTCTACCTGGTCGTGGTGGTCCATAAAGTCCTCCACCTGACCTTCACAGCGGACGAAGCCCTTGATGCCGTCCAGGTAGTCCTCCTGCAGGCAAACGCCGTCCAGCCGGGTGGCTTTGCGCAGGGTATCCATTTGGCTGATTTGCGTAGCACGGCGGTGGTAGGTGTTCCACAGGGACATGGTCACCGCCAGACTGAAAGCGGCGCAGCAGGGAATCCGCAGCTGCCGCAGGCATAGGATGCCGTCGGCACAGCACAGCAGGAAGGTGAATGCCAATAAGGTATTGAATGTAAATTTCTTTTTGCCCAGATCCGTGATGCCTTCTATTAGCTGGAAGCTGCCCAGCAGCGCCGATACCAGCATTGCCAAAAACTGACCGAAGACCATTAGCCGCAGCCGGTTTTCCTGCACCATACCCATCGCATACATTGCGGTAGAGCCGGCGGCAATGATCACCACCAGCAGGCTGATGAAAATTGCAGCCTGCAGCTTGCCCAGACCTTTCTCGGAAAGTTCGTAATACCGTTTTTCCGGACCGGCCACCAGCTTCCGCTTCAGTTCCCGCAGACGGGAACGGGGGTGGAACAAAATCGGCTGGGACGGGGCATACTCACCCATAGGCTGCTCATAATCCGGCTCCCATTTTTCGGAGAAGGGGTCTGTCCGGAGGGTGTCTTCCAGAGAGGGAGCGGCACTCTCCCGAGACGGTTCCCGGGTTTCTGTTTCGGACAGTTCCCTCCGCAGGCCGTCCAGTCGAATGGTGTCAGCAAAGATGTCCGTCTCTCGCTCCGGGATCCGCACCGGATCCATCCGCCGGGTCTTTTGCAGATATGCTTCCGCAGAAGCGGATTTGGGTTCGGGATTCCAGGTGGATAGGACCTCCGGTGCTTCCTCCGATTCGGCAATCTCCTCAGACTCAGCAATTTCCCCCGGTTCAGGAATCTCTGTCGATTCGAGGATTGCTTCCGGTTCCGGCTCCGACGGTTGCTCCTCAGTCAAGTCTTCAGGCTGATGGCTGCCAAATTCCCGGATAATGTCTTCCAGATCAAATTCCAGTTTTTCTTGTTCGTCCATACAGGCCTCCTTATTTAGAAAGTCGTTGACGTACTGCCTCGTACAACAAAATGGATGCTGCCGCGGAGGCATTCAAAGAGGAGATCTGTCCCTTCATTGGGATGTGCACCAGCATATCGCAGTTTTTCCGGACCAGCTGGCTCATACCGTCACCTTCGTTGCCGATGACAATACCGGCGGGAACAGTCAGATCCGCCTGGTACATAGGTACAGAACCCTCAGCGGCAGTGCCGAAGATCCAAACACCTTTTTCTTTCAGCTCCATAATGGCACTCGTGATATTTGTGACTTTGGCCACCTTCATATATTCCACCGCGCCGGCAGAGGCCTTAGCCACGGTGGCGGTCAGACCTACACTGCGGCGCTTGGGGATAATGACACCGTGCGCGCCGGCGCATTCAGCCGAACGCAGGATCGCGCCTAAGTTGTGAGGGTCGGACAGTTCGTCGCAAATGACGATCAGCGGCGCTTCGCCCCGATCGGCAGCCTCCTGCAGAATGTCGTCAATGGAGCAGTAATCTCTGGCCGCAGCCAGAGCGATCACTCCCTGGTGGGAGTGGGTGGTGCTCATAGCATCCAGCTTTCTCCGGTCTACAGGAACAACCACAGCGCCGGCTTCCTTAGCCTGTGCGGCCAGATGCTGTAAAGCCCGGTCGGTATCACCGGAGGCGACGAAGACTTTGTCAATGGTTCTGCCACTGCGCAAAGCTTCAGTCAGGGCGTTGCGACCCTCCAGCTGATTCTCGTTTTCTTCGATTTCCTGTGGGGAAACCCGCCGGAATTCTTCCCGACTTTTACCGGATTCCCGACGACGGTAATTGTCTTTTGCAGGTCTCATAGGTGTGATCATCCTTTCTTCTTTGAGAAAAGGTCATACTTTCCATAATATTTTGATTATTATACTATATTTTCTTTTGGGAAACAACTGGAAAATTCCTGACCCTTTGATTTCTTTCCGGAAATTTACGAAAAATTCACGGGCAATTGATGCATCATTCATTGCCCCCGACGGAAAAATGTGATATGATAGCAAAAATACTATCCTCAAGGAGGAAAATTATGGACCAAAATCAGAACAATCAGAACAAAAAGCCCGACGGCAAATCGCCCAAGAGCCGTATTCTGGTTACCATTGTGATCTCCGTGGCGATCATTCTATTGATTACCACGGTCTATTCCACCGTGGTTAAAAGCCAATACACCCAGACCACTTTCTCCGACTTTATGGAGGCGGCTAAGAATGACCAGCTGAAAGAGGTGGAGATTCACAGTGATCGGGTGCTGTATATGACCAAGGAGGAGGCTGCCAAGCCTGCCGCCCAACAAAAGGCCTGCTATACGGGTCTGCCCAACGGGGATCGGCTGAGCCTTGCCAGAGAGCTGGATGAATTGGGCACCACCGTGGATGTGAAAATCGTGGAGGATAACTCCTTCATCACTATGATCCTGTCCTATGTGATTATGTTTGGTATCGTCTTTGGTCTGATGACCTTCCTGTCCAAGCGGATGGGTGGCGGTATGATGGGCAGTATCGGTTCCAGCAAGGCCAAGGTCTATATGGAAAAGCAGACCGGCGTCACCTTCAAGGATGTTGCCGGACAGGATGAGGCCAAGGAATCTCTGCAGGAGATCATTGATTTCCTCCATACTCCCCAGAAGTATACGGAGATCGGTGCCAAGCTGCCCAAAGGCGCGCTGTTGGTAGGCTCTCCCGGTACGGGTAAGACATTGCTTGCCAAGGCGGTAGCGGGAGAAGCCAATGTGCCGTTCTTCTCCATCTCCGGCTCCGATTTCGTGGAGATGTTCGTGGGCGTGGGTGCCAGCCGTGTCCGGGATCTGTTCCAGCAGGCTGCAAAGGTTGCGCCCTGCATTATATTTATAGATGAGATCGACGCGGTGGGCCGCTCCCGTGACTCCCGCTACGGCGGCAATACCGAGCAAGAGCAGACCCTTAACCAGCTGCTGGGTGAGATCGACGGCTTCGACTCCTCCAAGGGCGTTGTGTGTCTGGCTGCTACCAACCGGCCGGAGATTCTGGATAAGGCGCTGCTGCGGGCAGGCCGCTTTGACCGACAGATCATCGTGGACAAACCCAATCTACAGGGTCGTTTGGACACGCTGAAGGTCCATACCCGGAAAATCAAGCTGGCAGAGGATGTGGATCTGCGGAAAATCGCTCAGGCTACCGCCGGCGCGGTGGGCGCGGATCTTGCCAATCTGGTAAACGAAGCTGCCCTGCGGGCAGTGCGGAAGGGCCGCAAGGCCGTCAACCAGGAGGACCTGATGGTGTCCTTCGAAACCGTGATCGCCGGTACAGAGAAAAAGAATACCGTGCTTACTGATACAGAAAAGCGGCTGGTTGCCTACCACGAGGTGGGTCACGCGCTGGTGGCCGCTTTGGAAAAGCGCTCCGACCCGGTTACCAAGATCACCATCGTACCCCATACCTCCGGCGCACTTGGCTACACGATGTACGCTCCCGAGGAGGAGAAGTTCCTGTCCACCAAAGAGGAACTGCTGGTGGATCTGCGCTCTATCTTGGGCGGCCGTGCCGCGGAGGAAGTGGCATTCGGCGTGCAGACCACCGGTGCCTCCAATGATATTCAAAAGGCCACTGCAATGGCCAAGAATATGGTCACCTTGTACGGTATGAGCGAGGAACTGGGTCTGATGGCACCCGCCGCCGTCCACAACCAGTACCTGGAGGGTCAGGCTTATATGGACTGCTCTCAGGACACCTACGCATTGGTAGATAAGACCGTTCAGGAGATCCTGAACAGATGTTATGAGGATGCCAAGCGGGTGCTTACTGTCAACCGGGCGCTGCTGGACGAGATCTCCCAGCACCTGCTGGTGAAGGAGACCATCACCGGCGAGGAGCTGATGTCCTTTGTCAACGCGGAGAAGACCGACCTGGTGGAGGCGGAAGCTTTCGAGCCTACAGAAGAATAAGAAAACCGTTCCCCGCCGGCGACCCGGCGGGGAATGTTATTTTAACCATCTCTTTTTGAGGTTTATCCCAAATTGTAACGGTTCTTTTGCAGGAGTGCCAAAAAAAAGCGGTGATTTTTGTATGCTTTCCACAAAAGTCAGATTTTCTTAGGATTTCCTGTTGACTTTATGCTTCTGTTATGCCAATATATTGTGTAGAAACGAAATCTTGCACACAATATCTTGTGTTAAAACAGACAAAGAAAGGCAGGAAAAACACAATGATTCAAAGTATCATCAAGCGGGACGGCCGCGTGGTTCTTTACGATCAGAACAAGATCGCCGCAGCGATCCTCAAGGCACTGGAGGCAGTTCAGGAGGGCAACGCAATGGATGCGGCCCGGGTGGCTAACGATGTGCAGCGGGAGCTGGAAGGCAAGTTCCTGGACAACTCTCCCAACATTGAAGCTATTCAGGACGCCGTAGAGCGGCAGCTGATGAACCACGGTTTCTCTGCCGCGGCCAAGGCCTACATCCTCTACCGGGCCAACCGTACCCGCGCCAGAGAGGCCAACACCAAGCTGATGAAGACCATCGATGAGATCACCAACATTGATGCCCGCATCAGCGATATGAAGCGGGATAACGCCAACATCGACGGCAACACCGCTATGGGTTCTATGCTGCAGATCGGTGCTGCCGGTGCCAAGGCCTACAATGAGATGTATCTGCTGCGCCCGGAGCACGCCAAGGCTTACCGGGAGGGCGACATCCATATCCACGATTTTGACTTCTACAGCCTGACTACTACCTGCTGCCAGACGGATATCACCAAGCTGTTCAAGGACGGCTTCTCCACCGGCCACGGCTATCTCAGAGAGCCCCAGAGCATTCAGAGTTATGCGGCGCTGGCTGCCATTGCCATCCAATCCAACCAGAATGACCAGCACGGCGGTCAGTCCATTCCCAACTTTGATTACGGTATGGCAGAAGGCGTTGCCAAAACCTACCGGAAGGCTTTCGGCCGCCGTTTGAGAGACGCCCTGGAGGATCTGCTGGATACCGATCTGGAGCAGGACGCACTGTTTGCGCTGGTAGCCAGAGCAGAAGCTGTCTCCGGCGAAAAGGCCCGGCTGGAGAACACCCCCGCCTTTGATGACGCGATCATCCGGGAACTGATGGCCGAGTACCCCATCAACCGGGCAAATGCGGAAAAGCTGCTGAAGAAGGTCAAGGAACGCTCCTTCCGGAAAACCGACCGGGACACCAAGCAGGCTATGGAGGGGTTCGTTCACAATCTGAACACGATGCATTCCCGTGCCGGTGCTCAGACTCCCTTCTCCTCCATCAACTACGGCACCGACACCTCTGCCGAGGGTCGGATGGTCATCAAGAACATCCTGCTGGCGCTGGACGCCGGTCTGGGTCACGGCGAGACCTGTATTTTCCCTATCCACATCTTCAAGGTGAAGGAAGGCGTCAACTACAACGAGACCGATCCCAACTATGACCTGTTCCGTCTCTCCTGCAAGGTCAGTGCAAGACGTCTGTTCCCCAACTACACCTTCCTGGATGCTCCCTACAACCTGCAGTACTATGTGCCCGGCCGTCCTGAGACGGAAGTGTCCACGATGGGCTGCCGTACCCGTGTTATGGGTAACGTTTACGATCCCACCCGTGAGATCTCCTTCTCCCGCGGTAACCTCAGCTTCACCTCCATTAACTTGCCCCGTCTGGCGATCGAAAGCAACGGCGACGAGAAGGTCTTCTTCGAGAAACTGCTTTCTATGCTGGAGCTGGTGGCCCAGCAGCTGCTGGATCGCTTTGAGATCCAGGCCAGCAAGCACGTGTACAACTATCCGTTCCTGATGGGTCAGGGCGTATGGTTGGATGCGGACAAGCTCTCTCCCAACGATACGCTGCGGGATGTGTTGAAGCACGGTACCCTGTCCATCGGCTTTATCGGCCTTGCTGAGACCCTCACCGCCCTCTACGGCCAGCACCACGGCCAGAGTGAGGAAATGCAGGAGAAGGGCAAGCAGATCCTTGGCTTTATGCGGAAGTTCTGCGATGACAAGTCCAAGGAGCTGAAGATGAACTTCACCCTGCTGGGAACCCCGGCAGAGGGTCTGTCCGGCCGCTTCATCCGTATGGACCAGAAGCGTTACGGCAAACTGCCTGGCATCACCGACCGGGAGTACTACACCAACTCCTTCCACATTCCCGTATGGTTCCCCATTTCTGCCTACGACAAGATCCGTCTGGAAGCTCCCTACCACGCCCTGTGTAACGCAGGTCACATCAGCTATGTAGAGCTGGACGGTGATACTGCCCACAATGTGGAAGCGTTTGAATCCATCGTTCGCTGTATGCACGACTTCGGCATCGGCTACGGCTCTATCAACCACCCCGTCGACCGGGATCCTATCTGCGGTTATGTGGGTATCATCGGAGATGTATGTCCTCGCTGCGGCCGTCGTGAGGGTGAGGAGATTCCCTTTGAACGGGCAGAAGAACTGAGAAGAAAGTATCCCAATATGCCTGCATTCCAAGGCATCAACTAAGGAGGCAATTTTATGACGATCAAAACAACAAATGAAAAAATGGGCCAGGGCGTAGGCTTTGAGCGGATCCGCCGCATCACCGGTTACCTGGTTGGTACAATGGACAAGTGGAATGACGCCAAGCGCGCTGAAGAGCGCGACCGCGTCAAGCACAGCCTGAAGAAGGATGCTTAATTTAGCGGGAATACAGACCGACAGTATCGTTGACGGCCCCGGCATTCGAACCACCTTCTTCTGCCAGGGCTGTCCCCACCACTGTCCGGGCTGTCACAATCCGGAGACCTGGCCCTTTGCCGGGGGTATGCAGATGGAAACCGAATCGCTGGTGGATATCGTGGCATCCAATCCCCTGTGCCGGGGGGTGACCTTCTCCGGGGGTGAACCCTTCGCCCAGGCGGAAGGCTTTTTGGAGCTTGCCCGGGCGCTGAAGGAGAAAGGCTATGAGGTGGCGTCCTATTCCGGCTACACCTTCCAGCAGCTTTTGTCCGGAACACAGGCTCAGCGGCAGCTGTTGGAGTATATTGATGTGCTGATCGACGGGCCGTTTCTGCAGGAGGAAAAGAGCCTGGAGGTGGCCTTCCGGGGCAGCAAAAACCAGCGGATCCTGGATGTGCCGAAAAGCCTGGCAGCCGGAGAGGCGGTCTGGGTGACCTCCCCCCGCTGGCTGGGAGAGTATTAAACAAAAGGGTGTGCCCGGCACACCCTTTTTCCATCACAGGAATATGAAAAATGGAAAATTTGCGCCAAACGAAATACAAATGACAGACAAAGGGAGGGACGACTATGCTGCCGGAGGCGTTTTTACAGCGAATGGAGAGAACCCTGGGGGCGGAGTACCCTGCCTTTTTGGAGAGTCTGGAGCGCCCCAGAGCGGTGGCGCTGCGGCTGAATCCGCTGAAAGGCGAGCCGCCCCATCTTCCCTTTGTGGTACAGCCTGTGCCTTGGGAGCCCAACGGGTTTTACTATGACCCGGAATCCCGCCCGGGACTCAGTCCCTATCACGAGGCCGGTGTCTATTACCTGCAGGAGGCCAGTGCTATGTCGGCAGTGGCACTGCTGGATCCCCAGCCGGGGGAGCGGATCTGCGACCTGTGCGCTGCCCCGGGAGGCAAGACCACCCAGATCGCCGGACGGATGCTGGGAGAGGGTTTTTTGCTGTGCAATGAGATCAATCCCAAGCGGGCGAAGATTCTCAGCCGAAACATAGAACGAATGGGTGTGGCCAACGCGATGGTCACCAACGAGCACCCCGAACGGCTCAGTGAAAAATACCCGGGCTTCTTTGACCGGGTGCTGGTGGATGCTCCTTGCTCCGGAGAGGGTATGTTCCGGAAAGAAGAGGCTGCCGTCACCGACTGGAGTGAGGAGACGGTGCAGATGTGCGCTCGGCGGCAGAGGGAGATCCTCCAATCTGCCGTGAAGCTGCTGAAATCAGGCGGACGGCTGGTGTATTCCACCTGCACCTTCGCGCCGGAGGAAAATGAACTATGTGTGGAGCAGTTTTTGCAGGAGCACCCGGAATTTGTCCGGGAACCGGTGATTGCTCCCTGGTTCACACCGGCGGGGGTGGGGGCGTTCCGGCTGCTGCCCCATAAGCTGCTGGGAGAAGGTCACTTTGTGGCGGTTCTGCGAAAGACAGTTGGCGAGAATGCCGATGTGCCTGTCCTCGGAGGAGAGAAACTTCCGAAGGTGTGGACAGAATTTGCAAAAGAACTGGATATTCAGCTTCCTCCGGGAAAAGCGATCCGGTTTGGACAGAGTCTGTTTTGGACACCGGAAGAGATGCCGGATATCCGGGGCATAAAGGTGCTACGGCCCGGCCTGGAGCTGGGCGAGGAGAAAAAGGATCGGTTTGAGCCGGCTCACGCGCTGGCACTGTGGTTGCGATCCGCTGCCAGAACGGCAGATTTTTCCGCTGACAGCCAGCAGATACGGGATTATCTCAATGGACAGGTGGTGTCCTCCCAACTGCGAGGCTGGACCTTAATCCGTGTGGAAAACTATTCCATCGGTTGGGGAAAAGGAGATAGAAAAGTGCTGAAAAATCACTATCCTAAGGGGTTACGCCGATAAAACGCAGGAAAATTATACTTTACATTGCAGTGCTCCTATGGTATACTCATATGGTGAGAAATGATGATTACAAGGAGTGAAACCATCCTTGGCAAGATATGAAATTAACGGTGGTAACCGTCTGGAAGGTACTGTGACCATTAGTGGCGCGAAGAATGCGGCAGTGGCAATTTTGCCCGCAGCCCTTCTGGTAGAAGGTAAGTGCCGTGTGGAAAATGTTCCGGATATTTCCGATGTGCGGATTCTGCTGGACATTCTGTCCGATCTGGGCGCACAAGTGGAAGTAGAGCCCGATGGCGTGGTGGTTTTGGATTGCACCAACATTCGAAGCACCCACCCCAATCCGGAGCTGGTCCGGCAGATGCGTGCCAGTTATTATCTGATGGGAGCACTGCTCAGCCGTTTCCACAAAGCCAATGTGGCCTTGCCTGGTGGCTGTAATTTTGCCTCCCGTCCCATTGATCAGCATATCAAGGGTTTTGTGGCCCTGGGTGCTGATGTGGAGGAGACGGAAGATTATGTAAACCTAACACCCGGCCCTTATGGTTTGCAGGGTAATCGGGTGAGTCTGGACGTGGTCAGCGTTGGCGCTACGATGAACATCATTATGGCCGCCTGCCTGCTGCCTGGTCAGACTGTTATCGAAAATGCTGCGAAAGAACCCCACATCGTGGACTTGGCTAACTTTTTGAATACGATGGGTGCCCATATTTCCGGCGCCGGTACGGATACTGTGAAGATCCGCGGCGTGGAGAAACTGGTGGGCGGTACTTATGCAATCATCCCCGACCAGATCGAGGCGGGTACTTATATGGCAGCGGTAGCTGCTGCCGGCGGTAATGTGCTGGTGCAGAATGTAATTCCCAAACATATGGATTGCATTACGTCTAAGCTGCAGGAAATGGGTGCCAGAATCATCAATTATGATGATTCCATCCGAATCATTTCCGAGGGAAAACTGAAGCACACCACGGTAAAGACCCGTCCTTACCCCGGCTTCCCCACAGATATGCAGGCGCAGATCTGTGTGTGTATGACGGTGGCGCAGGGCATCAGCCGTCTGACGGAAAGTGTCTACGAGACCCGGTTCTTCGGCTATTGTACGGAGCTTGCCAGTATGGGCGCGGACATTCTCATCAACGGCAAGACCGCCATTGTTAGCGGCAGAGGCGATTTGACAGGTGCGGATGTGCGGGCACACGATCTGCGGGCAGGCGCAGCGCTGGTGATCGCCGGCTTAGTGGCCAAGGGTATTACCCGGATCGATAATATCCATTTCATCGAGCGAGGCTATGAGCGAATGATTGAGAAGCTTACGTCTCTGGGTGTGGATATTAAGGTAATTGAAGAGTAAAAGATCCCCCTGTGCAAAACTGCACAAGGGGATCTTTTGTAGCAGTCAGCTGACTTTTCGGACGATTCCCGGGATTTTTGCCAATAGCACGGAGGCAACGGCGGTGAATATAATTTCAGGAATCATATAAAATCCGTTATATACCACCGAATAAGCCAAGCCCAACGCAAAGGGGCTGAGGGTTTCCACCAGCTGTGCGCCCCAGGCGGGGAAGCCTTCCTGAGTGAAGAACCACTCCGCATAGGAAGCAAAGAGAATGTAACCGGAGGCGATGTGAGTCACATACCGCAGACCCAGTGCCACCAGAGAACCCAGCGACAGGGCCATACCGGGCCGGGCAATCCGATCACGGAAGATACCACCGACACCCAGTACGGTAAAGGCTACCAGGTAATCAAGCAGGCACATTGCCAGCGCGTTTACGACCATTGCGTTGTCTCCAAAGTAACCGGGAAGAAATGCGGCGCTGACATTTTTTGCGCCCAGCGCCATTTCCAGCAGCGCGTAAACAAAGCCGGAGAACAGACCCCATTTTACGCCGTGTCGGTAGGAGATCAGCACCACCGGCAGCATACTGACAATGGTAAGCTGTCCGCCAAAGGGCTGTTCCGGGATGAATGTCTTGGAGACCAGCTCCAGGACGATTGCCACCGCCAAAAGCATTGCGCTTTCGGTGATGCGTCTTGTTTTGTTTGCCATATTTTAACCTCCTCGGGCAAAAACTCCTCGACAACCGACAAAAATCGTTTTCAGAGTTTGCCCCAAATAAAATGTATCGCATTGCAACCGTCTAGGTGCAATGCGATACAGAAGGTATCTCATATGTGCATCTTTTCCTACGACGGTACTGACCGTATCAGGTTCGCGGGTCAAGACTACAGAGTCTAATCTCAGCCGGATGCATCCGGCTCCCCGAAGACGAAGTTGTTATGCGATGAGATGATTATAGCAAAAAGACAGAATTTGTCAAGCCATATCCAAAGACAATTCTTTACCGCCCAGAATGTGGAAATGCAGATGATGGACGGTCTGACCGGCATCGGGGCCGCAGTTGGATACCACCCGGTAGCCGCTTACAAGACCCTCTGCCTTGGCGATGGTGGGGATCACTTCAAAAATATGGGCAATGACGGCGCTGTTGTCGGCACAAACGCCATTGACACTAGCAATATGGGTCTTGGGGATCACCAGCACGTGGGTAGGCGCCTGGGGGTTGATGTCCCGGAAGGCGTAAATGGCATCGTCTTCATAGACTTTGGTAGAGGGGATGTCCCCGGCGATGATTTTACAGAACAGACAATCTGACATAAGAAAAACCTCCTGATTAAGCTCCAAAAATTGCAAATACACCGGTACTGGCTACAGCCATAATGATGCCTGCCAGCACCACACCCAGACAGACGGAAACCACCGTGGACTTAAAGCCCATATCCAGGAAACTGGCACCCAAAGTGCCGGTCCAGGCACCGGTACCGGGCAGGGGAATGCCAACAAACAGCAGCAGGGCAATAAACAATCCGCCCCGGCCGGTGGCTTTCACCAGACGCTGTCCGGCGTGCTCGCCTTTTACCAGAAAGAAATTACAGAATTTTCCGATATGCTTTTGTCTTGCGCCCCATACCAGGAATTTCCGGGCAAAAAAGTAAATGAAGGGCACAGGTATCATATTGCCTACAACACAGATCAGAAGCGCCAGGGGGAAGGGAATGTCCATACCCGGGGCCATTGCCATTACCATAGCGCCACGCAGCTCAATGATGGGGACCATCGAAACAAGAAAAACAGTCAAATATTTGGCCATTTGCAAACTCCTTTATACAAAGTCCCCATTATTTTATCACAGGGCTTATGGAAAAGCAAGAAACTGCTTGCAAAAAAACGCCGTGCTTCAGCACGGCGTTTTGATTTATGCGGGAACACTTTCTTTGACTACCACGAAGCCGTCCACCAAATTGGCGCTTTCCAGGGTGCCCTCAATGGCGACTGTGCGCTCCATCAGGTCGGTGCAGATCACGCAGCCGTCCTTGCAGTCGATACGCATCACATTCCGCAGGACTACATTTTCCTCACTGCGGGTATTCTTATAAACAGTAGAAAGACACATAGCAAGACTCCTTACTTGGCTTCCAGGCTGGCCAGCACCACGGACAGCCGCATATTGCCCTTTTCAAAGTCGGACACTGCCGCCATCACCTGCTCGTAAGCGGCGCGGCTGCCGGCTTTTTCCAGCTGAACGGCAAGCTCTGCCAGCTCCTTGGCGTGGCTGGCGTTATGGCCGGCCATATACTTCATCAGTGCTACCAGTTCCTCCATAGGGGTATGCTCACAGCTACCGGCACAACCGCTACAGCCACCGTTGCAGCTGTGGCTGTGGGTATGGCCGTGACCGTCCTCGTGGAGATGCTCGTGGGTGTGGGGATGGACGTGATCGTGTTGGTGGATATGGGTGTGCTCGTGGGAGTGGGCAACACCATCGTGGGTGTGTTCGTGAGAATGGGTATGCTCGTGCTGGTGGGTATGGCCGCCGGCAATGTGATCGTGATGAATATGCATAGGGATTCTCCTTTGGATTTTTTTATTATTATAAACTGGGATGCGTCCCTTGTCAAATAGGGAAATACAAAGGAGGGCAGCGGCTGCTGCCCTCCGAAGATATTTATTTACCGGTTTCTGCCAGCTTCAGCTGGAAGGATACCACCGCGTCGGTTTTGTTCTCTGCCACGATGGTGACCGTTGCAAGGCGCATTAGGTTTTCATCCTTGCTTGCAGGGGTCTTTTTATAGCTCCACATCTTGTCTGTGATCTCTGCGCCCTCCACAGCCTGGTACAGGGCCACGGTGTAGGTGGTCTCCTTGCCAAAGAAGGGCTTGGCGGCGTATTCAATCACGGCAACCGTATCTCCTTCAGACACGGAGTCATCCTGCTCCAGGATGATGGCGTGCATCGCTTTGTTACGCTCCACCACTTCCTCAGCAGTATAATCCTTGGTAACGGAGTTGTTGTTGTAGTAATAGGTCAGGTAGCCCACGGCGCTGCCGATACCTACCACCACCAGCAGCACCAGAATGGCGATCTGCTTTTTAGTGAAGGACAGGTTGGCATTCTTTTCAAAGGTGAGCTTTGCCCGGTATGTAATGGGGATCAGTGCCTTCAAAAACAGGGTCATCACCACAGACTCGATGGGGAAGAAGAACAGATTCTTAAACAGGCGGGATACGGTGAAGATGCCCAGAATCTGATTTTTGGCGCTTTCCGGATTGCCCATATAGGTGTACTGCCAGGCGATGATCAGGGTCTGAAGGATCATATTGACCACAAAGCAGATGAGAAAACGGGCCAGCATTACCCGGGTGGCAGAAACCTTAGACCGGTACAGACACAGGGAATAGACCATCGTGCTGGCGATCTCTGTCAGCACAAAGGGCAGGAAATAGTCACCGTTGGGGAAAATCATAAAGCCGATGGTATCGGAGATGATGGCGGCGGGAATGGCTACCACCGGTCCGAAGATCATAGCGCCCAGGGCCGTTGCCAGCATCGCGGTCTGGATGCACAGCTGAGGGTTACCCAGAGGAATGGCCAAAGGCTTCAGTGCAACACGCAGGGCGATCAGCAGCGCGGTGACTACCAGCATTTTGAGGCTTTTCAGCTCAGACGCGGCATCCCGCCAGTAGGCCTTGGAAAACGGATGGGGATACAGGGTAGTGGATCTTTGGTTGGTTGACATAAAAATTTCCTCCTTTTCTTGAGCAACGACCGACTTTTCCTGCAAAGGCCCCAAAAACAAAAATACCCCACGCGGCAAGCCGCATAGGGAGTCAGTATATGGAGCACTCAGGGGGAAAAGGTTAGCAGCATACAGCCGACCGATTGCCCGACCGAGTATCGTTGCTACATAAAGGAGGATTCCCCTTATGGCGCAGCGGGTGCGGATTACCTCATCGCGGATAAAATCCTTCGTCTGCCAGACAACTCCCCATTTTGGCAGCACTTCACGCGAGGTCTCCTACTCTGTTCGCGCTTATCATACACCATATGGGGAAAAAAGTAAATCCCTAATTTCACCTTTTTTATCGATATTTTTGGAAAGATTCCACAAAATGCAGCGGTTGCACCCAAGGAAAAACCCTTGCTTTTTGCCACATATTGATTTATAATAGAGCCTATATTGGGCAAGGAGGGCGTTTTGTGGGTGAATTGATCGCTGTTCTGTCCGGAAAGGGCGGAACCGGCAAGACCTCTGTCTGCGCGGGCCTGGCGGAAGCCTTGGCGCTGCAGGGTCAGCAGGTTTTGTGCATTGACTGTGATGTAGGTCTGCGAAATCTGGATATCGCGCTGGGTATCAGCCAGATCGGCGCACTGTCCTTCCAGGATGTGTGTCAGGAGCATTACGGTCTGGATATGGCGACCCGCCACCCGGTCTACCCCAATCTTGCCTTCCTCACCGCACCGGTGAACTGCCCGGTGGAAAACATTGATGCAGACAGTTTCTGCCGGATGCTGGAACAGGCCCGCAGCCGGTTTGCCTATGTGCTGCTGGATGCCCCTGCGGGTATTGAAGCCGGTTTCCGGCTGGCTGCCCGATTTGCCGACCGGGTGATCCTGGTCACCGGCGCAGAGCCTGCCGCCATTCGGGATGCCTCCCGGGCCGGGGATGTGCTGGAGCTGATGGGCAAAGAAAATGTACGAATGATCATTAACCGATTGGATCCTAAGATGCTGGATGTTATGGGAATCACGGTAGACGATATTATGGATCAGGCGGGAATTCCGCTGCTGGGTATCGTTCCGGAGGATTCGCAGGTGATTTTGGCGGCGGCTTTCTATCAGCCACTGCTGGGCTACGGCAAAAAAGGCGCCGCTGCCGCCTGCAAACGAATTGCAAAACGGATTCAGGGACACAAAGTGCCTGTAAAACTGTAAAGGAGGCGTGACAACAGTGAATATTGCGTTTATGGCTCACGATAAGAAAAAGGAACTGATGGTTCAGTTCTGCACCGCATATAAAAGTGTTTTGGCAAAGCACAATCTGTTTGCCACTGCCACCACCGGTCGGCTGATCGCCGACAATACTGGTCTGCCCATCACCCTCCTGCTGTCTCACAAGCAGGGCGGCCATCAACAAATCAACGCCCGGATCGCCTACAACGAGCTGGATCTGGTACTGCTGTTCTCCGACCCCAACACTGTGGATGCCTGGGATGACAGTCAGATGGTGGAGACCATCCGCCATTGTGACCGGCACAATGTGCCGATTGCCACCAACCTGGGCAGCGCGGAGATGTTCATTATGGGTCTGCAGCGGGGCGACCTTGACTGGCGTGAGATGTATCACAATAAGACCAAATACTAAAAACACCAGCCGTCCGGCCTTGGGCTGGGCGGCTTTTTTGAAAGGAAAAGGGATTATGGAAAGAATCAAACCCCGGACACTGTCCGGTTTTATGGAGCTGCTTCCTGCTAAACAGGCTCAGCTGGAGAAAATGATGCAGGTACTGCGGGAAACCTATGCCCTTTACGGTTTCGCTCCGCTGGATACCCCCGCTATTGAGGATGCGGCGATTTTGCTGGCTAAGGGCGGCGGCGAGACGGAAAAGCAGATCTACCGCTTTCAGAAGGGCGACAGTGATCTGGCGCTGCGATTTGACCTGACCGTGCCTCTTGCCAAATATGTTGCTCTGCACTACAACGACCTTGCCTTCCCCTTCCGCCGGTATCAGATCGCCAAAGTCTACCGGGGTGAGCGGGCCCAGCGGGGTCGGTTCCGGGAGTTCTATCAGGCAGACATCGATATCATTGGTGACGGAAAGCTGGATATTATGAACGAGGCGGAGATCCCCGCCATTATCTACCGGGTGTTCCGGGGCTTTGGTCTGAACCGGTTCCAGATCCGGGTGAACAACCGGAAGATCCTCACCGGCTTTTATGCAATGCTGGAGCTGTCGGAAAAGAGCGGTGACATTATGCGCACCGTGGACAAGCTGGATAAGATCGGAGCGGAAAAGGTTGCCAGTATTCTGGTGACAGACATCGGTCTGACTCGGGAGCAGGCAGAGGAAATCCTGAAGTTTATCGCCATTACCGGCACCAACAGCGATGTGATCGCCGCGTTGGAGGGCTATATCGGCCGGAATGAAGTGTTTGATACCGGTCTGCAGGAGCTGAAGGCCGTCACCGCCAATCTGGCAGCGTTTGGTGTGCCGGAAGAGAATTTTGCGGTGGATCTGACCATCGCCAGAGGCCTGGATTACTACACCGGCACAGTGTATGAGACCACCCTGTTGGATCATCCGGAGATCGGCTCTGTCTGCTCCGGAGGCCGTTACGACAATCTGGCGGGCTACTATATCGACAAGGCTCTGCCCGGCGTGGGCATTTCCATCGGTCTGACCCGGCTGTTCTATGTGTTGGAGGAGCAGGGGCTGCTGAACCCCGACTTGCCCTCCGCACCTGCGGATGCTTTGGTGCTGCCGATGACCGAGGACATCGCTGCCTGCGTGGCGGTGGCAGAGCAGTTGCGCAGCACCGGTATCCGGGTGCAGCTGTACGCAGAGCAAAAGAAGTTCAAGCAGAAGATGAGCTATGCCGACAAATTGGCTGTGCCCTATGCGGTGCTGCTGGGTGAGGACGAGATCGCAGAGGGCAAGTGTTCTGTGAAGGATATGCGCACCGGTGAGCAGGTAAAGCTGACGCCTGCGGAGGCTGCTGAACACATTCTGCAAGGACTTGCCAATATGGGCGGTGCGCTGATTTTGGAGAAGTAAGATGGAACAAAAATTCTGTGAAGCCTGGTCTGTCGCCAGAAAAACCGCGGAAGAACTGGGCATCCGTTTCCGTCCGCTGGACGAGGATGTACTGAAGGCTGCCCACCGGATGCTCTCCGGTCACCGGGAAAGCGACGGCTTTACCCAGCTGCTGGGAAAAGGCAGATTGGATCTGTCGTTGGAGGCGCTGGCGGTAAAAAAGCAGTTTACGGGCTTGTTTACCGACGAGGAAGCCAATAACGCCCTGACCCGCCTGCTGGAAGCAGGCTATGGATTCTAAACGCAAGATCACCCGGGTGACCCCGGGTGATCTTTTTATCCGGCGATGCCGGTGAGGTATTCTTCTGCCTGGTGGACGGATGCGGCGCCGTCGGCCACGGCGGTGACGATCTGCCGCAGCTGTTTGGAGCGGACATCTCCCACTGCGTACACCCCGGGCAGGTTGGTGGCGGTGGATTCGTCCGCCAGAATATAGCCTTGTTCATCCAGCTCCAGCAGACCTTTTACCAGCCAAGTGGCAGGCGTTCTGCCGATGGCCACGAAGACCCCGTCCACGGAGATCTCCTGCGCATTCGATGTTTGCAGATTTTTCAGCAGCACTTTGCCGGGCTGGATCTCCGTCACCTGGGAGTTCCAAATAAATTCGATGTTTTCTGTCTGTTCCAGGGTCCGGTGATAGACCTTGGAGGCTTTCAGAGAATCCCGCCGGTGGACAAGGTATACTTTCTTCGCCACCCGGCTCAAAAGCAGGGCATCTGCCACGGCGGTATTGCCGCCGCCTACCACCACAACGGTTTTATTCCGGTAGAACATTCCGTCGCAGGCTGCGCAGTAGTGGACACCCCGGCCGATCTGCGCCTGTTCTCCCGGGACATTCAGCTGCCGGGGACCGGCGCCGGTGGCGACCACCACGGTCTTGCCGTAGAATACGCCGTCGTCGGTCTGAGCGGATTTCACTTCCTGATCCAAAGACAGGCCGGTGACCTGAGTGAAAACCGTTTCCGCCCCAAAACGCTGGGCGCTTTCTTTCATCTGCTGTCCCAAGGTGAAGCCGTCGATCCCGTCGGGGAAGCCGGGGTAGTTGTCGATTTGGGGCGTTTCCGCCATCTGACCGCCGGGGGCCAGCTTTTCCAGCACCGCCACCGACAGGCCGGCTCTTGCGGCATACAGAGCAGCGGTGTAGCCTCCCGGGCCGCCGCCGATGATCAACATATCATAAACCTTTTTATTCATAAGGAGAACCTCCTGTTTTTTTCTTTAGGATACCCCAAATAAAAAGTTTCTTCCGTGACTTCATCACCTTTGACAGATGACGTATTCCGATTTATAATAGAAAAAAGGAGGGATGGATATGGAGCTTTCCCAATTTTTACCGGTATTTTCCCAGATGACCCCTGCTCAGCAGCAGACAATACAAAGTTCGGTCATCATCAAGACAGTTCCCAAGGGTACGATTTTGCACGACGGATCAGCCGACTGCGCCGGTCTTGTGCTGGTGGAAGAAGGTCAGTTGCGGGCCTACAGCCTGTCCGACGAGGGCAGAGAGGTGACCCTCTATCGGCTGCTGGATATGGATATCTGCCTGTTTTCCGCCTCCTGTGTGATGCAGAGCATCCAATTTGAAGTGATCATCCAAGCGGAAAAGGATACCCGGGTGCATATCATCCCGCCCCATATTTACAAGCGGGTGGTGGAGGAATCCGCACCTCTGGCAAACTATATCAATTCCCTTCTGTCCAGTCGCTTTTCCGAGGTGATGTGGCTGATGGAGCAGGTGATGTGGAAGAGTATGGACAAGCGCTTGGCGGCTTTTTTGGTGGAGGAATCCCGGCTGGAGGATACCGCTGTTCTCAAGTTGACCCACGAGATGATCGCCAACCACCTGGGAACTGCCCGGGAGGTGGTGACCCGGATGCTCCGGTATTTCCAAAGCGAGGGTATGGTGCAGCTGACCCGTGGCACAGTGGAGCTGACAGACCCGGATGCGCTGGAATCTTTAGCAGATGCATAAAAAATCCCCCGTCTTGTGACGGGGGATTTTTGCGTTTACAGCATAGCCAGGATCTGTGCCTTGGGCTTGGCACCCAGAGACTGGTTGACGATCTTGCCGTCCTTGACCACCATCAGGGTGGGGATGCTGGAAATCTGATAGGCGGCAGCCAGCTCCGGCTCGTCGTCTACATTGACCTTGCAGACCTTGATGTCTTCCCGCTCCTCGGCGATCTCGTCCAGAACCGGACCTACCATCCGGCAGGGACCGCACCAGCTGGCCCAGAAGTCCAGCAGGACAGGCTTATCGGATTTGAGAACTTCGTTTTCAAAAGTTTCTTTGGTGATATGCAGTACAGACATTGTTTTGTCCTCCTTGTTTGTTGTATGGGTTTATTATATCACGGAATTTCTTTTCTACAGTGACTTTATCACTTTTTTCAGCTTCTGGCAAGCCCGTCTACCTGTAGCACCACGCCGGTGATGTAGGAGGCTTCCTCCGATGCCAAAAACACAAAGGCATTGGCAATGTCCTCCGGCTGTCCCAGCCGCCGCAGAGGGATCTGCTCAATCAGCGGCTCGATTACCTCTTTGGGGACGGCTTTCATCATATCGGTCTCGGTGATGCCGGGGGCGACGGCGTTGACTCGGATGCCCTTAGGGCCTAATTCCCGGGCAAGGGACAAGGTCAGACCGTTAACGGCAAACTTGGATGCCGGATACACGAAGCCACTGGACTGGCCGTAGAAGCTGACCATAGAGGAGGTGTTGAGAATCACGCCCTCCCCCTGGCGGAACATATACTCCACGGCTGCTTGGGTGGCGGTGAATACGCCCTTCACATTCAGATCCATCACCCGGTCAAAGGTCTCTTCGGTGTAGCGCACCAGAGGGGTGCTTTCGGAGATGCCGGCGTTGTTCACCAGAATGTCGATCCGCCCAAACTCCTGCAGCACCTGGGCAAAGGCGCTTTTCACGCAGGACAGGCAGCTTAAGTCCGGACTGATGCCCCGGATGGTAGCATCGGGAAATTCTTTTCTCAGGCTTTCCAACGCATTGTGTACCGAATCGTCGGAACTGGCGGTGAGGATTACTTTGGCGCCCTCTCTTAAAAATGCTTTTACCGTGGCAAGGCCGATGCCCCGGCTGCCGCCGGTGACGATTGCAACTTTATCTTGTAATCTCATAGAGAATACCTCCTTGTTTTGTTTTTTGTATCATACCCGTTTTTGCCCGTCCACACCGTGATAAAATCACCAAAGAAAATATTTTTTCGACAAAGTTCAAATAACAACTGACAAAACGATAATTCTGTGATACAGTATTTGCAAACATAGTAATATGTGCGGAGGGATTGTATATGAACTGTTTAGAGGAAAGAATTTTGAAAGATGGCGTTGTCAAAAGCGGCAACGTGCTGAAGGTGGACAGCTTCCTGAATCACCAGATGGATGTGGAGCTGATGGACGAAATGGGCAAAGAATTCTACAAACGGTTTGGTCACAAGCCAATCAATAAGATCCTCACCATAGAGGCCTCCGGCATCGCCATTGCCTGCGGTGCTGCTCGCCATTTCCGTGTACCTGTGGTGTTTGCCAAGAAATCCCAGAGTGTGAATATTGACGGCGATGTGTACTGTGCTGAGGTGGAGTCCTTTACCCACAAGAATAAGAACAATGTGATCGTGTCCAAGAAGTTCTTGGGCCCGGAGGATCACGTGCTGATCATTGACGATTTTCTGGCCAACGGCTGCGCCCTGCAGGGACTGGTCTCCATCACCGAGGCTGCAGGCGCTACGGTGGAGGGGATCGGCATCGCGGTGGAGAAAGGGTTTCAAATCGGCGGCCGGGTGATCCGGAATTTGGGTTACCAGCTGGAATCTCTGGCCATCGTGGACGCGATGGATGCAGAATCCGGCGAGATTACCTTCCGTCAGCAATAAAAAAACCGGTGTGCCCAATGGCACACCGGTTTTTTACGCAAGAAACTCCCCGCCATTTTTTGGCGGAGCGTTTTGCTTATACAGATTCCTCTTCCTGGGTAGCTTCTGTTGCGATTTCGTCGGGATCGATATCCCATTCCTCATCTTTCCAATCGTCTTTGGAGGCTGCAGCTTCTTCCTCCGCCAGATACTCCCGGTAAGCGGCCTTACCCACCTTCCAGCTGCGATAGCTGACAAGGCCCAAGGCGATTGCACCGCCGCCCAGCAGCACGCAGGACAAAATCACGACAGTCAGACTGGGTGTGCCTTCGCCGCCCTCCAGATAGGACTGGATGCACTGCCATACCATATACAGAATGTAGCCAACCGCCACCAGCCGGAAAACAAACAGGTTATCCGGATTTTTCGGGACGCGGGGGGTATCATCTGCGGGCTGGCTTTTTTTGAACCAATTCATAGGAGTCCTCCTTTTGGTAGTAGTAAAGAAAGTATATCCGAATTATGAAAAAAGTCCACTGATTCCGGATGCTTTTACAGCCATAGGGGCTTACATACCCAAAAACTGCGGCTGTCCGTCTTCTGTTTCCCGGTTTTTGCTGCGGAAGAACAGATTCATATACTTCAGGGCGTTGAATCGAGGATCACCCTTGAACTGATACAGGCCCCCTGTATGGTAAATATTGAGCTTGTTTTTACCAAGCACGGTGATCACGCTGATATCTTCAAAGTGCAATGTCAGCTTGCCGGCTTGAATGCGGTTGCCGTACAGCTCCACGGGGGCATTTTCCTGCAGTAGGTGCTTGCGCTTGTAGGGTTCTACCAACGAAAGTTGAACGGTGTCCCGGTAGGCAGGTTCTGTGAGATACTGCTGGGGGTCCAGTTGCCGGACAAAGTCGCACTGATAGTCATACCACTGGGCAACATAGGGGAAGGGGAACTGGAATCCCACGCCCTCCAGGCGCTGATCCTCCCGGTAGCGCACCTGTCGGTTGCAGGTCTTGCAGCGGATAATGTCGCCTTCGGTGTGGAATTCCGTCAGACCGCAGTAGGGACACACATACATCGCCCGCTCCAGATACTCCGCAAGCTGCTTGTGGCGGAAAGGACCGGCAAACTGGGTCTCATCCACATACAGTTCCGTTTGAATGCGGGCAAACAGCTCTTCCTTGCTGAGGTTTTTGTATTCCTCTGGCTCAATCACGCAGCTGACATAGCCTTTCATTCGACCTTTCCGGCATACATCACTCCAGCGGGGCTGGATGCCGTAGCCACCCTCGATGCGGAAGATAGCAATGGGTAAATTCAGCTTTTTGATAAAGGGTGTGATAGCGGGGTTGATATGCACCGGCAGACCGCTGAAGGTGCGATTGCCCTCCGGTGCCATAGCGATGGTACCGCCCTCCTTGGCTACCCGCAGGCAATTCATCACCGCCTGCACATCGGTGGTCTGCTTTTTGATGGGGATGGGTGCTACCGCCCATTTCAGCAGAGTGGACAGAAAACCCATAGAGAACAGATCCTCCGATGCCAGATAATATACAGGTTTTTTGAATGCGATACTCACAAAAAACTGATCGAAGGCGGTCTGATGATTCATCAGGATCAGATACTGCCGCTTTGTGTCGATATTGGGCTTCTCGATACGGATATGGTATTTCAGCAAAGCCCAGGGCTTGATGACCAGTCCGGCTAGCTTGGTGACCAAAATATGTCTGGGCAGCACCCAGCGCTTGCGCTTGGTTTTGATTGGCATAGATTCACCTCAAAAGGACAGTTAACATAGACAAATACTGACATATTCTATCATCTTTCGGTGTATATTGTCAAGAAACGGGCAAATCTGTCTCAAAGAACATTTGCTCCATATAGTGTTCGTTAAACCGGGGGTTACCACCCAAATTTATGTGAGAAGAACTCCGGGCGATTTGCCGGACGGTTTCTTTGCGGGATTCATCCAGCAAAATGGCGATCGCGCCGGAAAGAGCGGCGTTGCCGATTACCGAGACCCGGCTTAAAAATTCTGTGGGAATCAGACCGATGTAGGCGGCGTTTTCCACATCCAAATGGCTGCCGAAACCGCCGGCGATGAAGACCTGCTCCACATCGGAGGCGGAAATACCCGCGGTCTCCAAAAGGGTCTGGATACCGGCCGCGATGGCTGCTTTTGCCAGCTGCACCGCTCGCACATCCTTCGGCTGCAGAGCAACGCCTTCTGCCAAAGACAGGGGATCGTCCATAGCGCCGGTCTCGTCAATGGCTTCCAACTGCAAACCGGCTGCAATGGCATCCAGAAGTCCCGAGCCGCACAGACCCACCGCAGGTGCACCACCAATGGTATGGACTTGAATGGAATCCTGTTCTACCCACACCCGGTCAATGGCGCCGGGGATGCTGCTGATGCCACAGGAAATTCCCGCGCCCTCAAAAGCAGGACCGGCGGCGGTGGAGGTCACATACAGGCATCTACCTTTCCAAAGGGCCAGTTCTCCGTTGGTGCCGATATCGCACAGCAATGCGGTGCGGCTGTCTTCACACATACCGGCGGCAAAGACCGCGCAGGTGATATCCGCCCCCACAAATGCATTCATACAGGGGGGCAGGTATGTGGGAATACCCAAAAAGGACACCTGTAAATCAAAGAGGGTGTCCGCCTCAAAGGGGGCGTGAGACAGACAATTCGGATCCTGCCCGGTGAGCAGGTACAGCATCGTGGTGTTGCCGGTAACTACCAGCTGGGATACTTGAGCTTTCTCTACAGCAGCCTTCCGGCAAACCTCTGCCAGAAGCGTTTCGGCAGCGGTCTCGATTTGCTGCTGCAAAAGCGCGCCTTGTCCCGCCAGCGCCGCGCCGATACGACCCATCACATCTGTCGCCACCGCCCGCTGAGGGTTTTCGGAAGTTGCCTGCGCCAGACACTTACCGCTGGTTAGATCATACAGCTGCATAGCCAGAGTGGTGGTTCCAATATCCAAAGCAGCGCCGTACCCCTCTTGAGAGGAAGCTACTGTCAGATACTCCAAATGGACGGCGGTTTCAATTTGAGAGATTTTTTTGCTGTCGGGCAGTATTACCGTGGCATCCCCCAAAATGCGGGTCTGACAGGCAAGCCGCGCTCTGGCCTTTTGCTCCTGGGCATTGGGGGCGCTGACCTGACCGGACAGGGACACGGTACATTTACCGCAGGTGCCGTTGCCGCCGCAGGGGCGGACGGTTTCATAGCCTGCATCCAGCAGGATTTTCCACAGGGGCGCCCCGGCGGTGCATTCCAATTCCCGGCAGATCCCGTTCTGCCAAACCGTTAATTTGCTCATATCATTTCTCCCGGAACAGCACCATACCAAAATAGGTCACGGTGTTCTGTCCGTTGATGTAGTGTAATTGGGTGTCTTTACAGGTGCTGTATACGTCAATGCCGTATCCCTCCAGGGAGGGCAGTGCCTGCTCCGGAAACCGGCAGGGCTCGTCATCGGCCTTGGCACAGCGTTCACACAACCGGCAGCCGCCGCAGCTTAAGTGCAGGATCTCGATGCTGGGATCAAGCTGTACCTGCTGCTGGATCTTCTGACTCAGCCGGGCGTGTTGGAAGCCAGCCTCAAACATACCTTCAATGTCGAAGCTATCCTCAATTTCCTGAATGGATTGGTAGAGCATCGCCTTGGGAAAACTACGCACCTGTTCCATCAGCAATTCGATCTCCCCAATAAACGGGGGACACATCCAGCAGCGGCCGAACATACCGCAGCCGTTGCCTTCGCAGATCTTCCGAAAGTTTTCAGACAGAACGATCTGCCGGGCGTCTATTAAGGCAGCCTTTGCCGCACCGCAGCTTAGCGCCGTCTGCACCAGATCCAATTGCATAAAGATTGCTCCTTTCTATGGGAAAAAGCGGACAAGAGCATTGTCTTGCCCGCTCTTGAAAGCGATGGATCAGCGGTTGTAGAATTCTTCCACAGCGCCGAAGAAGGCGTCAATGTTCTCCCAGGGAGACACCGGGGGAATGTCGCAGCCGGAGGAGATTACAAAATTGGGGAACTTACAGCAGTTTTCCATAACCCGCAGGGTAGCCTCCCGGACGGAAGCGGGTGTGCCGTTACGGAACTGACCGGCGGGGTCCACATTGCCCATCACCGGCACATCGGCGGGAACCAGAGGACACATCTGCGCCATATCGATGGAGTTGCCGAAGTGGTAAGCGGCGCAGCCGGTGGACAGAATGGAATCGATCATAGAGATCACATAGTCGCCGCAGTTGTGGTAGACTACGGAGAACTCGTCGTCCTGTACAGCGTCCACCAGCTCCTTCATATAAGGAGCGGAGAACTCAGCGGCCAGAGTGGGGGACAGCAGACCTGCAACGGGCTCGGCTACCACCACGCCGTTGGCACCCACAGCCTTATAGGCCTTGCAGTATTCGATCAGAAATGCAGTGGCCTTTTTCAGCAGAGTGTGGACCATATCCGGTTCTTCGTAGCACAGGATCATACTCTCAGACACATCCATCAGCCGGGCAGCCAGAGAGAAAGGGCCTACCACACCGGCCAGCACAGGGCGGTCAGTGATCAGCTGGGTGGCCTTGGCGATGGCGTCAATGTAGATGGAGGTGCGACCTGCACCCACCTGAGGGATCTGCAGGGCGTCAGCCTCGTCTTCGTCGGTGATAATGCTGCCCACGACAGTGGGAACCTCATCTTCGGAAACGTGAATAGCGGAGCCAAAGCACTCTGCTTCCACAGACAGGTCCATCAAAGAGACACTGGCGGCAGAATCGGTGCGCTGGGCAACCAGCTGCATAGCTTTTGCCTGATTTTCGCTGCTGGTGATCAGCTCCTTCACACTGATACCCATCAGCTGCATACCGGGGAAGGAGAGCACGGGCATCGCCTTTTTCTTAGGCTGCCGGATCATTTGCTCCCAAAAAAGCTTCATATTATATTTCATAATAAGCTATCCTTTCGGTGCAGGGTCAAAAATCAATTACACAGGGAGACCGCCGCGTTGGCGCAGCTGGTGGCGTCGGGGGTGTAGATGTCAGCGCCGATCTGCTGGCAGAAGGCTTCGGTTACGGGAGCGCCGCCGATCATAATCTTCACCTGATCCCGCATACCCGCATCCTCAAATGCCTTGACCACGTCGGCCATCACGCCCATCGTGGTGGTCAGCAGGGCGGAGCAGCAGATGATGGAGCAGTTGTTGTCCTTGGCAGCCTGTACAAAGGCCTCGGGGGAGACATCGGTACCCAGGTCGATGACTTCCAGACCCTTACCCTCTAGCATCATTTTTACCAGATTCTTGCCGATGTCGTGGAGGTCACCCTTAACAGTACCCAGGATCGCCTTGCCCTTGGCTTCCACGCCGGCCTCGGCCATCAGAGGCTTCAGCAGGCTGGCGCCGATATTCATAGCTCTAGCGGAGACCAGAACCTCGGGAACGAACACTTCGTTGTTCTTGAACTTCTCGCCTACGATGCCCATACCGTGGAGCAGCCCCTTGTTGAGAATATCCTCAACGGGAACGCCCTCGTCGATGGCCTGCTGAACCAGGACCTTTACTTCCTTGGCCTTACCGGCCTGCAGCTTCAAAGAAATATCATCCAAAATCATAATATGTATCCTCCGGTTGTGCTTTATTTTGTTTTTTGGTACAATTCTATTATCAATTATAGTTGCAAAGAAACGGATTGTATTGTAAAATATAACGGAAAATATAAAAATATTACGGAGGCTGTATGGAAACCGGAATTTTTTCTCTCATATCGGAGAAGAGACTGACCGAAGTGTTGGAAAATTTGCAGGCCTTTACGGACATTCCTATTCAGCTGGCGGACAGCAGCGGAATGGTGCTGCGGCATTACGGCCCAGAAGTGGGATACTGCTCCAAATTAAAGCAGAAGGTGTTTACCCGCAGTGAGTGTCAGAATCTGCGGGTAAAGGCCGGTCAAAGAGCCCAGTCTTTGGGGGGCGCCTATGTGTTTTCCTGCCACGCCAACTTAAATCACATCCTGTACCCACTGGTCTATCAGGGCACTTTGTTGGGCAGCATCCTGCTGGGGCCTTTCCTGATGGACAGTCCTGAAAGCACGCTGATATCTACCTTGGCAGAAAAGTACGGTCTGACTCCGGGATTATCGTTGGAACTGTACGATGAGCTGTCAGGTTTGCAGGTAATCTCTCCTACTAAGGCAGGTCAGCTGGAAAGGTTGGTGGAAAATCTGCTGTCGCCGCTGCTGCCTACGGAACGGGCGTATTTGCTCCACAAGCAGGAGAAACTCTATCAGCAATCCAAGCTCAACGAGGCTATCCAAACTTACAAGGAGCAGGGAAAATCCCCCTCCTCCGGCTTTTTCTATGAAAAGGAGACGCAGCTGCTGGCGAAGGTGCGAACCGGTGATATTGTCCAATCCAAGGCGCTGCTCAATGAACTGATCGGTCACGTTTTGTTTTTTGAGGGAGGTAAGCTGGATGCGGTCCGGACCCGGGCTATTGAACTGACCACGCTGCTATCCCGAATCGCTATGGACAGTGGCGCCCGGGCAGATAGTGTGTATGATCTGAACAGTAAGTTTTTGAATATGATGCTGCAGGAACAGAATCTGGAGGAGCTGTGTTATCTGTTGCAGGAAGTGGTAGAAAGCTTTATGGATGCAGCGTTTACTCAGAAGGATACGGGAAATCTCTACATCCGGCAGGCGCTGCGGTTTATGGCGGATAACTATGCCCAGAAGCTGACTCTGGCAAAGGTAGCACAGCACGTGGGTCTGAGTCCCAACCATTTTTCTACCCTATTTCACAAGGGAATGGGTGTCAGCTTCCAGGAGCATTTGAGCCGGATCCGGGTAGAAGAGAGCAAGCGGCTGCTGCTGCATTCTCAGTACTCCCTCAACGATATTGCGGTGTCTATGGGGTTTACCGATCAGAGCCACTATTGCAAGGTGTTCAAACGCATCACCGGCATCTCACCCGGTAAGTATCGCAATTAAACAGCCAACATCCCGGCAGGAAACTGCCGGGATAAAAATCTGCTTGCAATTATAATAGGGGTATGTTACCATTACATTAACCAATCAGAAGGAACTTGGTCGATTTGCGAAGCGGCCACAAGGGTTGTCTGCCGGTTTTTCAAACCAGTAGACATTTTTTTACCCCCGGAGAGAAAATGCGGAAAGGAGAGAATGCTATGAAAAGAAAGTTTCGTCTGGCAACAGCGCTGGATATTGACGATGTACTGATGGAGTGCGTGCCCTATGCCATTCGTCTTGCCAATGAAACCTACAAATTTGATCCTCCGCTGACTATTTACGAGGTGGACCGGTGGGGAAAGCTAGGAACCCGGGCAGACGTGATCTTTGAATTTTTCAAAGATCCGGAGTTTTTCCGCACCCAACCGGTGATCCGGGGCGCCAAGGAATTTGTGCGGAAACTGAGCAAGATGACAGAGATCTTTGTGTCCACCTCCGTCTACCCGGAGTTTATGAGCATCCGGGCCCAACGGATTATGGAGGAGTTTCCGGAGATCCCCCAGGACCATATCTATATGGGTTCCCGGAAGGATAAGATTGATGTAGACATTCTGTTTGACGACGGTATGCACAATGTCGCCCGGTCCAACGCCCAGTATCCTATCCTGTTGCGCCGTCCTTGGAATCAGCACGCCACCGGCGTGCTGGCGGTGAATAACTATGAGGAGTTTTTGAAGCTGGTGGAGGTGATCTCTGACGGCTATACCTCCCGGTCCAAGCGGGAATCCTCTCAGCAGCCCAAAATTGTGGTGCTGGTAGGACCCTCCGGCAGCGGCAAAACCCAGGTGGCGCAGCATCTGCTGAAAATGTCCAAGGAATTTGAAAAACTGGTCAGCTACACCACCGATGCCTCTGTAGGTCTCCACGGGGAAGGATGGTACCACTACATTTCCGTGGATGCCTTTCGGCAGATGCGGGACTCCGGTGAGATATTTGAGTCCACTATGTACGCCGGACATAATTACGGCTCCTGCAAGGAGAGTGTGCAGAGCATTCTGGATCGAGGCCACCACGTGCTTACCGTTATGGATATCTGTGGCGCGATGGCGCTGAAGACCCATTTTTCCAATGTGATCACCGTTTTTCTTCAGCGAGAGAAGGAGGATTTACTGCGAAACCTATTGGAAAAGCCTCTGAATATGGACGAAAAGATCAACCGGATTATGGCGCTGGAGGCGGAGCAAAAGAACGCTGATATCTGTGACTATACCGTGAGCGTGACCACCTATGAAAAGGCGGCCAAGGAGATTCTGAACGGACTGTTTTCTGATACCCCTGCAGGCAAAGCCTGACAGGGGTATTTTCCTGACAAAATGGAGCGCAAGGAGAACCTCTGCAATAAGCAATTGCGTAAGTCACCACTTGCTTTTTTGTAGGGGCTCTTTTATAATATAGATAATAACGGACAGTTCTGACCGCAAAGGAGAGCGTTATGAAAAAGATTATTGCAGGTATTCTTCTTGCTGTTATGCTGCTTGGTGTGCTTACCGGATGTAAATTTTACATCGAAATTCCCGATGCAACTAAGAACACAACGACTACCCAAGATACCGAAGCTACAGATACCACGGAAGCCACCGATGCGACGGAGGTTACAGAAGTTACAGAAGCTACGGAAGCTACACAGGCCACCGATGCAACAGAAGCAACGGAAGCTACCGAGTCTGTGGAGGATGATCCGGATACCATTTTGGCAGATGCCAGACGATTGAGTTCCGGCACCAGCTTGCCTTATAAAGCCACCTTGACCGGCAAGATCACGGCTATCAGAACGCCTTGGAGCGATGAAACACAGAAAATCGTCCTCAGAATGCAGGTGCAGGGAAAAAGCAGCATCATCACCTGCAACTTGGGAGAGGACCCTGCCGATAAGCTGAAGGTGGATGATGTGATCACCGTTACCGGCACCATTAGGAATGACGGCGGCACCGTAGGCTTTGCTTACGGAAGTGTAATTGAGGATTGGCAAGCCGAGCTGCGTTACAGTCACCTGATTAATGAGGATTTTGACTTGGGTGGCAGTTTGCTGGTATTTGGTTCTGATATTACAACAGGGTTTTGTGTGTCTGAACAGGGGGAGGAATTTGAAACCACCCCCTACAGCACCCACTTATGGAATCGTGCGCAGGACATCTCCACCTTTGACAACAGAGCTGCAAGCGGCACGTTCGTGTGCGATACGGAAAACAAAAAATCGATCTATAACCGCGTGATGGCGCTGAACAGCTTCTATAGCACCATTCTCATTGCAGAATGCGGCACCAATGATTTTTTGTGGGGAAAACCCCTGGGTAATCCTTCTGATACAGAGCCGATCAGCTTCTATGGCTGTCTAGACTCGATGTGCAAATTCCTGAAGGAAAACTACCCCAAGAGCAATGTGGTATTTATGACAACGCTGGTGGATGAGGATTTCAGAGAGGAGACACGCTATTCCAGCGCCAATGGCTATTCCAATGCTGTCCACGAGGTTGCCCGCCGGTACGGCTTTAATGTGGTGGAGGGATCTCATTTGGGTTTTTCCGGCAAGAAAAACGCACTGGTGTCTGACGGCATCTATATCACGGAGGCAGGTCACGAGTACCTGGCCAGAAAGCTGCATTCAATGCTGGGCAAAAAAGCCAAAGAAACCACCCGCCCCACTCAGCCTACCGAATCTACAGAGCCTACCCAGCCGGAGGCAACTGCCCAGGATGCGATCAATGCTCTGAAGGATACCTATAAAGACAGCGGAAGCAAAACGCCAACAGATTATACCCGCTACGGCTTGGTGGTTGTGTACGATACTCTCTTCGATGTGGCCTGGTCCACCAATGTGAGCGAAGACGTGGTCAAAATACAGATCAACCAGGACAAGACGGTTACCATTGATGTGAATGAGGCGTATAATGCGGATGTGACCTATGTGCTTACCGCCACAGTCACCGATGCAAAGGGGCAAAAGGCATCTTACGGTTGGAATTACATACTGCCAAAATCCAGCTAACCCGCAAAATCGCCGGTTGACGGGTTGACGAAAAGATTCAATAAAGTAAACAGCGGCAGGCACAAATGTGTCTGCCGCTGTTTGATGCTTGGATTCTTACCGGATTTTGTGTTGACGTTTGTACTCGGTGGGTGTCATACCGGTCTTCTGCTTGAAGATCCGGGCAAAATATTGGGGTGTATCAAAGTTGAGCTGTTCCGCCACACGGTAGACGGACTCTTGTTTTTCTAGGTGCTGGCGGGCCTTTTGAACCTTCAGATGCTGATAGTAGTGCATAATGGTCATACCGGTAGCATCCTTAAAAATGTCGTTAAGGTAGGTCTTGCTGTATAGCAGCTGGCGGCTGATATCGGAAAGGGTGATTTTGGTATAGATATGATCGTTCAGCAGCTGCTTGATCTCTTTGACAATGGACTTCCGAATGTCCTGAAGATTGGACATTACCTGAATAATCTCCCGCTGATAGGTTGCTGTCTGTACCAGCTTGATCAGCAGCTCCTCAATATAATTTTCAATCAGCTGCTGGGAACCCAGGCGGGGATGATCGTTTAATGTGAGCTTCTTATCCAAGGGGAAGACGAAAGTCTCCTTTGCTTCGGATAGAATATTGTTGATTAACTGGATCAACTCATCCTCCAGATGATGCACGCCCTTTGCGGTGGCTATAATGCCGGAGTTGCTTTTGAAGCAGACGATCACCACGGTAGAGGGGGTTTGATTCTGTACACAATAGGAGTGTGCGGTGTTTGGGGAGATCAGGAAAAAGTCGTGTTTTTCTAAGGAAACCTGTCCTTCGTCAGTTTTACAGAAAATCTTGCCCTTCTCTACAAAAACAAATTCATAAAAATCGTGGATTTCCTCCGGATAAGAGAAATCCGCCCCCATTTGAAGATACTCAATGGTGACCAGATGCTGCACGTTCACCAGCTTTTTAACCGTGAAAGTATAGTATCGTTTCATAAGACTCCTCCCCATTTATTGTAAAATAATCATATCATAAATGTGCATAAAAGTCAAATAACTTGATATTTTTTTCCTATCATATAGTGGATTTTCTGGAACGAATCCGTACAAATAATAAAACGGCAGCCTGTGTTTTCACAGGCTGCCGCAGTTGTATGGCTTGGTAGTGCCTATATGATCTGCCCGTCGGGGCTGACGGTGACGATGTGCAGGGGAATGTCCTTGCCGCTGTTTTCAATAGCGGTTTTTACCGCGTAGCTCAATCCACCGCAACAGGGAACCGTCATCCGGATAACAGTGACGGAGCGGATAGGATTGTTTTTGAAGATTTGTGTCAGCTTTTCGGAATAGTCCACCATATCCAATTTGGGGCAGCCGATCATCGTCACACGGCCCTGCATAAAATCGTGGTGGAAGTTACCGTAGGCAAAGGCAGTGCAATCAGCGGCGATCAGCAGGTCCGCATCGTCAAAGTAGGGCGCACCCGGGGGCAGCAACTTGATTTGCACCGGAAAATTGGAAAGCTGGCTGGGAACGCACACATCCGAGACCCGAAGATCGTGGGAAATGCTCTGACAGGCAGAACCGGGGCAGCCGCAGGGCAGGGGTGCTTCCGCTGCCTTCCTGGCGGCCAGCACAGCTGCCTCATTGTAAGCAGGCGCTTCCCGCTCCTCAAAGGAAATGGCATTTGTGGGACAAGCCGGCAGACAATCGCCCAGTCCGTCGCAGTAGTCCTCCCGCAGCAGCTTTGCCTTGCCGTCCACGATGCCGATTGCCCCCTCGTGGCAGGCAGCTGCGCACAGACCGCAGCCGTTGCATTTTTCCTCATCGATTGTGATAATTCTTCGGATCATTATGCTCCCTCCTGCAGGTGCTTTCTTTTATTTTGCGTTGCGGCGATTTTCATTAGGTATTCGTACATTTCGTCACCGACACATTTTCTGGCGTACTGACACCACTGCACGCAGCTTAGTGTATCGTTGTAGGCAACAAAGCCGCAGTGTTCACAGGGCATTTGTGTATCAATCGAAAACATTTCGATCAGGTTTCCACATTGGGGACAAGCCTTCTCGATGATCGTCGGTGTCCGGGGTTTACCTTGGCATCCATCCAACATACAGATCCCTCCTTTGTGGTCAGTATACAACACAAAAACCCCGGGCGATGTTGCAAATGTCACATTGCTCGGGGTTTTAGAAAATTTTTACAAAATACGGAAGCAGTTTTTATCGTAGTCGATCAAGCCATCCTCTTTCATTTTTACCAGTTCTCTTGTGAGTGCGCTGCGGTCTACACACAGGTACTCTGCCAGCTCCACCCTGCCGAGAGGCACTTCTATATAATGGGATTCTTGATTTTGCGCCTGAATGGAAAGGTAACTGAGCAATTTCTCTCGGATGGTGCGTTTGGAGACCACTTCCACCTTCCGCATCAGGTCACGGTTTTTGTTGGCGATGATCCCCACCATATTTTCAATCATTTGATGATGAAATTTGCAGGAATGGGTACAGCTGTGCATCACCCGGTCAAAGGGGATGAACAGGATCTGAGCTGCTTCAGAAACCGCAAAGGTCACCACAGACAGATTGTCATCGCCGCAGGCAAAGGTCTCTCCGAACAGATCGTTTTGGTGGATACGCAGGAGCATCGTCTTGTTGCCCCAGATATCTTCCTTGATCATATCCACAGCACCGGACAAAACGATACCAATGTGCTTGATGTTTTCATTCTCAAAGGCCACAATATCGCCTTTGCGGAATGTACCGAAATGATATCCGGTGCAATCCAGCATAGCCTGCCGTTCCTCCGGGATCATACCGGCAAACAGGGGAGATTGCACGGTTTGGACCAGTTCTTTCATTGCATATCCCTCCGAAGTAAAAGTTTTGCAGTGAGGTTTGTTCCGTTGTTTTCGCTCCTATGCTAGGATGATACCACAAAGGGGAGCGTTTTTCCATCTTTTATTTGGCCAATGGGCGGAGAATGTGGTAGACAGAAATACCCCCAACCTCCATTGGAGGTTGGGGGTATTGGCGCGGGAATCAAAATGCCGAATAGACAACTGTATCAGACGAGCAATGCGTTGACCGTACCGATCACCAGCGCGGCAGAAGCTGCGATCCGGGCATACAGGAACATTTTGCCATCATTCTTCTTTACACGCTCCAGCACAAGGGCGCCGATACTGACGAGAACCAGAACCGCTGCCAGAACCACCTGACCGTAGAATCCGGGCCAGTTGATCCGGATGCCCACATAACCGATATACAGGCTCAGGGCAACGGCAATGTAGAAGCATACCCGCTGGACCTTTTTGTTTCGGATCAGAAACATCAGCACCAAAGACAGGAAGCTGGCGGCGATCAGAACCATACTTACAATAATCAGCAAATCCAAAAAAGTAATCATAAAATTTCCTCACTTTCATTTATTTGATTTGGTGTTTTGCTTTTGTGAGGATAGAATAACACGCAAATCTAAAGAAACCGGACAGGAAATTCTAAAGAAATCTAAAGAAAACCTGTTAAAAATCAGAAAGTGTGATGCAAATGGAAAATTGCTCTGTGTTTTGCAGAACATCTACCTTGCCGCCGTAGTTCTGGGCGATCCGGCGGATGCTGTTGATCCCCAGTTTGGAGCTATCCTTTTGACCGGCTTCGGCGGAAATGTGGTTTGTCTGCCGGATGCATAGACCTGCCGGGGTTGTCCAAATGCTCAAATCCACCGGCTGCTGGGGATCTGCGTACTTTTGCACGTTGGAACTGAGGTTATCAAAGATCCTGTGCAGCTCCTGCACATCAAAAGCGCCGGAAAAAGAGGGGCAGCCGGACAGATCGGTATGAACCGTAAACGCCTCCTCCAGTTCTTCCTCCAATTCTGCCGCCAGCTGCTCCATCAGCAGATGGGCGTCGTCAAAATGCTCCGGATTCCGCTTGTTCCCATCCAAAAGCAGCGCGGTCAGATCCCGGATCTGCTCCGCTTTCCTCCGGATGGTCTGCAGATGTTGTTTCTGTTCTGCAGGGGAGAGGCTATTGCCCTCTGCCAGGAATTCGGAATATGCCAATATGGAGGTCAGCGGAGTGCGAATGTCGTGGGACAGGGCGCGGAGAAACTGCTCCTTTTCCCGGGCAAGGGTTTGTTCCTTCTCCCGCAGCTGCTGTTGGGTGGCGGACATATAGTTGATGGCATCTGCCAGCTGGGTCAACTCATTTCTGCCTTCCAGGGGGAGTATATTGCCAGCCTGACCCAGCCGCAGGGTATCGATGCCCTGGGTGAGGGTGCGGATATAAGCCATACGGTCGCTCAAAAGGGACAAGAAAAGCAAACTGAAACAGCCGGCGCAGAGGATTCCACTCAAGCTGAAGATCCAGCGGTCCACCTCCAGCCAATCAAATTCCGTCATAACCACATCGTTATAGAAGCAATAGGATTCGGCAATGGTCGCAGCGGTCCAGGACAGGATCAAAAACAATATCCCGGCAAACAATGCGCTAATGCCGATCAGCCCAAGGATCTCATAGGCGAATCGGCGTTTCGGCTTTTTTCTGTCAGTCAATGTAATAGCCCTTTCCCCAAGCGGTTTTGATATAGGCGGGGTTCTTGGAGTTGTCCCCCAGCTTTTTGCGGATGTTCTTAATATGGACCATAATAGCGCCGTCACCTACGGCGTTGTCGTTCCAAATGCTCTGATAAATGTTCTCTAAAGAGTAGATCTTTCCCCGGTGACCTGCCAGCAGTTCCAAAATTTTGAATTCGGTGTAGGTCAAGGGAATCCGATTGCTTCCTTTCAGCACGGATTGGCTGTCCAGATCCAGGGTCACATCGTGGATAGCCAGCTTGTTTTCCGGCTGCCGGGGGGCAGCGGCGCTTCTTCGCAAAATGGCGCGGATGCGCATCAGCAGTTCTGCAGTGGAGAACGGCTTTACGATATAGTCATCCGCTCCCACAGAAAAGCCCATCACCTTGTCCGATTCCCCGGAATAGGCGGTCAGAAAAACGATGGGCGCATCATACTGCTTGCGGATCTGGGCGGCGGCCATAATGCCGGTCTGCCCGGGCATATCCACATCGAGAAGGTACAGGTCGATCTCAGGGCTTGCCATTTCCACAGCCTGTATGCCGTTCGCTGCGGTCAAAACTCCGTAGCCTTCCGAGACCAGCAGCAGACCGACAATGTCCCGGATCTCCCGGTCGTCGTCTGCAATTAAGATGTGTTTTTTACCATCTTTCATTGGGGATACCTCCCTTCCTTTGGGACTATTATAGCGCAAAAGAAGCAACGATGCAATGAAAAGTGCGTGTAGAGTGGATAAAAGAAAACAAGACCGGCTTTGAGCCGGTCTTGTTTGATGGCAGTTGTATGTATCTTTTGCCGTGGATAAACAGTGGTTTACTGAACGATCAGCACCGCGTTTTTTCGATTCCTGAATATTCGAGCAGGAATATACATCACAAGGATCACAACAGGCAAAAGGATAGGGAACCCCCAAAGGTGAGAGCCTAGGAGCTTTTCGAACATTTCCAGAGGATTTCCGGAATCAGGCTCCATCAAAAACATAAAATTGGTATCCCAGAGCAGGTTCAAACAGTACACAGGGATGGCCATAGCCACAAGCAGGAGGACGCCCTGAAGGGCCGATTTTAGGTCAGTGGACACTTGATTGGTAGTAACCAGCAGTAAGGGATACAATACCAGTAAAATATGTATTGTAAAGCTGTGAATATGGAAGAAATTCCAAACAGGCATTTCGGTCCAGTTTGGGAAGAGCAATGCCAACGCAGCACCGGGAATGGCAAAATAATACAGGAAGCTCCTAACAACTTTTGATTGCTTTATAATGTCAAAGGCAATCAGCAAAATATTGACGCCACAAAGGTGGAAAGGAAGATACCCCCAGCTGAATTCACCCAAAAAGATCAGCACCAGGTCTTTTACTAGCTCCTGCAGGAAGATATATGCGCCCAGTATGGTTAGCATTCGTTTTTGCTTGTCCGCAGAGAGCTTATGGTAGAAAATGCAGGCGGAAACGCAAAAAAGCAAACCCGCCAAAAGCCAGAGAATATGGGTCAGACCAAAGGTCTGAAAACCCACGCCTTCCGGTATGTGATTGCTGGTTACAAAAAACATATTGATCACCCAGAGGTACTATACCATATTATGACAAAAAATGCACCTGCAAAATAAAAAATTTTGCTCTGTTGTGGGTTCGAGTCCTGTGTTTCTTGGAAATAACAAAGCACCCCCGAAGGGGTGCTTTGTTATTTGGTGCACCTGAGCATTCTATAATCGAACCGTTTACCTCTTTTAGAGTTCCGGAGCTCTTTTCCTCTGTACCAAAATACTCTTTGGTACGCACATGATTCATCTACAGCCTTAGAGTATCGGCTGTCAGTTGACAGTCAGCCCACATAGTTCTGTACGGCTCTGTCCGCCGCCCTTGCTCGGCCCACAACAGCTCGGGAACTGCTGTGTTTCGCACGATTGCGACAGCATTACCCGCCTCCTGTGCCAATGGCATAACTATGATCCGGTGGCTGCCGGGTCACATTGTTTTGTGCTGACCGTAAGCTAACTCACGATCAAACACCGGGTAGTCATTTGCTCAATGCTTTAATCTCGGATTACCCTTTACATTTCCTGTTTTCATAGTTCTTCATTTGAATTCCTCCTTCATAAATATAAAACAAGTATATTTTGAACCTCATTTGAGGTAACAAAAACAAAACAAAAAAGTCGATACCTTACATACGCATAACAAGTAAGCCCTAATTGGTTATAGATTAGGACAAGAATCGTTAAGTAGTATGTATGGTATCGACTAGGCGACACAAAAGGGTGAAAGATCAATTGCGCTCAAATAAATAAGATGCGGGGGAAAATAAGATAACCTCGGGAAACAATATTCAGTTGTACTACAATTTTACCCTAAATTTTTCCTCTTGTCAAATCAGCCAGAGCCGTTTATATGCGTTTAGAACGGCTTAGAGTCGATTAGAGTCGAATATTATGCGGAATGAGTACGTTTTATGTCGTTTTCATAGCACTTTGTGCTCGTTTCAGTGCACTTTTGAAAAAATTTTGAAAATTTTTTTCGGTTGCGAAGCAATTTTCGTACCTGCCTTAGGGTAAAACCGTAGGGGTAGAGAATGTACACTCTACAATTAAGCAATAATCAATTTTGGTCAAAAAATCAAGGGTTGCACAACAACTTTTTTGCCTCAAATTGGAAACAATTTATGACGAAAATGCACGTCCGGTATTACTGCCGGACGTGCTGTGTTATATTATGTTGTGAAATTTTGGAAAGAGAGGAATTAGCCATATACAAAACTACATCTCACCGCAATATATTCCATTGAATAAGTGTCACGACAAAAGAGTGTTAAATCATAATCACTACTAATAAGCCAGTTGCTCTCGGCACTTTTAGACCGGTCTACCCGGCCAACGGTATAGGAAAACTGCGAGCCGGTCATATCCGTTATGGTGATAACGGTCCCACCCTCGATTTTATCGCAGAATGAGAATTGATACGAATTGTCCGCACCGCCAATCACTAACGAGTGATCATAGATGCTGCCGTAAAATCGAGCCGGTGAACGGTAAAGCTTCTGACTGTTCCACGCATCCGCCACCGGCAATGAAAGATTTAACAAAGGAATCTCTATCAACGCTACATAGTCTGTGTCATTGATCTCCAAAATCGGCATATTAGGATTGGGATATGTCCCTGGTACACCTTTAATCCTTTCGGATAATAATTCGTTCATTCTCGTTACCACTTTTTGACTTTCATTCGCGCCGATATGTGTGCAAATCTGAATACCGACAATCAGAAAAAAACTAATAACCACCAGGCAGATACCCAAAATAAGAACGATGGGGAATTTTCCTTTTTTCATAGTTCCCTACACCTCCTGTTGTATATACCAAGAACAATCAGTATAATGCCGGATATACACATCAGCATAATATACAGCGTTACATTAGAGGTATCTCCGGTCTGCGGGCCGTCAGGAATTTCCTGATTGGATTTATGTGTGTTAATAATTGAGAAGGTTCCACCGTTTTTCTGTACGGTTACTTTATATTCTTCCGGAACAGGCCGTTCTACCACCGCCCAATTACTTTGTTCTTCATCAGATACATACCAAACATAAGACCAATTGTTACTTGCACCCAGAATCTGTGTTTCCCACAATTCACCGTCTTTGTAAATATCTATGGTAATTTCCTCTGGTCGATCGGTTTGTCTTCCTGCATCTTGCCAAAGCTTTGTAACTCTGTATTCCGTTTTGGGAACATAATTCACACACTTGGGCTTTGCTTCGACATCATAGTCAAAAGAGCCATCCGTCTGAGGGGTAGGAAGGTAAACCATGAATTGGTCAAATACATAGGTTCCACTGTTATTATCTGCAACCACCTCACTGACGAGGTATAAGCCTGTTTCCAAATGCTCAAAGACTGCAGTTCCGGCATCGTTTGTCACAGTCTCTCGATAGGGCATAAGCTGATTGGCAACAATATATGCGTTTAATGTAAGGGCAGTATTTTTCCATTGTTCCTGCACAGTAATATCATGAATGTTCACCGAGTAGGAGAAAAATGGCTCTATTAGTTCAAAAGTACCCTCCGGGAAAGCCTCAGCGACGCGGTAGATGCTGATTGATAAGCCTTCAAATGCCTGTCCGTCTTTTTGGTAATGCAGCGTTAAGCTTACATCTGCCGTGGGATCCAGAGGAGCTGCTGCTTGTACAGATAACGGACAAAACATCGTCACAGACAAAGCAACCAAGCATATTAATAGTGTAATCGGTTTTCTCATAAGTTCTCTTCTCCCAAGGTTTCTTTCTTTACAGGCGCAAACATAACATAAATCAGCAGCACAAAAATGATTGGAAGTGCAACAATAGGCATAACAACCAACGGTTCGATGCGATATGCCTCATTGGCAACATATAGGTTTCGTGTCTGCGATGCGTCTATCTGATGTCCCCGTACCAAAAGACGTTGTGTATTGATTCCGTAAGGCGTACAGGTTAGAAGCGTGCAGTAATCCTTTCCGTCCTTTATTTGAATCAAACTGGTGTCGTCGGGTTCAACGATACGTATTTGATCCACTTCATAAGTAACGGTGCGGTCCAGGATCGTAAAGTAAAAGGTATCGCCAACTTCCATTCTGTCCAGATGCGTAAACAAAACTGCTGTGGGCAGTCCGCGATGTGCCGAAACAACGCAGTGGGTGTTTTCTCCGCCTATGGTCAGGCTTGTTCCTTGTAAATGACCCACGGCAACGCTAAGTACGCCGTCAGAGGTGCCGTGATAAACAGGCAGCTCCTGGCTTATCTTTGGAATGGTAATATATCCCATCATACCGGTGCCGCCAATATTAAGAATACTGTTGTAATCGGGCAGACGATTGTGTTCTACCAGCGGTTCATCAAGTTCGGATAGCTTTTTGTTATAGTCCTCTGCTTCGGCAAAAATGGCAGTGTAGTCTTCAGGTTTATATTGCGATAGCATGGATTCATAGTCCACAATGGTCTCGCTTTGGGTTTTGGAATTCCAATAGCTGCTGATGGAAGGGTATAACAGCACGGAGAGACCAATGAAAAATGAAACAAGTAATATAATCGTTGATTTTTTACTTTTCATAAGCTCCTCCCTGATGTTATTGGGGTATCCCCCGGCAGGGGCATTTGCCCCTGCCGGGATGAAATTATGCAATGATTAGTCCTTAATCATGGACATTCTCTTCTTGGTAACCAGCAGGACACCGGCACCCAAAACTACGATTGTACCAAAGGTGATAAACAGGACAGTTCCCATACCGCCGGTCTCAGGCAGCATAGAGCCGGTCTTGTTGACCACATGCACACCGGAACCGGTGGAGTAAACATCGCCATTGAACACAGCGTCCAGATTGCCGTCGGAAATGATAAACTTCTGACGGGCAGACAGCTTGTTATAGCCGTCGGGAGCGGCAGTCTCTTCCAGGTAATAAGTACCGTTATCCAAGCCGTTTACACGGACTTTACCACGAACTACGATCACGGTAGCACCGGTTTCGCCGGCAGCTGCCTTACGGTAGAGGTGATAGCCGTCTGCGGTAAGGGCGGGATCGCCGTTCTCATCCAATACCTGTACAACAGGAATCTCGTTACCGCCGGTAGCCGCATCGTAGATCTTAAATTCTGCACCGTCGAGGAGTTTGTTAGCAGAGTCAGTCTTAACCAGATCAATGCCAAAGGTATAAGTAGTAACAGCATCTTCGTTAGATTTGCCACCCTCACCGAAGGTCAGCCAAGCGTTGTTCACGTTGCCGGTGCCGGCGATGACAGCGTCTTTATTCAGCACAGCGGTGTAGTAAACGATGATCTTATCGTTGGTTTCCATCTCATCGCAGAATTCCTTGGAGAAGAAAATCTCGAAGGTGCAGCCGTCGGTCACATTAGCGCCGGTCTTGACTTCGTACATATTGGCAGCTGCATCGTGAGAACCGGTTCCGGGAACAACGTGCTCAATCTTGGTAATTTCTTTATAGGTCAGACCTGCATCCATAACATCGTGCAGAACATAATTTTCAGCACCTGCATGAACATTGATGGTTACACGGTACTCAACAGTCTGACCAATGTCAGCAGTGTTGATTGCACCCCACTGGGTGGTGGAGTCTTCGTTAACCTGCTTGTCGATGGTGGGAATACCGTTTTTGGCATTGATGGAAGCGTCGGGGTTGGTGGTAGTCAGACCACACAGGGCACCCATGGTGGAGTCAACCAGATAGTAGCCCAGCTCCAAGTCGGAGAACTTTCCTGCGTTTTCGGTAATGACAAATTCACCGGCATTTCGGGAGGACTTCACGGGAGCAATGCCATTTGCCTTTGCGTAGGCAAGTGCCATTTTTGCAAAAGCAGCTTTGGTATCGTCATCTTCAGTAGTGGCCCAGGTTACATAGCCGTCTGCATCGGTAGCCATGTATGCCTTGGCTTCATCGGTAGCAAAGAAAGTTGCCCAAGCAGCATTTGCCTTGTAGGAGTAGGCGCCCTGTGCCACATCGTAGCTTTCCAGATCCAGCAGTTTATAGATCTCGTAAGTGGTAGTGTCGCTCACACCGTTGATGGTGATAGAGCCGGTTTCTTCTGCTGCAAAAACAGTTACGGACAGGGATGCCAACAGCATCAGAGCAAGAATAAGGGAAATAATCTTTTTCATCGTTTTAGTTCCTTTCTAAAATAAATTATTTATTATTGGAGAATCCAATTCACGGCGCAATATTTGCCGCGATCAGAAGGCTTATTTCATCCTCCTTTCCCGCTTGCGCCTTGATCCGATTCCATATGCCAGTGTGCCCAGAATAATTGCTGAGCCACACAGTACATACATCAGTCGGGCCGGTGAGCCCGTAGAGGGGAGCTCGGGACCTCCCGGATGATAGGTGTTTGTGATAAGGGTGGAATAAGTAGGCGGCGAACCATCGGTAGCAATAATTTCGCCATAAGAGGTTGTCCACTTTGCTTTTTCCCAAACCTCATCCACTGTGTAGGCAATCATATTTCCGTCTGCATCTTTGTAGGGCAGACCTTGAAATACCCCTTGCCAGTTGTTTTTTAAGGTTAGAGTTATGCTGCGTCCGGTATTAACACCATTTGCGAACAGTCGTACAGTTACCGCAAATTCCTGATACAGCGTTGTGTCGTAGCCTTCCGGGATCGACCAGAGCTTACTGACAGACAGCGAAGTCTCGTTATTGGCTGCCAGAGGTGTGTTGGTAATTTGGTAAGCCCAGTCCGCAACCTCTTGAATATCCGTCTGGGTGATTTTTACCATCGGTGTCAGGATCATGGAACTGTTCTGATTCGTGCTGTAGCCGAACTTTCCGGAGCTGTTCATACTGCTTGTCATGTAGTATCTGTTGTTGCCTTGCTGATAGAAAATCTGCAAGCCGCCGGAACGGCTACTGTATGAGAACTCCTGCCGGTCCTGGCTTTGCGGAGCCGGGATTCTGGCGTAGAAGTCCGTAGGACTGCCACCGTTATAATAGAGGGTGATCGTTTGACCAACGCCATTGGTGAATTTCACCTTGCCACTTGTTACCGTCGCCGTCCAAAGGGCATTAGGCGAGGATTTTGCCGTCTGCTCATCCACCCACATATAGCCGGTGTCAGCATTATCGTTAATCGTGGACAGATACCCTCTTCCGGATCGCAGTATATAAGTTTCTCCGTTTTGGAAGGAAAGGGATTCTGCCCATTGGGTCTTATCGATAACGATCTGTGTGATCCTTCGCACTGTAGAGTAATAACCGGACTCGTAGGATTCTTCGACACCGTACCGGATTTCCGTTAAATTATCGTAGTCATACTTCGGCAGGTTGGTCCAGATGTACATCCAGTCGTTTTCATCACTAAGGGTAATCTCGCGGATCCGTCGTACCGTTCCATCGGGATCGGTTACAGTTAAATATGCCTGAATGTAATCGTTGCTGTGATCGACCGTATCCTCCCACTTCTTGATGATCTGCACCGTAGTGGTTTCTGTTACCGTTTCCGGTGCATTGGTAACCACGATATAAACTTTTTTCGTTTCCTCGTCGATGTCTACACCGTGAACCGTAAATCCGGGGGATGGATTATCCACAACATCCATATGATAGGTGGCAATGCCGCCTTTTTCAATGGTGAGCTGAATGGTGCCCCGGGGAAGGCCGTAACCTTCCGCCTCAGGCGGCCCGGTCTCCTTGATGTAATAGGTCTTACTGGGGCTGAGTCCCCACATATGGGCTACACCGTTTTGGACGGTAAAGGTGTTGGTGGTGGCAGCACCCTGTCTGTACGCCGCTTCACTTGTATAGAGTTCCGCAGGAACAGAGCAGGCAGCATCTGTATAAACAGAGAATTGCGCCCCATCCAGCAGCTGCTGGGTCAGGACATCTTCCTTTTGAATATCCAGACTGTACCGGGGAGCAAGGTTGAAATAAATAGCACAGTTGGACTGAGATGCGCCACGCTCCAGATACAGTACGGTCATTGTGTGTTCACCGGCAGGAATATTTACGGTTCCCACAACCTGATCCTGAACGGAAACCTCACCGGTTACAAAGTTGATATCACCGGTTTCCACACCGTGAATGCCACCGATATCCAAAACCAACTCACCGTCAATAAGCACCCACACATCATCGTCACCGGAGAAATGGAAGTGCATATCGTTTCCGTACAAGTCCTTGTTTCCGTTCGCTCCGGTATCATCCGGCAGATAGAACCGAATTTCCGTCCGCATACCATATGCGAAGTTCGCAAGGACTTGATCGCTGTTAGAATAGCCGGAGGCGTATTGGAAGTGGTTGATTCCCGCATATTCTCCGTTTATTCCGTTGTAGGTATAAGTGGCGGTGTTGTTGCCGTTTCCGTTGGCATAGGGGGAGTTCAGGGGTAGGAAGCCCGAATTGGTGTCACCCACAGAATCAGACGGTGCTTCCAGGTATTCATAGACATAGAACCGTCCCAGACTTTGGTTGTAGGATGCCGCGTTGCGCTGGGAATCGTAGTAGTAATACCCGTAGTATTCATCGTCGGGATCGGTCATGATCTGGAACAGATGATCGCCGGTTCCCAAGTATTTTTTGCCCAGAGAATCTTCTGTATCGAACAGTGCGTGATAGCGAGCTGTATTGTAGATCCCGCTGGTGACGATGCCGGCACCGGGATATGTATTGTGGGTCTGACGGTTATTGGAGTAAGCCAAATTGCCGTTTTGATAGTTGGGAGCACCGTCAATAAACACGAAGTTTAATGTCTCCCGACCCAGATAACCTACATTTCCACTGTTTACCGTAGACCATGTTTCAGAATGGGACGAAGCATTGACGGTTTTTTGTGCCTCAGAAGACAAGATATTAAACAGGGAATTATAGTCAAACAGATGGGTTGTAATAAATTCATTTGTACTGACCGTATCAGCAACCTGCGCATTAAACACGCCAATATCATAGGTGGCTGCAACCCAATCTGCGTAGAGCACCGCATTTCCGGTCACCTCCATTTCCCCACCTGCCGGATAGTATTGATTGTTCGTGATATCATACCATCCTTGAAGCTTGTAGCTATACTTGCTGGGGGAGGTCCACTCCGTGGGTAACTTCAAAACACTGCCACCCTGAACGGTATAAGCAGTGTTGGGCGACCCCGTCAGGGATGGAAGACCGCCGTCTGTACCGTCCAGCCAAACCGTGTAGTCCACAGCTACTGCATTGGCTTCATCCAAAACAACGATACTGTCTGCTTCAGTTACAACACCGTAACCCATAATCGTGGGATCATCAAGGGCATATTGCGTTTGGGCGACGGTGTTGTTCAAATCACCTTCAATAACGGTGATGGAGGTATCATCTACACCAACTATAATGGCCACCGTGTTGGCACCGGATTTTTCTGTTTCTCCCTTGCGAAGAAAGACTATGTTGCCGATTTCCGGTGAAAGCTCCTGCGTGGTTTTGTACAGTCCCTCTGCCTGCCATTCCAAACGCATAGACTCCGGTCCGGCATTCATTGGCAAATCGGTTGCACCGGCATATTCCAGGCAGAAGGAAACAAACATTGCCGACCAATCGCCGTAGGGGTTGCCGTACCATTGTCCGTATCGTGTAATACCGCGACGGACACCGCTGGCGTCCACTTGAAAGTTTAATTCACTCTCTGCATAACCAAGCTGAGACTGCGCAACCAGAACCACATTGGACTTCGTGGTTGGGCCACGCACCATATCTGCGAATGTCAGTTCCCAGTCATCGCTGCTTTCCAGATCTGCGTTTATATTGCTGTAACAGCTGGCATCATGGATATGCTCCTCTATTGAGCAATTCACACAGTCTTCGCCGTGAATGTGTTCTTCCTTACCGCAGAAAGCCTCACCGGCAATACCGATACCTGTTAGCTTCAAACTCCAAAATACGATCAGTACAACAATCAAGGAAAGGGCAGGGATGATCTGCCGGAGCTTAAAACGATCCGCGTTGCTTATATTCAATTGTTCTAAAAGCTTTTCTCCACTCTCTGGCAAGATCACACCTCCTTTCCAACTGCTTTTATGAGTGTTAGTCAATAAACTCAAACTCCGATAGAGGCCAAATTTTGCAAAACATCTTGCCTATAAGCTGATCTTCCGGAATACAACCAATCACGCTGCTTCTGCTATCTATGGATGTTTCTCTTTGATCGCCCATCACAAAATAACAGTTTTCAGGCACTTGGTATGGAAACTCTACATCGCACTCGCCCAATGCTTTTTGCGTAATATAGGGCTCGTCCAAAGCATTGCCGTTCAAAAAGACCGTGCCATCGGATTCTATCCAGATATAATCGCCCGGCGCAGCAATCACCCGTTTGATCAGAATCTTGTTCGAATAATAAAATGCGCAAAGATCTCCGGTCTCCAAATCCTTTGTTTTTACCAGAAGCACAATATCGCCGTCATTCAAATTTGGCTCCATACTGGTCCCGGCAATTTGCAAAACTGGCAAAACCAACGTGGCTATCAGTGCTGCCACGGCAGCTACAACGATCAACGCATTTACTGTGCTTTTAAGCAATTTGCGGAAGCGACGCTTATACCGTTCACGTTTTAATTCTTTTTGCAGAGCATCCATTGGCGGAAGCCCCTGCTTGCTGTGTTTTCCTATGTATTTCTTCATACGCTATCATTCACCTTTAATGCGGCTTGCCTCTTCCAAAGCTTGGGTGATAATTGCGGCACTTTTCTTATATGCTTCTTCCTTTATTTCTTCGGCACGTTTCTTTGCAGCATTGATATACGTATCTGCTGCATCTTGTGCCGCCTGAAAAACGCCGTGCAATTGCAAAGAGGCCTCTGCAATTGAACCCAAGGTAGAAATGTTAATTTCCTGATCATTTAAACGACGCTCTGCTTCCTCTAAGGCTACTTGTAATTTGTCAGCACGTTCTGTTTGAATAATAAGCAGTTCCAAAAGCTGATAACGATTCAGTTTTTTTAACTCTTTCTCCGTCACAGAATACACCTCTTTTCATTATCTGATAACAAAAAAGTAACGCCACCAAAGAGGTATGGTAAACCATATCTCTGAGATGGCTTTTGAGATCTAAATAAGGGTGCAGGGCAAAAATGGGTGCCGTTATTCTGTCTATCCATCAGGACTTTGTACAACGCTGTCATTTCAAATTGCGCCCCCCTTTTCAGCAAATGACTATTGAACATATAGTATATCACAAAAGCGCATATCTTTCAATGGTTTTCTTCACTTTTCTCAAAAAGCTTGGAATTGTTTTCGTGCTCATCAGAAAGGTTTATTACAGCCTTGCCTTGCTTCATTGCATAATCTACAGTCTGCCATTCACCGCCCTTTTCGTGCTCAATATAGTAGATAATCAAATCGGCTCTATCAACCATTTCACGGTTTCGAATTTGGATAGCAGATTTGGGATGTGCTACCGAAGCAACGTAGGATATCTCTATGTCGGTATAGTAGTCGTGAAAGTAATTTTCGTTATTAAGATACTCAGCCGTAGGATACGGCAGCACCAAAACAAGGGCGCTGTTACCGTCCCTATGATTTTTTCGTACACGAAGCACAGACGAAGATACACACTGATCAAAGTCTCCATTTCGCCCGACCAGAAAATCCACGTACTCATTTTCGTCAATAAGTCTTCGTATCTGCTCTTCCAGAAGGTTCTCTACCTTTATGATGTTATCCACGTATCGGTGACCAAAAAACGCCACAGAATAAATCCTCATATCTTGCTCCTTATTAAAACGCCCACCGAACCGTTTGCGTCCGGAGGGCTATTCCAATGACTCAGCTATCTCATTATGCGTGTGTATAGCGGTCATTTAGAATTATTTGTAGGTTCATTTCCTGCATTTTTTCTATTATATCATATATAAACCAACATTGCAATATCTTTACAGCCCTCAAACCCACAGTTTTGCTGTCCGTGTGGGTTAAAATGTTATAAAGGGCGGTGAGATTATGGACGAAAAAGATTTTGCTTTGCGGTTGGCACAACTGCGTGAAAAGAAGAATGTATCTGCACGGGAAATGAGTTTGGCTATTGGCCAGAACCCCGGCTATATTAATAACATCGAATCGGGAAAGTCATTGCCTTCCTTGCCGGGTATTTTCTACATCTGCGATTATTTAGGTATTTCGGTTTGTGAGTTCTTTGATCTCGACACCAAAAATCCTACTAAACTAAACGACATCATCAGCGATCTTAAAAAGTTGGACGACCAGCAACTTGAAAGCATCGCCAATCTCGTAAAAGGATTAACCAAGAAGTAAGCTATATATTAAGCAATGCCGGTGACCAAAATTTTGGTCACCGGCATTTGATATATACTCAATAGATTTTCGTTATGAAATAGTCCTTGTCGAGTGCAGAAGCACCGACTAGCTTGCGGAAACCGTAAAGACTTTTTCCTTTGGCTGTGCTTGTAATGTCATTTGTTACGTCCAGATCCCACCAGCAACCGTCATAGTAAACACGGTTCTAGGAATGATCTTCCGTGGAACGATTATACGGTGTCCCGTCTACAACATAGCAAGGAATATTCTGACTACGGCAGAGTGCAGCAAACAGATTGGCAAAGTCATAGCAAACGCCCTTTCGGGTACTTAGTGTTCGGCGAACATTAAAGTATTGGAGCAAGATTTGATAGTCGTAGTCATATTCAAAGTTCGCTATCATCCAGTTATAGATCGCCTGCACCTTTTCTGCATCGGTATTACTGTTTGCACAAATTTCGTCAGCAAGTTCTTCTGTCTGCGTATCCCAAAGTGTTGCGCCTCCGTTCAGGAGATACGGGGACTCCGGTTTGCAGACGAAATTATATGAGAGGATAAGAGCCACGATAACAAATGCCGAAACTGCCAAGACATAAATTTTCGTCGGTAAAGTGTCCTTGCCGGAGCTGTCATCAAAAATAGCCAGATACATCAGTTCGGAAGCGGTAGTAACCATAGTCATAATCGGCAGGAGCCTACTGCAATATGCAAAACCGAAGATGCTCATTACTATGACGAAAAACAGAACAATGTACACGATTGCACACATAGGTGCTGACCGTATTTTCAGGACGAAAAACAAGGTCGGCAGTGCTGAGAGGAAATAGAACGTCAACAGAATAGGCGAAAGCACAAAAAAGTCTTTTAGATACACGCCCAACAGCAGATTGTATGCTGCAAGGACGAAAAAGAAAATAATCCTTGATTTTGTGTTAGGTGCTTTTTTAGTCTTCATTTCAAAATCTCCTTTATGTATGAAATTCATCGAAACGAAGAAGTGGCAGCACAGAGCGACTAACTCTGTACTGCCACAAACAAAGGCTATTTAACATCTTTTAAGAAAACAACAAACCCGAACGTTTCACCGATTGGTAAAAGGTTCGGGTTTGAATGCTTTGGTGCGGGCAACAGGACTCGAACCTGCACGCTTTCGCAGTGGAACCTAAATCCACCGAGTCTACCAATTCCACCATGCCCGCGTCCCGGTTATTTTATCACGGGTTAGGTGTGATTGTCAACGCGGAAATCGGAGAAAAGAAAAAAGAAACCTTTTGTGCAACAGGCATAAAAAATAGCTGATAGAATTATGAATTTTGCAATTGTTCTTGACATTCCCGCAAGACACAGGTAAAATAGATTCGGTATGGTGTACGTTGGAGGGCTATAGCATCCGGCGTTTCATAATAACCTGGCATTTGCCCTAGGTTAGCGTATTGCGCTTCGTGGCGTTTATTTGCTAAAATCGTATTTACCGATTCATTCGGTGTATTCAATTTGACAACTGAACAACATGGGGCCCATTGCGCCACCTCTCGGCAATGCCGATTATATAAAGGAGGTGTGCTTACAGAACTATGGGACCTTTAGAAATTGCATTGACTGTCCTGGCATTGGTGGTGGGTATCGGCATTGGTGTCGGTATTGGTATCGCGATCCGCAAGCGGGTTGCAGAGCGGGAAATCGGCTCTGCTGAGCAGGAAGCGACCAGATTGATCAATGAAGCCATTCGTTCCGGCGAGAGCCGTAAGAAGGAAATGCTTCTGGAAGCCAAGGACGAGATCCATAAATCCCGTACGGAGCACGACAAGGAAGTAAAAGAGCGTCGGGCCGAGCTGAGTAAGCAAGAGCGGCGTCTGCAGCAGAAGGAAGAGTCTTTGGACAAGAAGACCGACGCCTTCGAACGCAAAGAAGAAGAATTGGCCCGCCGGATGAGCGAGGTTGCCGAGGCCCAGGCCCAGGCAGAAGAAGTAAAGAAGCAGCACATTGCCACACTGGAAAAGATCTCTGGTTTGACCCAGGAGCAGGCCAAGCAGTTCCTGCTGGAGAGCGTGGAGGAGGAAGTCCGCCACGATACGGCTATGAAGATCAAGGAGATCGAACAGGAACTGAAGGACCAGGCAGATGAGAAGGCAAGAGAGATTCTGTCCATTGCCATCCAGCGCTGTGCTGCCGATCACGCAGCAGAGGCAACGGTATCCGTTGTGCCCCTGCCCAATGATGAGATGAAGGGTCGGATCATCGGTCGTGAGGGTCGGAACATCCGGACACTGGAGACCATCACCGGTGTAGACCTGATCATCGACGATACCCCCGAAGCAATTACGGTCAGCAGTTTTGATCCTGTCCGCCGGGAGGTTGCCCGGATGGCACTGGAGAAGCTGATCGGTGACGGTCGGATTCACCCCACCCGTATCGAGGATATGGTGGAGAAGGCCCGTAAGGAAGTGGACCGTACCATCCGCGAGGAAGGTGAACGCGCCTGCTACGAGACCGGCGTTCACGGTCTGAACCCCGAACTGATCAAGATTCTGGGTCGTCAGAAGTACCGTACTTCTTACGGTCAGAATGTTTTGAACCACTCCATCGAGGTTGCCCACATCGCAGGTCTGATGGCCTCCGAACTGGGTGTGGATGTGGCAATGGCCAAGCGGGCAGGTCTGCTGCACGACTTGGGTAAGTCCATCGACCACGAAGTGGAAGGCAGCCACGTGCAGCTGGGCGCGGATCTGGCCCGTAAGTACAAGGAGAACCCCATTGTTGTCAACGCGGTGGAGGCTCACCACGGCGATGTGGAGCCTAAGAGCGTGATCGCAGTGCTGGTACAGGCAGCCGATGCCGTATCCGCCGCAAGACCCGGCGCCCGCCGTGAGAATGTGGAGAACTACATCCGCCGTCTGCAGAAGCTGGAAGAACTTACCGGCAGCTATCCCGGCGTTGAGAAGGCATATGCCATCCAGGCCGGCCGTGAGGTTCGCATTATGGTCAAGCCCGAGGAAGTGCTGGAGGACAATATGATCCTGTTGGCCCGGGATATTGCCAAGAAGATCGAAGCAGAACTGGAATACCCCGGTCAGATCAAGATCAATGTGATCCGGGAGACCAAGGCTGTAGAGTACGCAAAGTAAATGAAAAACCGCCCAGGAGCTTTCTCCTGGGCGGTTTTTTGCGATCAATTGCCGGGGTACGTGGGTTATTCCAGTTCGAATGCGCCGGTGTAGAGCTGATAGTAGGTGCCCTTTTCTGCGATCAGATCCTGGTGTGTGCCCCGCTCAATGATGTGTCCGTTTTCCAGCACCATAATGCAGTCGGCGTTGCGGACGGTGGACAGCCGGTGGGCGATCACAAAGGTGGTTCTGCCTTGCATCAGAGCGTCCATACCATTTTGCACCAGTGCTTCGGTGCGGGTGTCAATGGAGGAGGTGGCCTCGTCCAGAATCATCACAGGGGGATTTGCCACGGCGGCTCTGGCAATGGCGATCAGCTGACGCTGACCTTGTGAGAGTTGAGCGCCGTTGCCTGTGAGCTGGGTGTTGTACCCCTCCGGCAGTCGGGTGATGAAATCGTGGGCATTTGCGGTTTTGGCGGCTCGGATGCAGTCTTCATCGGATGCATCCAGATTGCCGTAGCGGATATTCTCCATCACCGTGCCGGTAAACAGGTTGGTGTCCTGCAGGACGATGCCCAAAGAACGGCGGAGGTCGGACTTGCGGATTTTATTGATATTGATGCCGTCATAGCGGATCTTGCCGTCGGCAATGTCGTAGAAACGGTTGATCAGATTGGTGATGGTGGTCTTGCCGGCGCCGGTAGCGCCCACAAATGCCAGCTTCTGGCCGGGATTTGCATACAGGGAGATGTTGTGCAGCACAGTCTTCTCCGACACGTAGCCAAAGTCCACATTGTGCATCGTAATATCGCCCTTCAGCGGGGTGTAGGTGACAGTACCGTCAGCCTGATGGGGATGCTTCCAGGCCCACTGGCCGGTGTACCCAGCGCACTCGGTGACAGTACCGTCCGGGGAGGTGTTGCAGTTTACAAGAGTCACATAACCCTCGTCTGCCTCCACTTCTTCATCCAGTAGCTGGAAGATCCGTTCCGCGCCTGCCAGCGCCATCACGATGGCGTTGATCTGGTTGCTGACCTGCCCGATGGGCATATTGAACTTCCGGCTCAGCAGCAGGAAAGCGGCAAGACCGCCCAGATCCAGCAAATTGCCGCCGGAGCCGATGGCTACCGCGCCGCCGATAATGGCAAGGATCGTATACTGGATATAGCCTAAGTTGTTGTTGACCGGGCCCATCATATTGGTAAAAGCACCGGCTTTGAAGGCGTCTTTTCTTAGTTCTTCATTGATGGTGTTGAATTCGCCTTTGCAGGTCTCTTCCCGGCAGAACACCTTCACCACCCGCTGACCGGAGATCATTTCCTCTACATAGCTGTTGACCGCGCCCAAAGACTTCTGCTGTCCGATAAAGAATTTTGCAGAGTGCATAGCGACGGTTTTAGTCACATACAGGATTCCGAAGGCGGTGACCATCATTACAGCGGTGAGGATCAGAGAGCTTTTCAGCATCAGCACAAATACCGTCACCAGGGTGGCGATGGAGGAGATGCAGTTGGGCAGCGCCTGGGTGATCATTTGCCGGAGGGTGTCGATGTCTGCGGTATAGCGGCTCATCACATCACCGGCGGGGTGGGTGTCAAAATAGCGGATGGGTAGCTTTTGCATATGGCGGAACATATCGTCCCGAATTTGTTTCTGAGTACCCTGGCCAACCTTTACCATTAGGAAGCTATACAGGAAAGAGGAAATGATACCCAGCATATATACCACACCCATTCCAAACAGGAACCGGATCAGTGGCATATAGTCCGGATTGTTTTGTCCGGTGAGGGGCTTGATATAGTTGTTGATCAGAGGATCCAGAGAGTAGCTGCTAAGCGCAGTGGCGAAGGAGGACAGGAGAATACAGATCACCACAAGCAGCAGATTGATCCGGTAGGGTTTCGTATAGGAGAACAGACGTAGAAGAGTCTTTTTGGGATTTTTGGCTTTGCGGCCGTCACCTTTCATACGGACAGGAGGCATTATTCCTCGCCTCCTTTCACCTGAGAGTCGTAGACCTCACGATAGATCTGAGAGGTCCGCAGAAGTTCTTCGTGAGTGCCCGCGGCGGCGATCTTACCGCCCTCCATTACCAGGATCAGATCCGCATCCTGCACCGAGGCTACCCGTTGGGCGATGATCAGTTTGGTGGTACCCGGTATCTCCTGGGCGAAGGCTTTTCGGATCAGCGCGTCGGTACGGGTATCCACTGCGGAAGTGGAGTCGTCCAGGATCAGAATCTTGGGTTTTTTCAGCAGAGCTCTTGCAATGCAAAGTCGCTGCTTCTGACCACCGGATACGTTGGTACCGCCCTGTTCGATATGGGTATCATATCCGTCGGGGAAGGCTGCAATGAAATCGTGGGCGCAGGCCAATCGGCAGGCGTGTTCCATCTCTTGGTCAGTGGCGTTTGGATTGCCCCAGCGGAGGTTATCCTTGATAGTGCCGGAGAACAGGACATTCTTCTGCAGCACCATCGATACCTGATCCCGCAGAGTGTGGATGTCATATTCCCGCACGTCCACACCGCCTACCTTTACGCAGCCTTCGGTCACATCGTACAGACGGGGGATCAGCTGAACCAGAGTGGACTTGGAAGAACCGGTCACACCCAGAACACCCACGGTCATACCGGCGTCGATGTGCACATCGATGCTGTCCAGAGCATTTCTGCCGGCAGCTTCGTTGTAGCGGAAGGACACGTTTTCAAAATCTATAGATCCGTCTTTTACTTCCAAAACAGGATTTTCCGGATTCTTCAGAGCCGGATTTTCCGTCAGAAGCTCATAAGCGCGCTTCATAGGTGCCCGGCTCATAGTGAACATTACGAACACCATAGACATCATCATCAGACCCATCAGGATCTGGCTGGTGTAGGTGAACATCGCGGTCAGTGCGGCGGTGTCGATCTCACCGACCACCACCTGCTTCGCACCCAGATAGGAGATCACGATGATGCAGGCGTAAACAGCAAACTGCATCAGGGGGCTATTAAAGGCCATAATCCGCTCTGCTTTGGTAAAATCCTTGTAGATGGTATCGGAAGTTTCCTGGAATTTATCGATCTCCGCCTTTTCCCTCACGAAGGACTTGACAACCCGGATGCCGCGGACATTCTCCTGCACCACATTGTTCAGCTTATCGTAGGTCTTGAACACCCGTTCAAAAATGGGATGCACCAGCTTGATCAGCAGCATCAGACCCAGCGCCAGCAGCGGCAGAGTAATGCAATAGATCACACTGAGGCGGGGGCTGATCCGAAATGCCATAATCAGCGCCATTACCAGCATCACCGGAGTCCGGAAAATCATCCGAATGGACATCTGGAATGTCATCTGCAAGGTGGCAACATCCGAGGTCAGACGGGTGACGATGGAGGAGGTGGAGAACTTATCGATGTTGGAAAAATCGTAGGTCTGTACCCGGGCGAACATATCGTGGCGGAGATTTCGGGCAAAGCCGGTGCTGGCGTAGGCGGCAAAAAAAGCCGAAGCCACACCGAAGATCAGACTGCACAAAGCGCACAGGGCCAGTAGTCCGCCATATTTCCATACTGCGGGCATATAGCCGGGTTCAATACCTTGCCGTAACAGCTCAGCAAGAACCAGCGGGATAAAGATCTCCATAGTGACTTCGCCAACCATACAGATCGGACTCCCTAGCGCAGCCCATTTGTACTCCCGCACACTGCGGGCAAGGGTTTTGATCACTGCGTGTTCCTCCTTTGGGATAATACTACTAATATATTATTTTACAAAACACCATAAAGATTGCAAGAGCAATTGAAAAAAGTTTACAAATTATGTATAATTTAAAAGAATGAAGAAAGGAAGTGACCGGATTGCCTGTAGATTGCCATATTCATATGATATTAGACGGCGTTGATTGGAAACAGGCCATAGACCGTCACAGAGGTGTCCCTGACGATGGATTTATCCGGCGGGTGCTGTCTGCCTACCGGGATCAGGGCTATACCTATCTGCGGGACGGCGGTGACCGCTGGGGCGCAGGCAGTCGGGCAAGAGAACTGGCAGGGGAGTACGGCATCACCTACCGGACGCCACTGTCGCCTCTTTGTAAAATGGGGCATTATGGAATGTTCATCGGAACAGGATTTGAAAATCTGCGACAGTACGCGGATTTGGTGGTAAAGACCCAGCGCGCCGGTGGCGATTTTATCAAGATTATGATCTCGGGACTGATGGATTTTCATTCCTACAGGATGCTGACCCAGGAGGGACTGCCTCTGGAGGAGATCCGTGAAATGATCCATATCGCCCACCAGGAAGGAATGGCCGTGATGGCCCACGCCAACGGGGCAGACACAGTGCTGTTTGCCGCGGAGGCGGGGGTGGATTCTGTGGAGCACGGCGGGTATCTGCACCCGGAGTCCCTATGGGCAATGAAAGAAGCGGGAACGGTGTGGGTGCCTACTGTATCCACCATTGGAAATCTGTTGGGGAAGGGCCGTTTCCCCAATGAAACGGTGGAAAAGATTCTGGACAGCACCCTTGCAAATATTGCAGACTTCCGAGCGATGGGCGGCCTGCTGGCACCCGGCACCGATGCCGGTGCCTGGGCAGTACCCCACTGCAGCCAAACGGAAGAAGAATGGTTGGCCCGGGCAGGGGTGGAGGAGACCCACCTGCAAGAAGGCACAGCGGTCATACAGAGAAAGTTTTGATCAAAAAGGGCGCTGCCGAATGTTCGGCAACGCCTTTGTTTTTACTTAATATTCCCGGCGAATCCGCTTTTTGTAGTGGTACAGAAGATAAGCAGCAGAGCCGATCCATGCGGCGGCTTCCGCACCGAAAATGCCGTTGGCATAGCCGGTGTATCCCACTAGCAGTGCAATGCAGATCCGCAGCACCAGCTCCAAAATACCGGCGTTCATAGGTCGCACCGTATCCCCCAGCCCCTGCAGTGCGGACAGGTACAGGTAGAGCATATACAGCACCGGAAGACACCCGGCCATCACGCACAGATAACGGTAGGCGGTGTTGGCTGCCTGGGTCACAAGCGCCGGATCTTCCGAAGAGATAAACAGCAGAGTGATGGGTCTGCCCAGCAAGAACATCAAAGCTGCGATCACTACCGCGGTGGCCAATGCCAGAAGCGTGGCGGATTTCATACCGGCTTTGATCCGGTCAAAGCGCCCGGCGCCGTAATTTTGACCCACATAGGTGGTGATGGCATAGCCGTAGGATAGGGCAGCGATCTCCAGCAAGCCGTAAAGTTTGTTGGTGGCTGTGAAGCCGGCGATAAAGGCAGTGCCGAAGCCGTTGACCACGGAAGTTACCGCCATACCGCCCAGAGCAATCACCAGATTCTTGGCGGCGGAAGGGGTTCCGATGCCCATAAGATTCCGGATAGCCTTTTGCTTAGGCCGCAGATCTTCCTTGGAGAACCGCAGCAGAGGTGTCCGCAGAATCTTCAACAGGCAGATGCAGCCTGCCAGTAGCTGGGAAAAGACAGTGGCGGCAGCTGCGCCAGCCACACCCCAGTTCAGTACAAACACCGCCAAAAGATCCAACACGATATTGGTGATGGAGGCGGCGGCCATCGCTACCAAGGGGGTCTTGCTGTCTCCCACTGCCCGCAGGGCAGAGGAACAGTAGTTATAAAACATCACCGACGGCAGACCCACCATAATGATCCGGGTGTAAAGGGTTGCGATGGGCGCAAGCTCCCCAGGCGCCCGCAGTAGCTTCAAGAAAAGGGGCAGGCTCAGCTGCCCTACCAGCAGACACACAACCGCCAGCGCCGCGGCAAGCAGTGCAGATTGTCCCATAAAGGTTTGCAGACCCTTTTGGTCACCCTCGCCGAATTTTTGGGCGATCCGGACACAGAAACCCTGGGTAAAGCCCTGGATGATACCCAGCATCATCCAATTAAGCCAATCCACCCCTCCCAGCGCCGCCAGGGCATCCATACCCACACCCTGGCCTACAATGGCGGTGTCTACCACCGTATAGAGCTGCTGGAAGATGTTGCCGAACATCAGCGGCAGGGCAAACCGGAACAGTAGTCGCAGGGGAGATCCCTGGGTCATATTTAAGGTTTGATTCATAGCCTACTCCCTGTGATACAGTGCGTTTTATTTCCTGCTATCATACCATATTTTGGGGTAAATGCAAGGAAAATCCGGGATGAACGGTTGCATTTAGCGGAACAGCAAGCTATAATAAGCCCAAGGAATCTCCAAAGGAGCACGACTATGAACCCTCTGCAGAATCTGCATCAGCATACAACTTATTGCGACGGAAAGAACACCCCGGAGCAAATCGTGCAGGCAGCCATTGAAAAGAACTTCGGCGCAATCGGCTTTTCCAGCCATTGCTATACCCCCTATAGCTACCCGGTCTGCCCGGATTACTGTATGAGTCCTGAACAGACAAAGGAGTATCAGCAGGAGATCCGGCTTTTGCAGCAAAAGTATGCCGACCGGATCGAAATTTTCTGTGGTCTGGAGTATGACTTTGCCTCTCCCTTGAAGCCGGAGGGCTTTGACTATATGATCGGATCTATCCACGGACTAAAGATCGATGGGGTGGATGTGGAGTTTGATGGCTCCGCCGCTAAATACCAGCGCATTGTGGATACTTATTTTGACGGTGACGGTATGGCCTTTGCCACCACCTATTTCCGGCAGCTGGCCACCTTGCCGGAGTATGGGAATTTTCAGATCCTGGGTCATTTTGATATGGTGACCAAGCACCGGGATACAGTAATGCTGTTCGATACACAAGATAAGGCCTACCGCAATGCCGCCATTGAGGCAGCAGAAGCGCTGGCGGGGAAGATCCCTTACTTTGAGGTCAATACCGGAGCGATCGCCCGGGGATACCGCACCACCCCTTACCCCGACCCCTTTGTGGTGAAAGAACTGAAGCGGCTGGGCTTCGGCGCGGTGATCACCTCCGATTGTCACGACGTTCGATATATAGATTGTGGATTTGAAACAGCGGCACAGCTGCTGAGGGAATGCGGCTACACAGAAAAGTACATCCTTACAAAGGAAGGGTTTGTGGCTGTCCCTTTGTAAAAACGAACTGGTAGGAATCAATCCATAATACTGCGTCAAGGGATAATCCCGCCCGGGCAGCGCTGCCAGGGCGGGGATTTCACCAATAATTGACATAAAGCCGATTTTTCTTTAATATATAATATGTAAAACCTACTGATAAAGGAAACAAGCAGGAGGATTTTCTATGGAACCAACAATGAATTGGGATTTTACTATGGCAAATTACGGACAGGTCTGGGCCTTTATGGTACAGTTGGGCCTGTTGCTGCTGTGTATGTTGGCGGGAAATGTTCTCCGCAGGACCATTCCTGTATTTCGCAAGTGTCTGATCCCCTCGGCACTGCTGGGCGGTACACTGCTGCTGGTTGCGAATCTGGTGGCCAAGCAGTTTGATTTTGTTTTGGTGGATAACCGTATGATGCAGGTCATCACTTATCACTGTCTTGCCATCGGCTTTGCTGCTATGACAATGCGGACACAGAAGAGTACAGTGAAAACCAATAAAACCCAAGTGGTGGAGTTCGGTGCGTTGCAGGGCGGCACCTATATGCTGCAGGCCTTTTTGGGTCTGGGAATCACGATCGTGCTGTTTTTGCTGACCCGGAACGGAAGCCGGGTAATTTCTTATATCTGCGGTTTGATTCTGCCGCTGGCTTACGGACAGGGACCCGGAAACGCCCTTACTTGGGATGTGAACTTTACCAATACCCCGGCGACCCTGTTTGCCGGAAACGGAAGCTACGGTTTGTCTTTGTCTTCCATCGGCTTCTTGGTGGCATCGGTCTGTGGCGTGTTCTACATCAATATCTGCAAGCGCCGCGGCACTTTGCGTATCCGCCAACACGAGAAGAGCGAGGAAAACAGCCGGCAGGAGGAAGAAAATGAGATCCCCGACAACGAGTCCGTGGATAAGTTCTCCCTTCAGATGGGATTTGTGGCGCTGGCTTATGCACTGGCCTTTGGATTTATGTACCTGCTGGGCAGTCTGTCCGGCTTCCTCAACAGCATCGCTTGGGGATTCAACTTTCTGTGGGCGTCCTTGACCGCGATGGTGATTAAGGCAGGCGTGAAACTGCTCAGAAAGAAAAATCTGATGCACCGAGGCTACATCAACAATTACCAAATGGATCGGATCTCCGGTTTTGCCTTTGATTTGATGATCGTGGCCGGTGTGGCTGCCATCGAGATCAACGATATCAAAAATTATATTCTGCCGATTGTGGTGCTGAGCGTTTTGGGTGGCGTGGTGACTTATGCGTATATCCGTAAGGTTGCCAAGAACTGCTTCAAGGGCTTTGAGCACGAATTTTTCCTGATGAGCTTCGGCACACTCACCGGCACGGCCTCCAATGGCGTGATATTAATGAAGGAGATCGATCCGGGTCTGAAGGCCCCTACTTCCAGCCTGTATGTGCTGTCCAATTTCCCGGCGATGGTGATGATCGCACCGCTATTGTTCTTGCTGAACTTTGCAGGCAGCTCCTTCCGGAACGCCTGCATTGCCTGCGGCATTTTCTTCCTGCTGTTTGTAATCTACACAGTATTTTTGTTCCGACGGAAGATCTTCCGTAAGCATTATCAAGACATTCCCGAGATCATTTGGGAAGAAGAATAAAAACAGATGGCAGACACCGAGGTGTCTGCCATCTTTCGTATTGACTTTCCCGCGGGTCTGGGTATATGATGAAAGCAAACAGGGAGGTGGCAATGATGAGAAATATTGCGATCCTAAAAGAATGTACATTCCGGGAGCGGCAGATGATCAGTACAGCGCTGCAACCGGATGATAGAATATTTTGGTTTGATTCTGAGCAGGCGATGTTGGCCAGTTCAGATCTGCCGGAGATTGATGTGGTGTTTGGAGAACCGGTTCCGGACACAGTGCGGACAATGAAGCGCCTGCGGTGGGTGCAGATGACCTGGGCGGGGGCAAACAAGTATACTTCTCCCGGCGCGTTTCCGCAGGACAAGACATTAACCGGCGCTTCCGGCGCCTTTGGCGGCGTGATCTCGGAGCATATTCTTTCGGGAGTTTTGTGCCTGTACAAGAACCTGTGGCGCTACCGAGAACAGATGCAGAAAGGTCAGTGGCAACTGCTGACAGGGGACGATACGCTGGAGGGAAAGCGGGCGCTGATCCTGGGAACAGGCAACATCGGCAGTGAAACCGCCAAAAAGCTGAAGGCCTTCGGCGCGTACACTGTAGGAATCTGTCGCACCGGGCGGAAGAAACCGGATTGTTTTGATTTGTGCTATACAGCCGATTATTTGGATGAGCAGTTACCCCAGGCGGATCTTGTGATCGTGGCACTGCCCGGTACGCCTTTTACAAAGAAGATGTTGTCGGCAGAACGGATCCGGATGATGAAATCCGGGGCAGTGCTGGTCAATGTGGGTCGGGGTTTTGTTGTGGATACCCAGGCGCTGACGGATGCGCTGACGCAGGGAAGACTACGGGGCGCGGTGTTGGATGTGACAGACCCGGAGCCGCTACCTGCGGAGCATCCTCTGCGTTTTATGGAGCAGGTGATTTTGACACCCCACGTCTCCGGGATCAGCTGGGGGGAGAACTCCATTACAAGAGAGAAGATCATCCGGATATTTATGGAGAATCTTCTGGCAGATGCCGCAGGGCTTCCGCTGCATAATCAAATTAATTTACAGCAGGGTTACTAACAATTAGGGTTGGGAAATTTAACCAATAACAAATGAACCCATTTGGAAACATCGACGAAATTTTGTTTTCAAAAATCAAAACAGGGAGATGTTATTGCAATAAAATCCCTTTTCTGTTAAAATACAAAAATACAGAATCCGTTGCGGAAACTGGCGATTATGAAACCGATCGGAAAGAAAGGAATAAGCGACTATGAAAAACACAAAAAGATTGTTAAGCGCATTGCTTGCTCTGTGTATGGTGTTTGGCATCCTTTGCACAGGCGGCGGTGTGCTCTGCGCCCAGGCAGAGCCTGCTGAGACCGACCCGTCGCAGCCCATTCATCTGGACTTTAATGAAGACCCCATCGGTGAGCTGCCTGAGGGTTGGGAAGTGCATCCCGTCACCCAGAAGGCTGACCCGGATGCAGCATACCTGAAGGTGGTGGAGGATCAAGAGGATCCTTCCAACCGGGTGCTGATGCTGGATCAGGAGATGTCTATGGCCTCCGGTACCGGCTATTACGCCCGTTACGCCTTTGAGGAGACAGAAAGTGCCATTCTGAGCTACCGGTTTAAGTGCGAAGTGGATTGCACCGGAGCGGTTCTGCCTACATTCCTGTACTCCGGTATCGACAATGCGATGGAAGCCAGGGGTACACCGCTTATGCTGTCCATTAAGCGGACCGATACGATTAGTTATAAATACTTCAGCATTCAGGCGAATTTTAAGGACCTGGTAGCACGTGACCTGTATCCAGAACAGTGGTATGAGCTGACGATGGTGGTGAATCTGAAAGAGGATACCTGTGCGCTGTACCTGGACGGCAAGGAACTGAATCTGGATGTGATTACCGACAAGGATCCCTATCCCGATAAGACCGGTATGACGTTAGACCGTGTCAGCGTGGGCGCTTACTTCTCCAATCAGCCCAAGATCGCTGTGGACGATATGACCATCTATAGAAGCGCGTATGCCTCTGAGGTGAGCTTTGCGCAAACCGACTATACCGTGCGTGTGAATCAGAGCCTTGCGCTGCGGCCCCAATTTGCGCCGGCTGTAGCCAAACCCTGTGAGATGACCTATGCTTCTTCCGATCCTTCTGTGCTGACGGTGGATGAAAACGGCGTGATGACCGGCGTGAACATCGGAACAGCCACCGTCACCGCCGCTCCCGCGATGGAGTCCGTGACGCCTGTAGTGCTGAATGTGACCGTGGATGAAGAAATGACCGGTACATTTACAGGCGTTCCGGAAACCCTGGAACTGCCTGTGGGTGGCCATTTGCTGTTAGAGCATAAGCTGGAACTGGACTTTGACGGAGCTACTGCTACCCAGTGGATCTCCTCCGATGAGTCTGTGGTAACGATGGATGAGTGGGGCGAGATCTATGCAGTGGCAGAAGGTCAGGCCGAAATCACCATTTCTTCTGTGGACTATGCCACGGTGCAGAAGAAGATAGCGGTTACCGTAAAGAAAGCGGATGTGACAAAGACTATTTATGTGTCTCCCGACGGCACCGGTGACGGCTCCGGTGAAGATGCCCCCACCACACTGGAGGGCGCACTGGCAATTCTGGAAGGTATTGACAAGACCAATATGACCGGCAATGTGGAAGTGATCCTGGCGGATGGTTACTACTATCGCACGGAAGCGCTGGCATTGAATGAGAACCACGGCGGCAACAATCTGTACTCTGTAGTGTTCAAGGCAGCCGAGGGGGCAAATCCCACCATCGGCGGCGCAATGCACATTGCAGGTACTGAGTTTGCGGAATCCGAGATCGAAGGTGTCTATGTGGCGGATGTTCCTGCGGGAACTGCCACCAGGCAGGTCTATGTGGACAATATCCGGGCCACCCGTGCCAGAAGCACCGGCAATCTGATAGACCCTGTTTTCCTGATGGAGGAAAGCACAAAGATCGGCATTACCTGCCAAAATACGGAACTGCTGGATATTACCAACCCCGAGGATCTGGAGATCGTCTACATCACCTTGTGGGCACACCAGAGAGTCAGTGTGGAGGAGATCAGAGCCGACGAAAAGGGCAAAGTACAGCTGATTATGGAGCAGCCGGGCTGGGGCTATGCCACCATTGGCGAGATCAATATGGATATTCGGATGGATATGATCAAGTGGTATGAAAACGCCCTGATCCTTCTGGACGAACCCGGCGAGTGGTATTTGGATGATACTGCCAACAAGCTCTACTATATGCCTCGTGAATTTGAGGATATGTCCCAGGCGACCGTGACCCTTGCGGCGCTGGATGTTTGGGATGAAGACGGGGATGAGAAGGAAGGCCTTGTGACCGTCCACGGTTCTGACTTTGACAATCCTGTGCAGAACATCCGTTTCCAGGGCATCACCTTTGCGGATGCTACCTGGCTGCGGCCCAGTTCCGGTGAAGGACACAGCTGCCTGCAGAGCAACTACATCCGTGATGGCGGTTGCGGCGCAACGGATGAGAACGCCGATGCGGCAGTCAGCGTCAGAAGAGCCAACGGTATTGATTTTACCGGGTGCACCTTTACAAGAATCGGCACCACCGCGCTGAAGCTCACCGATGCAACCAGAAACTCTATGACCGTGGGTAACCATTTCTTCGATATTTCCGGCATCGCCATCCAGGTAGGTGAGCCGGACTGGTGCAGAGATGTAAACAACCACAATCCCACCGAGATCAAGCGGATTGGCAAGAACTGCGATATCATCAACAACTACATCCACGATATCGGTATCGACTATCAGTCTTCCTCTGCTATCAGCATTACCTTCTACGCAGATATAGACGTTCTGCACAATGAGATCTTCCGGATCCCCTACACCGGTATCCATATCGGTCTGGGCTGGGGCAACCGCTTCCCCACAGTGCTGAAGAATATGAATATCTGTGATAACTTGGTCCACGATGCCATTTTTAATGACGTTGCCGACTGCGGTACGTTCTATACTACGGGCAATACCGCCGGCAATATGGTTCTGTCCGGCAACTACTTTGTGAACCAGGGTGACCGGGTGGCAGCCATCTACTTTGACAGCGGCGCTTCCGGTTGGGTGGCGGAAAACAATGTGGCAGATCCTGTGAATGTATACTGGCTCCATACCGCAGTCAGCTCCAGAAACCTGCTGGTCAGAAACAATTATCATAGAAACAGCCCTGACTCCAGCGGAACAGATAACGTAGTAGTGGAGAACAATATTCAAGAGGCTGCCGATCAGTGGTCGGAGGAAGCGCAGAAGATCATTGACAATGCCGGCTTGGAAGCAGAGTATGAAAACCTGCGGAACAACCAGGCAGCAAGACTCTTCTCCAATCTGACCAAGATGCCCATCACCGGCCGTACTGCGGTGCAGAAGGTGGAGCTGGATCAGAAGCAGACCTTCCAGCTGGAGGTTACCTCCACAGACGGCAAGGGCGCACCGGTCGATCTGGAGGGCGTGCTAAGCTACTTCGTAGACGATGAATCTGTGGCCACCGTTTCCGACACCGGTTTGATCACCGGCCTGAAGGCCGGCACCACCGGGTTGCGGATCCACGTGATTTCCAACAACATCCACAAGACTATTAAAACAGAGATCACCGTTTCCGATCAGGAATATGTGGAACCCACCACGGAGCCTCCCGAGCCTGCAATTCCGATGCCTGCTATGGATATGACCCTTTGGATCGTGATCGCGGCCGCTGCGGTTTGTATCGTCGCAGTGATCGTATTGGTGATCGCAAAGAAGAAAAAGGCAGCAAAATAAGATAACCCAAATGAGATAAGGGGAGGCTTTTCAGCCTCCCCTTATTTGCTTTTGTTACAAATTGCAGGCTGCCGAGAAAGCGGCAGCCTGCAATGATTATAGTGTTTTTGTTTCTTCTGCAAAGCGCTGGGCATCTGCTTCCGCAACCGGATGTTTGCTGTAGCGGGCCTGCTCATAGACAGAAGCGGCGGCGGGATTCAGATTTTCCCGGGCGGTGCTGCCTCTGTGCCATTGGGGATGCTGGCGCATCAGAAGCTTGTAACGGTGGCGGATCTGTTGCTCCGGGGGGAGCTTCCGCAGATCGGATTTGGATAGCTTTCGTTCTTTGAATTTTTGCCTTGCCCTTTGGTGTTCGGCGTCATCCCGGGTATCTGTGATCTCATCCACATAATCTTCCGATACGGCGTTTAAGTATTTTTTTAGCTGCTTTCGCAGGAATTTGGCAAATCGAATACTGGAGCGCACCAGAAAAAATACCAAAAATCCCACAGCCACAGCCAGCAAGGTCAGAACGATAATGGTCACCAGAGTGTCGTTGGTTTCCACACCGCCACCGGAGCCTCCGGTATCACCGAAATTGATATCTGAGCCGCCTGTTTGGGCATCCTCTTTCGGCTTTGTGACAATCAGACCGCCCAAGAAAGTCATCAGTTCCTGCACAGCCAGGGAAATCCACCGGAAAAATGCGCTGACACCGGTAACGATAGCGGGGATCAGTGCAAGAACCAGAGAGAGAATCAGAAAAGCCCCGGTCAGCAAGCCGTTCTTCAGCTTCATCACGCCGGTGATGTGCAGTCTGCTGCCGGATGACTGTTGCAGGGCTGCTTGGTTCAGCATCATCAGCCCCAGAATGATAAACAGGAAGAATCCGCCTAACAGCCAGGGTCGAATCGAATCCATCCCGGTGAATTTTTCAGCACTAGTGTTGGAAAGTAATATTTGTGCTGCCAAATGGATCAGAACACCAACTACCGCATACCGCAGCAAACGGGTCTGATCGCTTCTGCCCTCATAGGGCAGGGGGAGATCCATCAGCAGCAGTATGATATATAGAGGCGGGATCAGATATACCCAGATCATCATTGCTTTGTCGCCGATCAGTGCCGCAGGTGCAGCCATTGCCGCAATTTCGAGGAAGGCATAAAGAATTCGCCACTTACCCCGGACAAAGGTGCTGCACAGATCCAGCAGAAAATAGCCTGCCGGCCATAGCCAGACCAGCGGCAAAAAGTCTGGAGCGCAGTAGGTAACCAGAAAAAGAGGAGCCGGCAGGAAGGCAAAGGTCACCATCAGCGGCGAGCAGCTTCTTCGCCAGAGGCGCATCAAAAGACTGTTCATAGGCTGCCTCCTTCCAACAGCTGCAGCATAACCCGGTTGCCGTTTTGCTCCAGCTTTTGCATAACGGCCTGGATGCCCTCGCTGTCATAAGCGGAGAGAATGAGAATATCTATATTAGAGTAGCCCTTCAGACGTTCTAAAAACTGCAGAAAATGGTCGGTACGCAGGATGGTCAGTCTGGCAAAGGTGGCCAGCAGGGTCTCCTCCCAACCGTTGCCGTCAGAGGGAGTCAAATACACGCTTTCTTTCTGTGCATCCATCGGCATATTGGTGGCAAGGCCTACCGACATACCTTCCCGTAGAGCTTTTATACAGGCGGTGGCGGCAAGAGAAATCCCATATTCGATCCGTTCAGCATTTTCGTCAGACAACCGATCGTCCCATTGTTTTTCCTGAATCTGTCCGTTCAGTACCACCAGCAGCTTAGCCCGGGCGGAGTAATCGTGAAGCCGGACCTGCACCTCGCCGGTACGGGCGGTGGCTGCCCAGTGGATATCCCGCACGGGATCTCCCGGCTGGTAAGCGCGGATGCCGCGAATCAGAAACGGATCCTGCAGCAGCTGTGGCTGACGGGTAATCTCCTGCAGGTGGTTGGACATAGGTATTGGGAGATTTCTGTCATCAATCAGCGGCGGATAGACCAAAACCGGAACATCCAGCTCCTGAAACCGCCGATATTTGGAAAAGCCCAGAATATCTCCTGCGGTCAGAGAGGCACTGCCTAAATTGTAACTGCCCCGGTGGAGAAACCGTACCCGATGCCGCCGCTTGATCTGCTGATATGGCAGCATAGTAAATTGGCTGCAATAGTGGGTGTCGCCGCTGACATATAGGTTATCCTGCTTTCCCAGCCGCAAAAAGCGGGACACCTTACTTTCCACTAGTAGCCAGGGAATGATAAAGGGGCTGTCGTTACGCACGATTTCTATCAGTTCCGCTTCTTCTTCGGGGAAAACCGCAGGCCTGGAAAAGGCACGGGTGCAGTGAAGACCTTTCATACCTTTGCGAATGGTTTGGCACCAGATGGCATACAGCAGTGCAAATATAATAAAAAAAGTAAAAACAATCATAAGGTATTCTCAGTGGGGGAGGGGATCTCCTGCAGCAGGTCCTGCAGGAAACGGGAACTGTTTACCTGATAGCTGGAGCCCCGCATAATGATCCGGTGAGCCAGTACTGGCAGAGCCAGCGCCTTGGCATCGTCTGGGATCACATAATCCCTGCCTCGGATGGCAGCCAGTGCCTGACAGCAGCGCATCCAGGCCAGCAATGCGCGGGGAGAGGGACCCAGGCGAACCTTTTCGGGATTTCGTGCTGCTTCACAGAACTTTGCCATATACCGCATCACATCCGGGCTGATCTGGCACTGGGTGCAAAGCTGGGCGGCCTCTGCGATCTGGGTGGATTCTGCTACCGTCTGGATCTGCGCCAGAGGTGTTTGGTGGATAAACCGCTCCATCAGTGTTACGGCTTCTGCTTCGTCCGGGTATCCCAAAGACAGCCGGATCAGGAACCGGTCCAGCTGAGCTTCCGGCAGGGGGAAGGTTCCCTGCGTCTCCACGGGGTTTTGGGTGGCAATCACAAGAAAAGGCGTGTCCAGACTGTAGGTGATGCCGCCTTCGGAGATCTGCCGCTCCTCCATACACTCCAGTAGTGCAGACTGGGTTCGGGGAGTGGCGCGGTTGATCTCGTCAGCCAGGAGAATGTTGGTAAAAGCCGGACCTTTGATAAAGGTGAATTCGCCGGTCTTTTGATTGTAGATCCTACTGCCGGTAATATCCGCGGGGAGCAGATCCGGGGTAAACTGCACCCGGGCAAAAGCGCAGCTGATGGATTTGGCCAGTGCTTTTGCCATAGTGGTCTTGCCAGTACCGGGTACATCCTCCAGTAGGATGTGACCGCCTGCCAGCAGAGCGGTTAGAATCAGCTCAATCTGCCGGGACTTGCCCACAATGACCTTGCTGATGTTATCGTTGATGGTTTGCGCCAAACCGGAAATCTGCGAATATTCCATAATAATCCCTTCCTTTTGTTGAAGTCGGTAGTTGCAGCGGCAAAATGTTTGCCAAAAGGCAAAAATCCTTGATAAGACTAACTTTATCACAGCCGGCGAGAAAAGTCTACAGGTTTTTGGGGAGGCGACAGTGGGAGAAATATTGAAAATGAGCGCGCTTGTGGATCTGGATGTTTTGAAAAAGCATCAAAAAAAGCCATCTCTCTCAACAACATTTCTTAAAAATTAAATAAAAATTTTTTATAAAATGCTTGCAAAAGATGGCGCATTTTGCTAAACTGAGACCAGACAGGCATCTACAGGACAGATGCAGTCTTAAAAATTAGTATGAAAGGATACAGAAACAATGAAAAATTTCAAAACACTTGTATGTATGCTGCTGGCTGTTTGTATGCTGTTCGGCTTTGTACTGGCAAGCGGCGGCGCCATCAGCGCAAATGCTGAAAACGAGCGCACCATCGTGGAGATGAACTTTGAGGACGGCAAGCTGGACGGCTGGTACGACAACCCCGTAACCCCGAACCCCAACCACGAAAGTTATTGGCGGAGCGTCGTTGACTGCGCCGTTTTGGGCAGCAAAGCGATGGAGGTCCGGAGCTCTGTTGACCATATCTGGCAGCAGGAGTATGCTCTGGGTGAAGCTGTTGACAATGCAGTGATTGAGTATAAGTTCTCCCTGACCCAGGTCAGCCAAAGCATGAACGAGACGCTTTATCTGCCCACTCTGCTGTACCAGGGTACAGAAGCCAACGAGCTGAACTTTGACTCCGCTCCTTTCGGCCTGTATGTTGAGGATATGATTATATACTATAACTATGGCCGCGGCATCGAAAGAAGCAAGCAGGCGATTACTGAGAAGCTGGCTTTCGAGACAGCCTACACCCTGCGTATTGAGTACGATCTGCCCAGCAAGTCTGTGAAGGTTTTCCTGAACGGAGAAGAGTTGGATCTGCTCCCTACAGATCTGGAGCCTGGCTATAACAGCTCCAGCATTGTCGCTGAAAACAAGCTGGACAGAATTTCTGTGGGTGCTTACAAAGTTATCCCGACCCAGGCTCAAATTGATGATCTGAAGGTTACTACCACTTCCGCCGCTTCCTCCGACCCTACTGAGGCTACCGAGGCTACCGAGGCTACCGAAGCTACCGAGGCAACTGAGGCTACCGAAGCTACCGAGGCTACCGATGCTAAGGATCCCACCGATGCTAAGGATCCCACTGAGGAAGTTCCCACTACCGGTAGTGATGCTGACACGAACCCCCTGATCTGGGTCGTTGTGGCAGTTGTTGTAGTTTGCGCTGCTGCCGTTGTTGCGGTAGTTGTGCTGAAGAAGAAAAAGACTGCCTAATTCATTTCCATAACGTATATTTAAGAGAGGCTCTCAAGAGCCTCTCTTTTTATAACAAAACGGACGGGCAAGTTATCCAAAAAATAAATGCTATTTTTGGTTATATATACAAAATGAGAAGTGGGTGGATGCGATTTTGTCCGAAAGTATTGAAAAAAATATCAGGGTTTGTTAAAATGGTTGCGCCAGATAAGATGGGTGTTTTTTGGGAATATCCAGCCTATCAGTTTTTAAGAAAGGAAAGAATACGAATATGAAGAATGTGAAAAGAATTCTATGTATGCTGCTGGTTGCCAGTATGATGTTTGGCATCGCGCTGACCAACGGCGGTGTAATCCGTGCATACGCAGCCAATGCAGATGCACCGGCTCTGCCTCTCAAGCTTGACTTTGAGGGTGAAACAATCGATGAATTCCCCTCCGGCTGGACCGTGAAGGCCGATACACTGAAAGATCGTCCGGAGGCAAAAGAGGACGTTACTGTCGTGGCAGAAGCTGACGGTAACAAAGTGTTGCAGGTGTTAGGCCACCCTATGCCCAATACCAATAGCTACTTCGTCCGCTATGAATTCCAGCCCACTGACAGCATTTTGATGAAGTATCGCTTTAAGCTGACAGAACAAGCCGACGGTGCCTATCTGCCTTGCCCGTTGTATTCCGGCAAGGAGGACTGGAATGAGCTGAACTGCTCTCCGCTGCAGTTTATGATAAGCGGAACCAGACTGCAGTTCGGCTATTCCGATACCTTGAGTACCTCAGTGAAGGAAGGTCTGGTTGCCGATCAGTGGTATGAACTGGTTATGCTGGTGGACCTGAAATCCGATACCCGTAAGGCGTATCTGGATGGTGAGCAGTTGGATCTGAGCTATACCGAGTCTATTGACTACTATACCGATAAGTCTGAGATGACTATGGACCGGATCTCTATGGGTATGTATTTTGCTGTCTCCGGCCAGTTCTTCGTGGACGACATTGATATCCTTGCCAGCGCTAAGGCCAATGAAGTGACCTTTGACCAGACCGATTATCTGATCCGTGTGAACAGCAGTGTGCAGACAGAGCCCGACTTTAGACCCCTGGGCGCAGTACCCTGCGCGTTGACTTATACATCCGCAGACCCCTCCGTCGCAACTGTTGACGAAAACGGTGTGATCACCGGTATCAAGGAAGGCACGACCACCATTTCCGTCAAGACGGAAACCGAGGGTGTTGCCCCCGTTGTTCTGAATGTTACCGTTGACAAAGCGATGACCGGCACATTTGCGAATCTGCCGGATACGCTGGAGTTACCTCTGGGTGGACATACCTTTTTGGACCCCAGCCTGACCTTGGATTACGAAGGTGACAATACGGTAGTATGGGTTTCTTCTAACCCCCAGGTAGTAACGATGGACGAGTGGGGCGAAGTTTACGCTCTGGCAGAGGGTGAGGCGGAAATCTCCTTCACCTCTGTGTACTATCCCACAGTAACAAAGAAAGTTTCTGTTACTGTCAAGAAGGCTGGGGTGCAGCAGACCATCTATGTTGCCCCCAACGGCACCGGTGACGGCTCCAAGGAAAGCAAGCCCACCAGCCTTGACAATGTACTGTCCATTTTGGAGGGTATTGACAACACCAATATGACCGGCAATGTGGAAGTGATTCTGGCTGACGGCTACTATTACCGCACCGAGGCGCTGAAGCTGACGGATAAGCACGGCGGCAATAACCTGTACTCCGTGGTGTTCAAGGCAGCCGAGGGTGCAAAGCCCACCATCGGCGGCGCGCTGCACATTGCAGGCTCTGACTTTGCTGAATCCGATATTCCCGGTGTCTACGTGGTGGATGTGCCTGCAGGCACCGATACCCGCCAGCTGTATGTGGACAATGTCCGCGCCATTCGAGCCAAGCAGGAAGGCGGCTTGAAGAAGGTCACCTTGCTGAAGGACGAATCTTCCAAAGATATCGGTCTGATCTGTGATAACCCCGAACTGCTGAACTGCACCAACCCCGACGATATGGAGATCGTCTGGTACAACTGCTGGTCACACCGCAGAGCAGGCATCACCGAGATCCGGGAAGGTGCAGACGGCAAGGTGGAGCTGATTATGGATCAGCCTATGTGGGATTGGGCCTGGCAGGACAATCCCAGTATGGACTTTAAGGTCAGTCAGATTTCTCAGATCGAAAACGCTCTGTATTTCCTGGATGAGCCCGGCGAATGGTACTTGGATGAGACTACCAATAAGCTGTACTATATGCCCAGAGTGTTTGAGGATATGTCCAAGGTGACTGTGACGGTTCCTGTGCTGGATGTATGGAATCAGGACAGACAAGAAAACCACGCTGCTTTTGATGAGACCCTCGGCTTGATCAATGTTTACGGTAGTGATCTGGATCATTTCGCGCAGAACATCCACTTTGAGGGCATTACCTTTGCCGATACTACCTGGACACGTCCCAGCAGCGTATACGGCTACGCATCTAACGAAGGTAACTATATCTGTGACGGCGGCTCCGGTCTGGACGATATGGTTCCCGACGCTGCAATCAATATCAGAAGAGCCAACGGCATCTCCTTCTATGACTGTGTCTTTACCAGAATCGGCGGTACCGGTGTTTGGTTGACTGAAGGCGCCAGAAACTCTATGATCATCGGCAGCCACCTGTTTGATATTGACGGCATTGTTATTATGAACGGCGAAGTGGACTTCTCCAAGGATGTGCAGAACTATAACCCCACCGATGTCAGACGGGTCATTAAGAATAATGACGTGCTGAATAACTACATCCACGATATTGGTATTGATTACCACTCCGCAACTGCGGTGGCTATTGGTTTTGCGGCAGATATCGACATCAGCTACAATGAGATGCATAATATGCCCTATAGCGGTGTCCACGTGGGCTACGGTTGGAACAGTACTACGGAAAAGTACACCCGCAATATCAATATGTCCTATAACTATATTTACGATTCTATGATCTCCGATGTCAATGACGGCGGCTCCTTCTACACCAGCAGCCGTACCAGCGGCAACAACAAGATCTTCAACAACTACCTCCGCAACCAGGGTTCTGACGTGGCGATGATCTACTTCGACAGTGGCGCAAGCGGCTGGGATATTCTGAATAACGTGGTGGATGTCTCCAAGATCTCTGTGGACGCTGTTACCGGCCGTGGCATTGACTGGTCCTATGCTGCCAGCACAGCCCACCACCTGACCTACCGGAACAACTACTACTGGGAGGCAGACGAGACTTACTTCGGCATCAACAGCACCCACACCGTCCAAGAGAACAACACCCGTGTCTGGGGTGGCGAGTGGCCCGAGGAAGCACTGAAGATTATGGAAGAGGCCGGTCTGCAGGAGGCCTATGCAGGTCTTAAGAACAACCAGCTTGAGCGGCTCTACACCAACCTGTCTTCCGGCCTGATCACTCCGCGGTCCACCTTCAAAAAGGTGAAGCTGGATACCGACAAACCGGAAAAGAAGACCTTCCAGGTGGAAGTGACCGCTACCGACGGCAAGGATCAGCCCATCACTTTGACTGACGAAGTTTCCTATTCCATCGACGACAAGACCATCGCCTATGTTGACGAAAACGGCTTGGTCACTGCGCTGAAGGCAGGCGAGACCACTCTGCGGGTCTATGTGCTGTCCAACAATGTGCTCAGAACGATGGAGAGCAAGGTGGTTGTCACCGGTGAAACCGTAGAAACACCTCCCACCGAGGAGCCTACCAGACCCGGTCAGGCTGTGGATCCTTTGGTATGGGCCATCATCGCGGTGGTTGCTGTTACCGCTGTGGCAGTGGTTGTGATCCTGTTGCCCAAGAAGAAGGATAAAAAGTAAACGAATAAGCAAATAATCCAAACAAGAAGGGAGGCTCTTAGGAGCCTCCCTTCCTTTGCGGTATTGCCCTCCACGGAAACAAAAAACTGCACAAAATTACCAGGAGCTTTTTGGCGATACTTACAAAAAGTCTTTCTATGGAGAAAGAAAACAGCCCAATGTATTGCAAATCCAAATCTTTTTGTTATAATGTAAAAAGCATAATTGCCGATGCTGTACCTTGGTAATTATATGGATAAAATCGTTGCAGCGCCTTGGCGGTGTTTGAAGCATAAAGGAGAAGGGATGATACTATGAGAAAAGAAAAGAGATTGGTGTGCACGTTGTTAATTGTTTGTATGACGTTTGTCCTTCTGTTTGCAAACGGCAACACGTTTGGTGTGCGTGCAGAGCTGACAGATAAAGTACTGTTAGATCAGAACTTCGACAACGAGAGTGTTGGCTCTGAGGCTGGCTGGACGGATAATACCGCAACGCCCGCGCCCAATATCGCTGCTCCTAGTTATATGCGCAGTGTTGTGAGCTCGATCGAAGCCGGGTACACCCCCGCCCTGACATCCAAAGCTTTCTATATTCGCTATAATGCTACCGGTGGGGCTGAGCAGCACGGCCTTTTCCAGAAAGAGCTGTCTGAGGAAGCAGAAAAAATTGTTTTGACCTACGATGTGCTCCTGACCAAGGGTTCTACAAGCTATGGCGCAATTCTGCCGACTCCTCTGTACACCGGTGCTGCTGATGCCAGGTATGACCAAAATGCCGCGCCCATCCAGCTGGCAACATTTTTGGAGGGCAGTGCTACCACATTGCATTTCTCTCTGGGTAAGGGCAACTATGAGAGTCTGGGAGTGACACTCGATTTCGGTAAATGGTATACCATTCAAGTGGAAGTGGATCTGACGAAGGCTACTGCTTATGAGGGCATTGCGCTTTCTTACGGCACCCAGGGCGGTCAACTGACTGCAATTGAATTACCCACACTGCAAAACCAGGGCAATGTTCCTATATGGAATCAGGGTGCAACTATGGACCGCCTTACAGCTGGTTACTATGAAGGCCAGTATACGATGCTTTATCTGGATAACATCAAGGCAACCGGAAAAGTACCCGATCCGGGAATCCGCTTTGACAAGACCACCTACACGATCAACTATGGCGAGACTTTGGAGCTGAACCCCACCATCATCGGCGGTGCGTGTGAGATCACCTACGAATCCAACGATATCAATGTTGTCCGTGCTGAGGGCAATGTCCTTACCGCGGTGGGAGCAGGTGTTGCTACGATTACCGCAACCCCCAGCGCCAACAATATGTCCCCTGTTCGGCTGACAGTGGTGGTCTCCGGAGGACCCATTGTAAAGCTAAACTTTGATAATGAAAAAGCTGGTGATACACCTTCCGGCTGGGTAGATAATCCTGCTACCCCGTACAGCGCGGTGCAGAATGAAAAAACATTCCATAGGATTGCACAACACCCCCAAAATGGAACAAATGCGCTGTTTGTTGCCCATCTCGATAACACGGCTAACTATCTGAAGCAGTATGCGCTTGGTACAGCTGTGGACAACGCGGTTTTGGAATATGACGTTTATTTGACAGCGGTGTCTGCCGGTCATCAGGCAACAATCCTGCCGGTGCTGCTGTATGAGGGCACAACAGACAATGCCACAGACTTTGGCAATGCTCCCATCGGCCTGTATGTTCAGTGCGAAGCAGGAACACCTATACTGCTTTATAACTATGGACGGGGCATCGAAAGAGGCAAGGAGAAGATTGCCACACTGGCGTGGGATAAGTCCTATACCCTGCGTGTGGAGTACGATCTTCCTAACAAGTCCGTAAAGGTGTATCTGGACGACTCCTTGTTGACCTTGACCACAAATGATCTGGAAGCCGGTTATGACAGCAGCACTATCTCCTCCTCCCAAAAGCTGGATAGGATATCTACCGGTGCTGCGGGTAATCAGCAGACCAGAACCTATCTTGACAACATTGAGGTATCCACCAAGTCTACCGGCCTGCCGGTGGTGCTTGATTTCAATCAGGAGACGGTGGGACAGGAGCCTTCCGGCTGGACAGTCAATCCCAATACCAGCGGCACAACTCCGGAGGAACACTATCTGAAGGTTGAGCAGGATGCACTGGATGCATCCAACCGGATCGTAAGAATGTATCAGGGAACCGCATTGGAGGCGACCCATTCTTACTCTATGCGGTATACCTTTGCAGAGACGGAGAAAGCGGTATTGCGTTATCGGTTTAAGATCGACAGCAGATCGCACGGTACATATCTGCCCTCTCTGCTTTATTCCGGAATTGATAACAACGAGGAAGTTAAGGGTTCACCCCTGCTTCTGTTTATGTCTGGACCCCACACTTTGGAATATGGATTTTCCGACGGCAGAATGTCTGTAGCAGTAGAGGATCTGGCTTGGGACATCTGGCACGAAGTGGTTATGACGGTGGATCTGCGCAACGATACTCGTTTGTTGTTCGTTGACGGAAACCAAATAGATTTGAGCGATGGGTGGTCCATTGACCCTTATCCCGATAAGACCGGAATGAGGCTTAACCGTGTATCTGTGGGCTTCTACTCCGGTATGGGCAACAGAAATATCTATTTTGATGACCTGCAAATTCTGCCGTATCTGAATGCCTCTGAGGTTTCCTTTGGCGGAACTGACTTTATGGTACGCGAAGGCAGCAGCCTCACATTAGCCCCGGTGTTCCGCCCTGTGGGTGCAGCGCCTGCCACGCTGAGTTATGTTTCTGCAAACTCTGCAGTGGCAACTGTGGATGAAAACGGTGTGGTGACCGGTGTGAAGAAGGGCAGTACCACCATTACAGTAACAGCGGAAACGGCGGCTATTCCACCGGTTACTCTGAACATCACGGTAGGGGACAAGATGACCGGTAGCTTCGCAAATGTGCCTGCCAACCTGGCTCTGCCGGTGCACGGCCATACGGTTCTTGCACCCGCCTTGACCTTGGACTACGAGGGCGATAATTCCCTAGAGCTCATTTCGGAGAATCCCAATATCGTAACGACGGATGAGTGGAATGAGGTTTTGGCGATTGGCGAAGGTCAGACCAATGTGATCGTGCGCTCCAAAGTTTATCCCTGGCTGGAACAGAAGATTCCGGTTACGGTAACCAACCCGTCTGTGATGCGGAAAATCTATGTGTCTACCAACGGTACCGGTGACGGCAGCAGTCCGTCCAATGCCACGACACTGGATGGCGCAGTGACCATTTTGGCTGGCATCGACAAGACAACGATGTCCGGCAATGTGGAAGTCATTTTGGCAGAGGGCTACTATTACCGCACCGAAACGCTGGCGTTGAATGAGACCCACGGCGGTAATCATCTGTACTCTGTGGTCTTTAAGGCTGCTGAAGATGCAGAGGTCACCATCGGTGGCGGTATGCACATCTCCGGTTCTGCATTCACCCTGTGGAAAAATGGCATCTATGTGACCGATATTCCCGAGGGCGTCGTCACCAGACAGATGTATGTGGATGGTGTGCGGGCAACCCGCGCAGTCAGTGACGGAAATTTGTCAAATGTCGCATACCTCATTGAAAACGGTGAAAATATCGGCATCATCTGTACCAATACAGAATTGCTGAATTGCACCAACCCTGACGGTATGGAAATCATCAACGCCCAGTACTGGGGTCACCGGCGAGTAGGCGTAAGCGAGATCAGAGATGCCGGAAACGGAAAAGTGCATCTGATTATGGATCAGCCTGCCTGGCAGGAAGCCATTACTGGCAATGAGTACTCCACCTGCACCATCGAAAGGATCAAGTACATTGAAAACTCTCTGGTGCTGCTGAATCAGTCCGGTGAATGGTATCTGGACGAAGTGAACAACAAGCTGTACTATATGCCCAGAGCCTATGAAGATCTGTCGGAAGTGACCATCACGCTGCCGCTGTTGGATGCCTGGGATGAGGCTGGTGACGGCGATAACGGCTTGGTGTCTGTGCAGGGCACAGACTATGACAATCCCGTACAGAACATCACCTTCCAGGGTATCATCTTTGCGGATACCACCTATATGCGGCCCAGCTCCAAGCTTGGTCACAAGGCCAGCGAGGGCAACCATCTCTTCGATGATAATGAGGAAGACGGTTATCAAAGTGCAGATGCAGTCATCGCAATGAAAAAGGCCAATGGTATTCATTTTATGGATTGTACTTTCACCAGATTGGGTACGACCGCATTGAAGTTCAACTACGCGGCAAAGAACAGCCGTCTGGTGGGTAACCGATTCTATGACCTGTCCGGTGGCGCGATTGTGATCGGCGAATACACTTATGGTGGCGCATCGCCTACCATCAACCGCTATCCCAGTGAAGTAAAGTATCTGACCAAGAATATCGATGTTTATAACAACTATATCCACCACGTGGGTGTAGAGTACCAAAGTGCCTGCGGTATTTATGTGGGCTTTATTCCCAATATCGACATTGTCCATAACGAGATCTACAGCACAGCGTATTCCGGAGTATACACCGGCGCAGGCTGGAACTCCCCCACCGAAAATATGCTGAAGAATCTGAATTTCTCGGATAACTATGTCCACGATTGCCTGCATATGGGCACTTGTGACGGCGGCGGTATCTACTGCACCAGCCTTACTGCCGGTAACAACAGCATCACCGGCAACTACTTTGTGAATCAAGGCAACTGTGTTGCGCCCATCTACTTTGATAGCGGCTCCGGCTTCTGGAATGCACAGAACAACGTAGTGGATGTCACCGGGACCAGGACAAGTCCCAATTGCGGCCGACCTATCGACTGGGCGTATATAGCAGACACTGCCAACCACATTACCCTAAGCAATAACTATTACAAGGACGTTGATTCCAGCGACTACTACGGTCTTGACGGCTTCTCCCTGACCATAGAGAATAACACCAAAGTAAACATATGGTCTAGCTGGCCTGCTGCCGCACAGCAGATTATGAATCACGCCGGTGTGGAAGCGGCATATGAAGATCAGCAGCAGGGTATGGCGAAGTCCGTGACCTCCAATCTGCAAAACGGTCAAACCATTACTCTGGATGCCGCCACATCCTTCCAGGTGGAGGTAACCGGTACAGACGGCAGAGGCCGTGAGGTGGATGTGAGCAACGCGATGCGTTTCGTTATCGGAGACAAGAGTGTTGTGGCTGTGTCCGATACCGGTTTGATTACCGGTCTGAAGGCAGGTACCACCACAGTGAAGCTGTATGTTGTATCCAGCCAGATGGAGTTTGCTCTTGAAACAGTTACTGTTACCGTCACCGATGTCTTTAGCGCGGTAGGTCTTGAGGGCATTACTGATAGCATCGAGGGTTATGTGCTCCCCGGCGTGAAGACCGCCTTGAAACCTTATGGCACAACTGTGAAAGGCAACTCGGTCACCCTTTCTCAGGTTACCTACGAGATTGCGGATGAGAGCATTGCCACTGTAGATGAGAACGGTTTGGTAAGCTTCCATAAGAACGGTCAAACAACTCTGACCGTGACCGCCAGCGCAGGCGGAAACACGGCAACGAAACAGTATACTGTGGTTGCGAAGCCGGTTTCCGTAGCTTATCTGAATGCCATCTTTGAAGAAGAAAACCAGACCAATTGGAATGGCAGCAACGCTAACTGGAACATTCAGGATGGTGTCAGCATCACCGCTGAGCCCAACGGCACCGGAATCTATACCGGCGTCAAGTACGGCGATGAGATGATGACGTTCTACCTGAAACTGGAGCGCAATAGTGCAGGCTCCCGGATTCTCTTCAGAGCCACGGAAGACGGCAGCGGAGCATACGCAATTGAGTTTACCGCCGCTGGCACAGCACTGAAAAAACTCAGCGGCGCAACAGAAACAAGCCTTGCTACATCCGCGGTGGTATTGGACAGCCAGGTCCACAGAGTTCAGCTGGCTGCTCTCAATGAACAAGGTAACGTTAGAATCGTCTTGTACATTGACGGAACAGAGGTTTTAAATCACTTGGCTGAGGGCGCCAATGCGCTGACCGCTGCCGGCTACTTTGGCTTTGCAGGCGCTGACAACGATCGGTTCACCTTGTATCGGTCTCGGGACACTGCAGCACTGGAAAGTGCGATTGCAAGAGCCAATGCCATTGATCCCGGTAATTATACCCAGGAGAATTATGCTGCATTGGAAGACGCACTGGCAGCAGCCAATTCGGTGATGAACTCTAATCCCACCAAGCTCTCCGATGCGCGGATTGTGATGGTACTCATGGATCTGGAGAATACGATGACCTGGCTGGATGAGGATGTCAGTGTGGAACAGCCTCTCATTCCCAGCAATCCGCCTACCGGTGATAACAGCCCGCTGATGCTTTGCACAGTGTTGGCGCTGGCTGCAGGATGCGCAATGCTGCTTCTGATTGTCAACAAGAAGAAACTTGCCACGCAGACACCGGATAAGAAAAAATAACACAATATGAAAAGAAAGAGGAGGCCTTCGGCCTCCTCTTTTCTATGGATAAAACCCAACAGACAGGAAGTAGCCGATAACACCGCGATGCCTCCCACAGACCTTTGCGGAATATACAAATATACAGTATAAATAGAATATAGTTTTTGCAAACAATCAAAGGGACACAGAGAAAACCAACGAAAAAGGTGTCTAAGAAACGATAAAACCCCTTGTAAATCAATGCTTTTGTTGCTTTTGTATAAAAACTGCTGAGAAAATAACGGTAGAATTTGTCAAACTGGGAATGAATAAATTTGCAAAAGGTATTGCGTAAATATACATAGTGTGATACAATCTAAGCAACCTAGAAAAACAGCTGTCCGTAGTGAGCGGAATCAATTAGGAGGAGCAGATCATGAGCAAGCAGAAAATTGAGAAAATCGTATTGGCATATTCCGGCGGATTGGATACATCCATCATCATTCCTTGGCTGAAGGAAAATTATGACAATCCCTACATCATCGCAGTTGCGGGCAATGTGGGTCAGATGGATGAGCTGGAAGGTCTGGAAGAGAAGGCCTACAAGACCGGAGCCGACAAGTTCTATGCCGCTGACCTGTGCGACGAAATGGTTAACGATGTGATTATTCCTTCTATGCAGGCAGGCGCCATTTATGAAGAGTATTTGATGGGTACGGCTTTCGCCCGCCCCATTATCGCAAAGGCGCTGGTGGAGATCGCTCTGGCTGAGGGCGCAGATGCCATTGCCCACGGCTGCACCGGCAAGGGTAATGACCAGGTTCGTTTCGAGCTGGCCATCAAGCGGTTCGCCCCCACGATGAAGATCATCGCCCCCTGGCGTGAGTGGGATATCAAGTCCAGAGAAGAAGAGATCGACTATGCTGAGGCGCACAATGTGCCCCTGAAGATCAACCGGGAGACCAACTACTCCAAGGATAAGAATATGTGGCACTTAAGCCACGAGGGTCTGGATCTGGAAGATCCCTGGAACGAGCCCCAGTATGAAAAGCCCGGCTTCCTGGAGATGGGCGTTTCTCCCATTGAAGCTCCCGATGTGCCTACATACGTGACATTGGACTTTGAAAAGGGTGTTCCTGTGGCGCTGGACGGCGTGAAGATGACAGCCACCGACATTATTTGGAAGCTGAACCAAATCGGCGGCAAGAACGGCATCGGCCTTCTGGACATCGTGGAAAACCGTCTGGTGGGTATGAAGTGCAGAGGTGTCTACGAGACCCCTGGCGGCACGATCCTTTACAAGGCACACAGAGTGCTGGAAACCCTGTGCCTGGATAAGATGACTGCCCATAAGAAGCAGGAGCTGAGCGTGTGCTTTGCAGAACTGCTGTATAACGGTCAGTGGTTCTCTCCGCTGCGGGAGGCCCTGTCTGCATTCGTTACCGAGACCCAGAAGACCGTTACCGGCACTGTGCGGCTGAAGCTCTACAAGGGCAATATGATCAATGCCGGCGTCAAGAGTCCCTATACCCTGTACTCTGAAGAAATTTGCACCTTCGGCGAAAGTGATTACGATCAAGCACAGGCCACCGGCTTTATCAATCTGTGGGGTCTGCCCACGCAGGTTCAGGCTTTGATGGAGCAGGGCAAACTGTAAGAAAGAAGGATTTTTATGAGCAAGCTATGGGAAGGCCGGTTCAGTAAGGCGCTGGATAGCCACGCCGATGATTTCAATTCCTCGATCCATTTCGACAGCCGTATGTTCCGCCAGGACATTACCGGTTCCATAGCCCACGCAACGATGCTGGCTGCCCGGGGGATCATTGGAAAAGAAGATGCGGACACCATCATTGCAGAATTGGAAGTGATTTTGCAGGATATTGAAAACGGAACCTTGTCCATAGATTTTGCTGCGGAAGATATCCATATGTTTGTGGAAGCGGAGCTAACCAAGCGAATTGGAGATGTGGGCAAAAGGCTTCACACCGCCCGCAGCCGAAATGATCAGGTGGCCGTGGACATCCGGATGTACCTGCGGGACGAAGTCGCGGTGATCCTGGAAGGCTTGAGAAAGCTGATCTGGGTCTTGTCAGAACTGGCGCAGAACAATACTGACGCCATTATGCCCGGCTATACCCATCTGCAGCGGGCGCAGCCGATTTTGTTCTCCCACCATATCCTGGCTTATGCGATGATGCTGACCCGGGATGTGGGTCGACTGCAGGACGCGCTCAAGCGGATGAACCAATCGCCTTTGGGAGCGTGTGCACTGGCGGGTACCACTTACCCCACAGACCGGAATCAGACGGCAGCGGCGCTGGGATTTGACGGTATTTGTCTAAACAGTATCGACGCGGTTTCCGACCGGGATTTCTGCGTGGAACTGCTGGCGGCTCTGTCTACCATTATGATGCACCTGTCCCGATTCAGTGAAGAGATCATTCTCTGGTGCAGCTGGGAGTTTCAGTTCGTGGAGCTGGACGACAGCTTTACCACCGGCTCCAGTATTATGCCCCAAAAGAAAAATGCGGATATCGCTGAACTTGTGCGGGGTAAGACTGGCAGGGTTTACGGCGATCTGATGGGAACGCTTACCGTGCTGAAGGGACTGCCTCTGGCATATAACAAGGATATGCAGGAGGATAAGGAATCCATTTTTGACGCGGTGGACACGGTAAAAATGTGCTTGGATGTGTTCACTCCGATGGTGCAAACCATCAAAGTTAAAAAGGAGAATATGTACAGCGCGGCCCAAAAGGGCTTCATCAACGCAACGGATCTGGCGGATTACTTAACGAAAAAGGGAATCCCGTTCCGTACGGCTTACAAGATCACAGGCCAGCTGGTTGCGTATTGCATTCAGACCGGAACGGTTTTGGAGAAGCTGCCGCTGGATTATTTGAAGGAACAGCACCCGGCCTTTGAGGAGGATGTGTATTCGGAAATCGCCTTAGAGACTTGTGTGTCCAAACGCATTTCCGCGGGAAGCACCTCGCCTCAGTCGGTGGAAACGCAAATTGCGTTTTTGCAAAATTGGTTGGGGGGTTCGTTATGATAGATGCATACGATCAGGCGGTCTTTTTGCAAAAGGTCTTGCATAACCTGCCGGAGGCTTCCGGCTGTGAAATGAAGACCAAAGCAGTGCTGATGGAGTTTTTAAGCGGTCGTCAGGATCTGCAGGTGGTGGATAAAGGCAAGTGGTTCTACGCGGTACATAGAGAAGGCAGCTGCGTTCCTTCCATCGCTTTTCGGGCTGAAATGGACGCGATGGTGGACGAAAACGGGCAGACCTATCACGGCTGCGGTCACGATGGACACGCAGCGATCGTAGCGGCCCTTGCGGCGTGGACTTCCCAAAAGACTCTGGGAAAGAATGTGTACTTTGTTTTCCAACACGCAGAGGAAACCGGCGAGGGTGCCCAGGAGTGTATGGAACTTTTTGAAAATGAGAGCATCGATGCTCTGTACGGCTTCCATAATTACCCGGGCTTCTCCGAGGGAGCGGTGCTGCTGTTGCCTCACACGGTTGCCTGCGCCTCCCGGGGTTTGACACTGCAGTTCCACGGAAAGCAGGCCCACGCAGCAGACCCCGAGGCGGGAAATAACCCAATTTTCCCAATGGCAGAGTTGTTTGCTCAATGGGGAGCTCTGACTGACGCTGCATCCTATGATGGTATGGTTCTGGCAACACCCATTTATATGACCGCGGGAAGCCAAGCCTTTGGTGTGGCGGCAGGCAGCGGAGAGATCGGCTTAACTCTGCGCAGCTGGTATAATTCCGACCTGCAAAAGCTGGAGCAGAGCATCATTGCCTGCACAGAAGAAGTCGCAGAAAAGGCCGGAATTCAGGTGACTTACAAAACCCACGATGTATTTTATGCCACGGTAAACGATCCGAAAATTTACCGCAAATGCGAAATGGCGGTGCAGAAGGCGAATTTGGAATCGGTGAAGTTGTCTGAACCTTTCCGATCCTCCGATGACTTTGGCCGTTACTGCAGCAAGGTAAGAACCTGCTACATCGGCATCGGCAGCGGAGAAAATGCTAACTCGCTTCACACGCCCCAATATCAATGGAAGCACGCCGTAACCGACACGGCTCTAAAACTGTTTCAAACAATTATTTTAAGCTAAAAGGAGAAAACAATTATGAAAAAAATTTTTGCACTGGTATTAGTTCTTGTTATTTGCTTGTCACTGGCTGCCTGTGGCGCCAAGGGCCCCACGCTGGCCGATGTACAGAAGGCCGGCAAGCTGACTGTAGCTACCAGCCCCGACTTCCCTCCCTTTGAGAGCCTGGAGGGCGGCAAGGTCGTCGGTATCGAAGTAGACATTCTGGAACTGGTTGCTCAGGAGCTGGGCGTTGAACTGGAGATCGTGCAGATGGACTTTGACTCTGTGCTGGTTGGCATTCAGACCGCAAAGTATGACTGCGGTATGTCCGGTATCACCGCAAACGAAGACCGTAAAAAGAATATGCTCTTCACTGACCCCTATTACAATGCTGCACAGGTGATCGTTGTCAAGGAAGGCAGCAGCATCACCGGTAAGGCTGACCTGGCAGACAAGACCGTTTCTGTTCAGACCGGCACCACTGCAGAGACCGGCTGCCAGGACGAGAAGATCAAGTATCAGGCTTATAACGCCAACGCTGATGCAATGTCCGCGCTGACCACCGGCAAGGTGGACGCCTGGGTCGTGGATAACCTGACCGCCATTCAGATGACCGCTGACGCCGAAGGTCTGGTCATTCTGGAAGAGAATATGACGGAAGAGCCCTACGCTTTCGCCTTTGCCTTTGGTTCTGAAGATTTGGTTGCTGAAATCAGCAAGATCGTAAACAAGCTCATTGAAGACGGCACTGTGCAGAAAATTTTTGACAACTACGGCGAGACCTATATAAAGCCCTGATTGCAGGTTTATTCCTTGCGGCTCCGCGCAAATGCGCGGAGCCTGCTTGGGTTTGATTCCCGGTGTGCGGGGAAATTCTGAAAGTAAGGAAATAGACGAATGAGTTGGATTGACAAATTAAAAGAGACTTTTCTTACAGATGATCGGTATATGTGGCTGGTGGACGGTCTTAAGATCACAGTGATCATCACGCTGGGTGCGCTGGCTATTGGCGTGATCATCGGTACACTGGTTGCCATTGCCAAATATTTTTGCGAGGGCAACAAAAAGCTCCGATTCATTAACTGGCTTTGCGATCTGTATACTACGGTGATTCGGGGAATCCCGATGACAGTGCTTTTGATTGCGTTTTTCTTCGTGATTTTTGCCTCTGCCAGGGACGGCGTACCGGTTGCCGTTCTTGCTTTCGGTGTCAATTCCGGTGCCTATATGGCAGAGTTGATCCGCAGCGGCATCAATGCGGTGGATAAGGGTCAGATGGAGGCTGCCCGCAGCCTAGGTCTTTCCAAGGGTCAGGCAATGGTCAAGATCATTCTGCCCCAGGCGGTGAAGTACATCCTGCCGGCCATCGGCAACGAATGCATCGCCCTGCTGAAGGAGACTTCTGTGGCAGGCTATGTGGCTGTGGTGGATGTGACCAAGGCGGCCACCAATATCCGCAATAAGACCGGTGATGCCATCAACCCCATCATCCTGCTGGCACTGGTGTATCTAGTGATGGTCGTTGTGTTGACCCGTCTGTTGGCAATCTTGGAAAGGAGGCTGGGCAAGAGTGACAGAAAATAATGTGATCATTGAAGTCAAGGGTCTGAAAAAGGACTTTGATAAGCTGCCCGTCCTCAAGGGCATTGATGTGGACATTCACAAGGGGGATGTGGTGTGCGTGATCGGCGCATCCGGCTCCGGTAAGTCCACATTCCTGCGGTGTCTAAACCTGTTGGAGATCCCCACCGGCGGAAACATTTTCTTTGAAGGTGTGGATCTGACCCAGGATAAGGTGGACCTAAACCACCACCGGCAGAAAATGGGTATGGTGTTCCAGCAGTTCAACCTGTTCCCGCACTTGACAATTTTGAACAACCTGACTCTTGCACCGATGATGCTGAAGAAGCTGCCCAAAGAGGAGGCCGAAGCCAAAGCGATGAGCCTGTTGGCGCGGGTTGGCCTTGCCGACCGTGCTAATGACTATCCCAATCAGCTTTCCGGCGGACAGAAGCAGCGTGTGGCCATCGTTCGGGCATTGTGTATGGAGCCGGATGTGATGCTCTTTGACGAACCTACTTCGGCGTTGGACCCGGAAATGGTAGGCGAAGTGCTGGAGGTTATGAAGAACCTGGCGCAGCAGGGAATGACTATGGTGGTGGTCACCCACGAAATGGGCTTTGCCAGAGAGGTCTCCAACCGGGTGATCTTCCTGGACGACGGTTATATTGCAGAGGAAGGTGCGCCTGCAGAGATTTTTGATACTCCCAAGAGCGAGCGTCTGCAGACCTTCCTGTCAAAAGTGCTGTGAGGTGCGATATGAAGGGTAGAGATTTTTTGAAACTGCTGGATTTCACTCCGGAGGAGATCACAAAACTGATCGATCTGGCGGCAGAGCTGAAGGCTCAGAAAAAAGCGGGCATCCCCCACAAACTGTGCCAGGGTAAGAATATTGCTCTGATCTTTGAAAAGACCAGTACCCGCACCCGCTGCTCCTTTGAGGTGGCGGCCTACGATCTGGGTATGGGCGTGACCTATCTGGATCCCACCGGCTCGCAGATCGGCAAAAAAGAGTCCATCGCCGATACTGCCCGGGTCTTGGCCTCCATTTACGACGGCATTGAGTACCGGGGCTTTGGGCAGGAGATCGTGGAGGAGCTGGCTAAGTACGCCTCCGTGCCCGTTTGGAACGGACTGACCAACGAGTTCCATCCCACTCAGATCCTGGCAGATATGCTGACCATTCGGGAGCAGTTTGGCCGCCTGCAGGGCATCAACTTTGTGTATATGGGCGATGCCCGGTACAATATGGGAAATTCCTTGATGGTAGGCTGCGCCAAGCTGGGACTGAACTTTACTGCCTGCTGTCCGGAAAAATATTTCCCCAACAAAGCACTGATCGCTCAGTGTCAGGAGATCGCAAAGGAGACCGGCGCTGTGCTGCGATTTGAGACCGATCCCGGTGTGGCGGTCGAGAACGCCGATGTGATCTACACGGATGTGTGGGTATCTATGGGCGAGCCTGCGGAGGTTTGGCGGGAGCGGATCGAAGAACTTTCTCCCTATCAGGTCAATACCGCGCTGATGGCGGCAACCGGTAAGAAGGAAACTGTGTTTATGCACTGTCTGCCTGCGTTCCACGATATGAAGACCACCATCGGCAAGGAAATGGGCGAGAAGTTCAACATTACCGCTATGGAAGTGACCGATGAGGTGTTCGAGAGCAGCCAGTCCATCGTTTTTCAAGAGGCGGAAAACCGGATGCACACCATCAAGGCTGTTATGGCAGCGACACTGCAACAACGAGATAATGCCCGAAGACCATAACGCAGTAGATATGAAAGATATAACAGATTGTTGTATCTTGTAGAAAATGGTTGTATAATACTCCTGAAAAGGAGTGAGAATATGAAAAATATGGACTACCAGCGAAAAAGAAAACTACTGTCCGGTATATCTGCTGCTGTTGTGGCGGTTCTGGTTTTGCTGATTACGTGGTTCTTCTGGCGTTGGCTTGCCTCTTTTTCTCAGGAAGGACTTCGGGATTATATCCGTTCTTTCGGTGTTGTAGGTTGGCTGGCCTTTCTGGGACTGCAGATCTTGCAGGTATTTGTTGCGCTCATACCCGGTGAACTTTTAGAAAGTGTGGCCGGCTTTGCTTTTGGTCCTGTGTTGGGAACGCTGCTTTGTTACGCCGGTATCGCTATCGCATCTGCGCTGGTGTTTGCGCTGACTCGAAAATTTGGTGTAAAGCTGGTGGAGGCGTTCATCAGCAGAGAGAGAATCAATCAACTGCGCTTCCTGAATACGGAGAGAAAGAGGGATCTCCTGATATTCTTGGTGTTCTTTATTCCCGGGACGCCCAAAGATATTCTGACCTATTTTGTGGGTCTGACCCAGATCAAATTTGGCACATTTCTTGCCATCTCTCTGGTTGCAAGAATCCCCTCTGTGGTCACATCGACCTTCAGCGGACACCTTTTGGGTGAAAAGAATTATGGAGTGGCCATAGTTATCTACGCTGTAACCGCCATCGTTAGCCTCCTGGGTATGTTGGGTTACAACTTGTGGATGAAACACAAAAATTAGGATTAAGCGAAATAATGAAAGCACAGCTTCAGGATAGGAGCTGTGCTTTTTCGTGACTATATTCACAATGGCGATTCCTATACAGTGCCATTTTTGCTGTGATTTGGGCATTGCGGGTGACGGTGTTTTCAGGCGGGGAAAATCCGGACTGAAAAGAGATATTGAAAACAAGAGACGCTTGGAAAAAGCCAAAGCCGACCATTTTATGTGAGATTAAAAATAAGCAAAACCAAACCGCTGGCCTCTTGAATGCCATGGCCTCGGGAGGTGGACGGAATGAATACATATGGATAAAGTGGACTAAATAGCACCAAAATAACGAATAAAAATACATTACGTGACAGTTGGTATACAGTGTTTCGTCGTAATTCAAGATTTATTCAAGATGAAAGTGTATCGCGTATCGGGGGTGTATCGCCCTTTTTGTACCGATACCGACAAAGAAAGGACGAAACAATTATGTATGTATCAGTAAAAGAAATAGCCGAAAAATGGGGAGTTTCTGCAATGTTAGTCAGAAGATTGTGCAGACAGGACAGAATCCCCGGAGCAGTGTGGAAAGACGGCGTTTGGAGGATTCCGGAAGACGCAATCCGTGTGTCACGGACAGATTTGGAGTATACATCGGAACAAGAGTTGCCGGAACTGGCCAAAAAGCTGCAAAATCAGAAGAAAAAGCGGAATTTTCACGGTTTGTACGATTTTACCGTAATTGACCTGACTTACTCCTCTTCCCGGATGGCAAGCGTCCGTTTAACCCGTCAGCAGGTGGAAACCATCTTCAAAAAGGGCAAGATTCGGGAGTCCTTTGAACCCCTAAAAGTGTCCGATGTGATCGAGGTGCTGAACCATATCCATTGCGTGGATTATATCCTTGACCACGTGATGGAGCCCCTGACCCAAAAGTTTATCCGCAAGCTCCATCACCTCTTGATGACCGGTACGGTAGACGAATATCGGGAGCAGGTGCGCCCCGGTGAGTATCGGACCATCACATCCCGTTCCCGGGATCGACAGCTCCTGCACCCTGACAAAATCCATTCCAGTCTGGCAGAGCTGATCGCCGGCTACGAAAAGCAGACGGAGATTGAACGGAATGAGATCCTGGACTTCCATGTTCGTTTCGAGGAGATATTCCCCTTTGAGGACGGCAATGGCCGGGTGGGCAGACTGATCCTCTTTAAGGAATGTTTGCGCCACGATATTATGCCATTCATCATCGACGATAAGCGCCGATCCCGTTACCTCCGGGGCATCAAAGAATGGCACGATGACCACTATGAACTGGTGGACGTAGTCATGGAAGCTCAAGACCGCTTCGAAGCCCAAATCGAACTCCAAAAACTCTACGCCCACAGCCGTCTCTACCTGCCTGCAGGTTATAAGGAGGACTGAGCTATGGATATGAAGAAACTCTGCCCCGATGCAGACACCGTCCTGGAGCTCCTGTACAACACCTATTACGAGCACGTGTGCACCGACGATACGGACAAGATCAAACAGGCCTTCGACGACCTCTATAACGCCCTGTCCGATAAAACCCTAAAGGAGAAGGACGCCATCATCGACCTTGGCTGTAACCTCTGCCGCCTGCACCAACAATCCGGCTTCATCGCTGCCCTCAAACTTGCCTACCGCCTCTCCCAAGAACTAAATACCTAACCCAACGCAAAGGGCCGCCCGGTATTCCCCGGGCGGCCCTTTGTATTGCTTGTGATATGTAAGAGTATCCTCGCATATACTAGTAAAGGCATATTAAGAACAACACAAACACTTCCTAATGAAGAGGGGACAATGGATGGACGAGCTCCTTGGAAAATTACAATACCCATTTGTTTTTGTGGATAGCTCACATGCATTTAGGACAAGCAATGCGAATATCGAAAAGTTGACACGGAGCTTATTGAAAAAAACTCCGCAAAAGTTTTGGTCACTAATTGAGGATATCGAAAAGTCTGGTCGTGAAGATACACTATACTATGAGCGGATTATCCAGCTACAAAAGCAGGGCGTAATTTCCTCACTTATCACATGTGAAGCAATAAATCAAAGAATAATTGATGGCCGAACAGATGTAATTCGTCTTTTTGGTACGATTAATAGTATGTGTTTAAACGATAAGAATCTATGCAAAGCTGAGACACCTGACTTGGTGCTGTGGGGCGAAAATGTTCACTACAAGACATACATTAGAGCAACAGATGCACTTCTGAATGCATCTTGTATAGTTGCAGATAAAACCATTCTATCCTTACAAATAGGACAACTATTATTAGAGCACACCACACAGCACTGTCCGATCTATTTTTTATCAGACACAAAAAAAGGAGGCAATCATACTGAATATGATTTGCCTCCAAAAGAGTTTATTCAGCAGCTGGCATCTGTGCATCGAGCAGCTGATTGAGAGTTAAGCCGACTTGCTCGGCGAATAACGGGGGAATTGCATTTGCAATTTGCGTATATCTCGGGACATCGATTTTGCGTCTTTCTCCGCCCGTTGTATATGGCCCCTTAAATTCAAACCAGTCCGGGAAACTCTGAATGCGTGCGTATTCACGTACAGTGAGAGTCCGCGGTTCACAATAATGAATATGATCATCAGGGTTGGATGTTAATGTGGGCGACGGCGTATTAGCAGAAAGAACACTAAAGCAATTCTTCTTAATACTATATTTTTCGCCTAACAGCTTTGATATATTTCGGTCTTGAAGATTTAGCACAAGCAATTCATTAAAGCGCTTAATAGTAGGGCCCCGGTGCTTTGCGAATCTATGGCTATTAGGAATGGTTCCTTTTCTTGCACCCTTTCTACAATATCTTTGGTAGTTAGATTTAACGTTGCCGTATTGGCCCGACATAAATCCTTTTGAATCAGGGCAAGCTTGTTGACCGTTAATCTTTTCAAGGTCAGAAATGGCCGATTTCAAACTCACTCTTCGTGGGATATTGCGTGCTTTGACAAAGGATTTAACATTTGTTTCTAAAGTAGTAAAAAACACTTTAGGATCAATGGTTTTACTGGCAAACAAGATGAAACGCACACGTCGCTGAGGAACGCCAAACTTCGAAAAATCAAGCATTTGAGAAGATACAGAATACCCTCTAGAACGTAACTCTTTTAGGATATACTCAGAGTAGTTCTTGCCTTGACTATCTTTGGCACAATTATTGAAGGGCTGAGTAAAGCCTTTTACATTTTCGAAGAGGAGTGAATCGGGTGCTACTAAATCAACAAATCGAAGATAAGAGTCTACTAAACTATTTCGCGTGTCATCCTCTTGCCGCCTTCCTGCCATAGAGAATCCTTGACAGGGAGGGCCTCCAGCCACAAGCGTTACACTGCCAGCCAAGGCCTTTAGCCTTTCTTCGTGTGCACTCAGTACTTCATTTATGTCGTGCGTAGTTTGCGGGAGCCAGTTCGGCCAAAGGAAATGGTTTTCTTTTTCAATAAGATTGAACTTCAATGTTTTAAACGCATCTTCGTTTTTTTCGATTGCAAAGTGTGCCTTCCAATTAGCATTGTGCATCCCGAGAGCAAGTCCGCCACACCCGGAAAATAGGTCAATATATGTATATCCCTTTTTTGCTTGGCTCATTCTGGGCGAACCTCCTCTCTAACTAACAGTTAATTCCCTTAGGTAAGATTTGTATTTTTCGTGTTGCAAATTATTGAACGATTGATTGCACTCCAATTCTTGAAGAATCTCTTCGCTAGACAATCCGGCCTCTTTCCTATACCGAATGAATGTGGAAGAAATATAGTTTTCGTCTCCAACACAAATCAATCTGGGCAATATCTCGTTAAGGTTTTCGATTGTCCTTAAAATCAGATTTGTAACATACGCAGCATAATGCCGATCGGCAATCTTGATGTTGTATCTTTCGTGTATTTCCTTTGACGTCATCTCTAAAATCATGGACAGCCTTTTTTCTACTTCAAAAGCAAAGCGCATCCTAAGTAGCTTTACACTTACTGGGTTTTGCAGAAAATCCTCGTATGATTTAGATAACGATTCGACGAATACGTGTTTGATCAACGTGTTAATACTGGTAATTACTGATCCAGGCACACAACTTTCAGGGCTCGGATCGGCGGAAAACAAATAACCGATTTCCACCTGATATCCTAAATAAGCAATACTTCCTCGTTCAATGCACCTTCTGCCAAAGGTGTTAGCTGTTAAGCACGAAACAGCAAAAATAAAGTTGTTTTCAAAAGCACCAACATCATTGCAGTCAATGTATTTTCTATATGGATGATCTGGATTCCTCGTAGTAGTTAGGATGCTATCGTGCCACCCATGTGCCATAATAAGAACATTGTCATAATTTGAACGCCGGCTACGAAGCTTTGCTAAGAAAGCTGTTTTTTCATAAAAACGAGAAATATTGGTATTTGGAAAACGAACACTTCCAAAAAACCGGATTCCCTTTTTCTTCATACAAAGTAAAATTGCATCCATTGTAATTTTCTCAGATTTCTGTATTTATTAATATGGCCTTTTGAAGTAACTTTTCGACAAACATACGGCCCAATTCGTCATCCATGCGGATATGATTAATTATTTCTTCAAATGTAATTGTGTGCCCACCAAAGGTGTATGTATAGGTTTCTAATAGTGCACCGTATTTAATCATAAAGCGTTCTAAGGACTCAACAACGGGATTGCGTCTTGTCGCTGCATGAAAAATCGCGTCTGCTAAAACCGAATCATCGACACTCTTATCTACAAATTGAAAGACATCAGAATTAACAAGTGAAACCCAATCTTCTAACTGAATATCACCCAGAGCCTGCATAGTATAGAAAATGATTTCGCAATTCCGATTTATATTTTTTCTAACATGATCGACAAATACCGTGCCGTTTGAAAAAGGCTTATGACTCTCTGTACTAAAATCATAGTCCACAACCAATACATCTATGATGTTGTTAGGATTGTCCAGATAGTCCAAGGCGTGGCGCATACCCGCACAGTGCTTAATATGAAATTCATACGAATTCCACTTGGGGTTACTGTTTTTGAGTTGGTTGATTTTCTCCAAATATGTTGGTATGTAGAGTTCTTCAATGCGCGGATTGTCATCAATAATCACGATATTTCGTTCAAGCATATTAACACCTCATTTTCACCGAGAAACAGGCACCTACCGCAGTATCAATCAGTTCCAATGCGCCGTTATATTCCTTAGCGATTTCGTCGATAATGGTGAGGCCGAGGCCGAATCCATCAGTGGTACTTTGGAATGGATCAAAAATGCGTTCTCTATCCACTTCTGGAATGCCTATACCATTATCGATGCATTTAATAATTACAAAGCGATCTGTCCGGTATAATTCAAACCTTAATTCACGAGGACGATCACTAACTTTAACTAAAGACTTAACAGCATTTGTTGCCAAATTGTTCAGGATTGCTTTAATGTCACCTGGGTCTACAACGCATTGCATATTTCCAACGCAAACAGCAGAAACTGTTACACTATTTTCGGAAAAGTATGCATTATTGTCTTGCAAATACCTCTGGGTTAAACGTTCAAGATCTTGTGGAGATTTTGTTCTCTTCTTAACAACGTCGTCTCGAACTGTCCGCAATAGTGAAAGCGCATCCTTAATATATCCGTGGATGGCACGCAATTTTGCCGCCTCGGCTGGTTCCATATCCTCTGCATTCCTTATAAAGGCGTTCATCGCCACCTCTGCATCCTTAACATGAATCATCGATTGGTGAATCATTTTGTGCAGGAATGTTTCTTTTTGAGCAATTCTGGAGTATACCTTGACGATTTCTTGCTGATCCTGAACAAATTGTAGTTGATTTTTTTGCTCTTTTTGAATTACAGAAGTGTAGTCTTTGATTTGTTTGGCTGCATCCGGATTGGCATCTTTAAGGACTTTTGCCAGTTCCGTCAATCCCGCAACAGCACCACCTATTTGGACTTTAGATTTTTGTATGGTTTCATTGGTGCCTTTTTTTACTTTGGTAAAATAGTAGGATTCCAGAGTCTTAATACATACCTGCATTACGAAGTTTCTTAACTCTTCGAATGCTGTGTTCTCTTCTAGACCTTGTCTGTTTGTCAAAGGGATCAGGTTGGGATTCGATTCTTTACCGATTTGGACATATCCAATTAAATCTCGAGATCCTAAAAAGCGCATCAATCCTTGAGTTTGACGTCTGTCAAGATCTAGCCAGTCGTTTTTTGCTTCTCCGTATGGGTAAATTCGGAAACTATCACGATAAAGGCGAATATTACCATATTCTCTAACGCGTAGTCCATACCGATTAGCAAAACGGACTTTGTCGCCTTGGTTAAACATAAAGACTTGTGCTTTTACACTACCAAAAGAAAAGGGATTGGTTTGGATAGATTCGTATTCAAGACCGTCTTTATTTACAGTGATGCGAATCTTTTCGGGATCGTTTGCAGATATTTCTGCAATCATCCAAAGTGAACTGACACCTTCGAGTTTTTCAACAACTACTTCTCTCTTGTTATATCCATATTCAGGGGCGGTAATGAAAATTTTGAAATTATCATCTTGTGCAAAAGGACTTTTAAACTGTCTTAGGTTCCTATACAACTCCCTAAGTTTTTGCTCATCCCATACATCTCTAAGTTTGCTGATAGTTAGAGACACACCGTGTGCCTTTTTGTCGGCTTTTACTTGTGCATATGGAATTGCTATGTCGCTTATATTTTTTGATTCGCCATCAAAAAGAGACCAATCGAAGTCAGCTATGTAACGATCTGAAGAGCCCATTTTTTGAGCTTCCATATGCAGAAAAGCTCCCAATCTATCTACGGAGAAACGACCAATGCCCTTGTCACCATTAAGCGGGCGATGAAAAATGGGGGAATACAGTGTGTTCTTTTTGCTATCTGTGCCAATGACCATCCAACGCTGCTCAATGTCATCAAGGTCCATACCGGTGCCAGTATCGCGAATAGTCAGTGTAGCTTTGTCGGTATTCAGGTCAGAGAAAACAATTTCAACTTTTCGTGCATCAGCATCATAAGAGTTTTTGACAAGTTCAAACACTGCAGCGACCTGATCTGTAACAAGGCCACGTCCAAAGAGATTCTTTACACTTGTAGATGCGCTAAAATGTAATGATTGTGCCATTTATGATGCACCTCCGTTATCAGCAAGTTTCTTGGTTAATCCTCGGTATCATCGTCGTCAAACGAATAATCATTGAGTTCCTTGAAATCCAGAAACTCAGCTAAAGTCATATTAAAAGCGAGCGCAATCTTGTGCAGTGTGATAACGGTTGGGTTTTTAGTAAGTCCTCGCACTATATTATCCAAAGTGGATTGCTTTACATCGCTCATAGTAGCCAACTTGTTGATTGCTATATTGCGATCTTTGCATAATTTACGTATTCTTTTGACATAAATTTCGGAATAGTTCATTGCAAATCCACCACACTATATAATTTTACCCATTCTTGGGTAAAACTATCATATCAACAAAAATAGCTAACCTTACCCGTATACGGGTTGACAACGCAACAAACAATACATTAAAATAAGTCTACCCATAAACGGGTAGACTTGTTTTGCTGGGAGAGATATTGTGATTTGCACATTTTTTGGTCACCGGGATTGCCCGGGAACGATAAAACCGAAGTTAAGCGAGGTGCTTGTAGAACTGATAACCAACCACGGGGTGGATATGTTCTACGTAGGCCATCAGGGACAATTTGACGCCTATGTGCATGGTGAACTGAGGCGATTAAAGCAAGAATATCCACAGATCAACTACGCCGTTGTGCTGGCCTATATGCCCGGCAAGAAGACGGAATACGGCGACTACTCCGACACAATGCTCCCGGAGGGGATCGAGTCTGTCCACCCACACTACGCCATCTCCTGGCGCAACAACTGGATGCTCCGGCAGTCCGACTACGTCGTCACCTACATCACCCACACCTGGGGCGGCGCATACAGGTGCGCCGAAAAAGCCAGGCGTCAAAAGAAAGTTGTGATCAATCTAAAAAATCTCTTGACTCTAACGTAACGTTATAGTATATGATAGTGCCAAGGGGAGGGATGCGTATGATGGCGGTTGCGCAAGTGAGCAAGCGCACCGGTGTCAGCGTGCGGACGCTGCACCATTACGATCAGATCGGCCTGCTGAAACCCACCGAGGTAACCGAGGCCGGCTATCGGCTGTATGACGACGGGGCTTTGGACAAGCTTTACATGATCTTGGTGTATCGGGAGCTGGGTCTGTCTCTGAATGAAATCAGCAGCATTTTGGACGCACCGGACTATGACCGTAACCGGGTTTTGGAGCACCAGATCAAGCTGATGCAGGAGCGCGTAGAAAAGCTGCAAAACCGGATCAGTTTTGCAAGAGGAATGTTAATGTTAGGAGTGAAATATATGGATTTTGAAGGCTTTGACCCCAAGAAAATTGACGAATACAGCCAGCAGGCCAAGGTGCTCTACGGCAAGACGGGTGCCTATCAGGAATTTGAGCAGAAGCAAAAAAACCGCACCAAGGAACAGGAAAAAGACCTGGGCGCACAGGTGATGGAGCTGTTTGCAAAGCTGGGCAAGATGCGCCCCTGCGCACCGGACAGCGAAGAAGCCCAAAATTGGGCGAAGGAGCTGCAGGCATTCTTTACGGAGCATTTTTACACCTGTACGCCTCAGATCCTTAAGAGCTTGGCAGAAAGCTACGCCGGCGGTGGCAGTATGACGGAAAACATTGACAAAGTCGGCGGCGAGGGCACAGGCGCCTTTGCCAAGCAGGTCATTGACGAATATTGCAAATAACAAATGGGCAGTTCGTATGAGCTGCCCATTTGTAATGCCTTGTCATTCCACAAAAAATATAATATAATAAGCTTAAGCAAACTGCGACCTGAGCGATCATTGTGAATGATTTGGATAGAGACTTTTTTCAAAGTCTGTTTACAGTCATTGCAGAAGAACTGCCCGTACCGAAAAGGGGAAGAAAATGAGTACAGAAAATATCTTTTATACAAGCGATCGGGCGCAGTGGCGTCGATGGCTTGAAGAGTATTTTGAGACGGAAACGGAAGTTTGGTTTGTGTTCCCCCTCAAGAATAGCGGCCAGCCGGGTATTTCTTATAATGATGCCGTGGAGGAAGCACTGTGCTTTGGCTGGATTGACAGCATTTATCACGCGGTAGATCAGGGCCGCGCATTGCGGTTTACGCCGAGAAGAGCCGGAAGTCCCTATTCCCGCCCCAACATTGAGCGGTTGATTTGGCTGGACAAGCAGGGGATGCTCCACCCCAGTGTACGGGAAAGCGTTGCCGATCTGATCTCTGCGCCTTATGTTTTTCCGGAGGATATTATGGATGCAATTCGTGCAGACTCGGTGGCGTGGGAGAATTATCAAAAATTAGCCGAGCCCTACAAGCGCATCCGCGTTGCCTACATTGATGCGGCAAGAAAACGCCCCGAGGAGTTTCAAAAGCGGTTGGATAGCTTCCTGCGGAAAACCCGGGAGGGCAAGCGGATTCCCGGTTACGGCGGCGTGGATAAGTATTACGATTGAAATGTAAAATTGGAATTTGTGGGAATGATTGAGATGATTATTTTAATTACTGGAGCATCGCATACAGGGAAAACGGCTCTTGCTCAAAGACTGCTTGAAAAATATAAATACCCATATCTTTCGATAGACCATCTGAAAATGGGCCTGATTCGTAGCGGTAATACAGAACTTACTCCTATGAGTGATGATAAGGATTTGACCGCATACTTATGGCCCATCGTCCGTGAAATGGTTAAAACTGCTATCGAAAACAAGCAGAACTTAATTGTCGAAGGTTGCTATATTCCATTCGATTGGCAGAAAGACTTTGACTCCGAATATCTTGAAAGCGTCAAATACTACTGTCTGGTAATGAGTGAGGAATATATCAGAAACCACTTTGCCGACATAAAGAAATATGCAAGCGTCATTGAAAATCGTTTGGATGATGAATGGTGCACCATGGAGAATGTATTGTCAGAAAATACACAGATGTTAGAATCTGCAAAAAAGTATAATGTGAACTACATACTCATTAACGATAAGTACGAAATCAATATTGAGTTATAACGGTAAATTCCAACTTGACGGAGTGTATTATGGGAAAGAAATTATCAGAAATGAGTTTGGAAGAACTGTGGCAGTTGTTTCCTATCATTTTAACGAAACATCAAGACCATTGGAAGGAATGGTATTTTGAAGAAGAAAACCTATTGAAAAATATTCTTCCGCAGGT
>JAFQGT010000028.1 GCA_017415425.1 Oscillospiraceae bacterium | reverse complement strand
AGTCCCGCTCCAGACGGGAGACAGGAATCCCCTTTTCTTTACAAATTTCGCGGACATACTGGATACTGTTGAACATAAATAACACCCCGTTTTAGAAAAAATTCTAAAATACCTCTTGACAAATTAGAATTCTCTCTATATCATAGGGGTGTGCTTAGAAAAATTTCTAAATTGTCTGTCTAAATTGGTACATATCTTGCGTTTACAGTTATATTTTAGAGGAAAATCTAACAAAAGTCAAGGATAATTTAGGTTTTTTTCGCATTTTAGGGCTTACGTCCTTAGAATACCGGAGAAAGGGGGAGATAAAACGGACGGAATCAGGGAGTGGGGGAAAGAGTGAATAGTGGAGGTGTCGCCGTTGGCGACGGATCAAAATTACCCCTCATCCGTCAAAAATCAAAGATTTTTGCCACCTTCCCCCGGTGGGGGAAGGTTTGTGGGGGAGGGAAAAGTGAATAGTGAATAGTGAAGAGTGAATAGTGATGGTGTCGCCGGAGGCGACATTTTTAAAAATATTTCCGAAGGAAATACCACAATTGTCAATTATCAATTATCCATTATCCATTACAAAAAGGGGGAAGGTTTGCGGGACGGGAGATCCGTCCCCTACAACTCGGGAAAGGGAAATTTGGTGGGATTCAGGAAAGGAGGAAATATGGAAGCAAGAAATCATTTTACATTTTACAGGTCCTTTTGGCTGGCCATTTGTGGTCTGCCGAAGCGGGACAGGCTGCCGATTCTGGAGGCGGTCATCAGCTATGCCTTGGACGGGACGCAGCCAAAGGAGCTGCTGCCCGGTCAGGAAGCCTTTTTCCAGCTGTGCAAGCCCAATCTGGATGCTTCCCGGAAACGCTCAGAGGCAGGCAAGCTCGGTGGAAGCAAACCGAAAGCAAACAGAAAGCAAACGAAAAGGGAGATAGAGATAGAGAAAGAGATAGAGAATGAGATAGAGACAGAGGTAGAGTCAGAGAAGGAGGACAATTGTTGGACACAGAGAGGTTTTGAAAGCTTTTGGACTATGTATCCAAGAAAAGAAGGCAAGTTAAAGGCTAAAGAAGCGTACTTAGAATGTCCTGTTGGAGATGCTGTGATTTTAAGCGCCTTACAAAAGCAGCTTTCCAACGAGCAATGGTGCAGAGACGGTGGGCGGTATATCCCCCTGCCGGCCACCTGGTTACAGGAGCAACGGTGGGAGGATGAGGTGGCAGACAGAACCGCCGCCCGCAGACCCGGTGCCAAGGAAAGATTAGCAGTCAGGAGGTTGATGGAGGATGGTTAATTTTGGAGAGCACCCGGCGGTCGCCCGGGTTCTGGCTACGGGATATCCCATGACCCGGCAGCAGCGCAGAAGCGATGATGAGGACGCGGCTTTTGAGGAACGCCGGGAAGGGCTGCTGTTTCCGGATCCCCAGGGCAGTCCCTGCGAAGGCTGCTGGCGGCAGAGCATTTGCGACGATGGCTGTGACCGCTGGGAACGGGAATATCTCCGGCGGCAAAAGAAGATCAACGCCTTTGCCCGGGCGGTGTACCGGGGGCAGCAGAAGCCGGGACGGGATGTGTTTGCGTATTCCCACCCGGATCTGGTGCGGCGGTACGAAAAGACCCATCCCTGTGGCGATTGCTTACTGAAAAAGGGGTGCGCCGTTCCTTGCGGCCGGTATCTGCATTGGTACGATCTTCGACTGGAGTTGGCGAGGAAGCGAATTTTGAATTGACACATTTCCGTTTGTGCGTTAGCACGATAAATGGCTGTTTGAAAAAGGAGGAACAGATATGGATGTCAGAGAATTAGCCAAGGATCGGCTGCGGCAGTATGCGCCAAAGGTGGCGGCAAAAGAAAATTTATCCGATGAGATCCAGGAACTGAAATATCGCTGTCGAAGCCTGGGCGGCGGCAAGAAGGAGGTGCCCGGGGGGACGAAGGACCCCGGCGGGCGGGAAAGCATGCTCCTTAGCTGTATTCAGAAGCAGAGTATTCTGGAGGAAGAGCTATATCTCACCGGACGGTGGCTGGGGCGTATGGACAGAGCGATGAAGGCTTTGACGGAGTCGGAACGACAGCTCCTGGGGCGGCTGTACATATACCCGGAAAAAGGAGCGGCGGAGCTTTTGGCAGAGGAGCTGGGCGTGGATCTGAAGACGGTATATTACCGCAGCGGGATCGCCCTGCGGAAGTTCACCACCGCTATGTGGGGCGGTGTGGAGGTTTAGAAAAAATTGGGTTGAAAAATAAGGAAAATGTGCTATAATGGGTACAGTCGAACAGCAGACAAAGAGCCTTGGGCGGTTGCCCGGGGCTCTTTTTGCGTGGTGTCGATTTGGACGGCCGCCCCTACAGGGGGAGGGAAAAGTGAAGAGTGAAAAGTGAAGAGTGAAGAGTGAAGAGAGATGGTGTCGCCAAAGGCGACATTTTTAAAAATATTTCCGAAGGAAATACCATAATTGTCAATTGTCAATTATCAATTATCCATTAAAAAGGGGGGTTGGCCGGGTGCTGACAGAAAAACAAGAAGCCTTTGTGCGGCTGCTTTTGGAAGGGAATTCCCAGGCGCAGGCCTATCGGGGCGCTTATGATGCAGCCGGGATGTCCGATGAGACCGTTTACAAAGAGGCAAGTAAGCTCGCCCGGCGGTCTGAGATCCGAAAGCGGCTGGATACCCTGCGGCAGGAGCTGGAGAATGCCGCCATCGCTACCGTCAGGGAACGGCTGATCCTGCTCACCGACATCATCCGGGGGGATCGGACGGCGGCGGACAAGCTCAAGGCGGTGGATCTGATGAACAAGATGACCGGCTCTTACAATCAGAAATCGGAGCCGGATACGGATGTGACGTTGGTGGTGGAGCTGAGAGATTAGGCGGGGAGTTGGTTAGAATCCTCTTCCGTCTTCAAAAATGTCCTTTCGGGACATTTTTGAAGCCACCTTCCCCAAAGGGGAAGGCTTTACGGGGGAGGGAAAAGTGAATAGTGAATAGTGAAGAGTGAAGAGTGAAGGTGTCGCCGTTGGCGACGGTTTGGGATTACCCCTCATCCGTCAAAAATCGAAGATTTTTGCCACCTTCCCCAAAGGGGAAGGCTTTACGGGGGAGGGAAAAGTGAAGAGTGAAAAGTGAAAAGTGAAGAGTGAAGAGTGATGGTGTCGCCGTTGGCGACGGATCAAAATTACCCCTCATCCGTCAAAAATCAAAGATTTTTGCCACCTTCCCCCGGTGGGGGAAGGTTTGGCGGACGGCCAATGGCCGCCCCTACAGGGGGGAAGGTTTGCGGGGCGTCGTGGGCGCCGCCCCCTACAGGGGGAGGGAAAAGTGAAGAGTGAAGAGTGAAGGTGTCGCCGAAGGCGACATTTTTAAAAATATTTCCGAAGGAAATACCACAATTATTCATTATTCATTATTCATTATCAATTATCAATTATCCATTACAGAAGGGGGGTGGCCGGGTGCAGGTCAAGGTGCAGATACACAAAAGTATATTTAACGACATTTACTTACCGTTCCTGGGAAACCGGGATCGGTATTTAATTTTTTACGGCGGCGGCAGCTCCGGGAAAAGCTACTTCATCGCCCAGCGTTACATCTATTTGCTGCTGACACAAAAGCGATGCAATCTGTTGGTAGTACGCAAGACCGGCGACACCAATCGCCGCAGCACCTTCCCCCTTCTCAAGCAGGTCATCAAAAAGTGGGGGCTGCTGCCATGGTTTAAGATCAACGAAAGTGATCTTCGCATCGTCTGCCGGCTCACCGGCAACGAGGTGGCCTTCGCCGGGCTGGATGATGTGGAAAAGATCAAGTCCATCACCTTTGAAAACGGGGAGCTGACGGATATCTGGATCGAGGAAGCCACGGAATGCGCCGAGGCGGACATCAATCAGCTAAAAGTTCGTCTGCGGGGCGGCAATTCTACAAAGCAGATGCTCCTTTCCTTCAACCCCGTAAGCATCCGTCATTGGATCAAAAGGCATTTTTTAGACAGTGGTCTTGCCACTGTCTGTTTTTCTACCTATCGGGACAACAAATTCCTGTCCGATGCCGATAAGCAGGCCTTGGAGGCGTTGAAGGAAAGCGACAGCTACACCTATGAGGTCTACTGCCTGGGACACTGGGGCATTCTGGGCAAGACGGTTTTTGACGCGGCGGCCATCCACAAGCGGCTGCTGTCCCTGAAGCCGCCGGTGCAGGTGGGGCAATTTCTTTACGATTACGATGGCCTAAAGATCACCAACATCCGCTGGCAGGAGGATCCCGGTGGGTGCATTCGCATTTACCGGCTGCCAAGGAAGCAGGATCGCTACTGCATCGGTGGGGACACCGCCGGGGAGGGCAGCGACTTCTTTACCGGCCATGTGCTGGATGCCGCTTCCGGAGTGCAGGTGGCAAGGCTCAAACAACGGTTTGATCCGGATCAGTACGCAAAGCAGATGTACTGCCTGGGAAGGTTTTATCAGGATGCCCTCATTGGCATCGAGGCCAACTTTGACAGCTATCCCATTATGGAGCTGCAGCGGCTGGGGTATTTTCCCCAGTATGTCCGGCAGATCCCCGACACCTACACCGGGAAATTGGAAAAGCGCTTCGGTTTTCGCACCACGGCGGTGACCCGGCCCGTGATCCTGTCCCGGCTTCTGGAGGTGGTACGGGAGCACCCGGACACCATTTGCGATCAGGGGACGCTGGAGGAGCTGCTGACCATTGTGCGCAACCAACAGGGACGCATCGAAGCACCCCAGGGTGGGCACGACGATGACATGATGGGGCTTGCCATCGCCCATGCCATTCGGGAGCAGGTTGTATTTCCCCCGGTGGCAATGCCGGAGACGGGGGAGCGGATCACGGTGGTTTGAGGAATTAGGAATTGTCAGAGTTCCGTTTGTCGGGGAGATTGTAGGGGAGGGAAAAGTGAATAGTGAAGAGTGAAGAGTGAAGAGT
>JAFQGT010000027.1 GCA_017415425.1 Oscillospiraceae bacterium | reverse complement strand
GATAATTGATAATTGTGGTATTTCCTTCGGAAATGATTTAAAAATGTCGCCTTTGGCGACTCCTTAATTGTCCATTGTCAATTTTCAATTGTCAATTGGCAGCCATCGGCTGCCCGATAAACGGGCATTTGTTAATTTCTGATCCGCTTCACCGGGCTGCCGGTCTGCACCTCCAGCGTCACCGTCTCCAGAGAAAAGCCTGTGGGGGAGCTGAATTTCAACCGCAGATCCTTGCACTTTTTCTTTTTCACCCGAAAAACCGCCGCGTCCTTTACCCGACGGAAAAAGCCCACCGACGTAAAGCAGTCTTCCCCATTGGCCTTTGCCGCGATCTCCAGCCTTTCTCCCGAAGCCTCCGCCAGACAAGGTCTGCCGTCCAGCGTCTTCCACCGTCCGGGCTGACCGAACTTGTCCAAAGGCGTTGTCCACCAGCTGTTTACCGGCTGGGTGTCCTCCAGAGTATAGATCCCGTCCGCCATACCCAAATAGAGCTTTCCCTCATAAACCCCGGTGGAAAGGGGTGCTTTTTCCAGCTGCCAATAGAAAAATTCGTACTCCCGATGTCCCTCATGGGTAAACACCTGCCTGGAATCCGCCAAATACACCTTGTCATCCACAAAGATCATCAGATACCCTTCCCACTGTGCCAGCAGCATATCCCGGTAGGCCGGCTCTGCCAACAGCTTTCTGTCCACCATGGAGCTTCTGTGGTGAACCGCCTGGGCATTCTGGATGTTACCGCTGATGCCCTCCATGCCCCGGGGGCTGAAAAACACCATGTCATCCAGAAAATTCACCGCCTTGCCCACACAGCCCAAAGCCACGCTGGAATGGACGGAAGGATAGATCTTGCCGTAATCCCCATCCAAAGAGGGGGTGTGATAAAACACATGCGTACCGGCGTTCCCCGGAGCACGGAAGACCCAAAGGGCATTGTTACCGGCAGCCATGCCGGTAATGGGGGCGTTGTCCAGTCCCTCCCGATAGTAGTCCTGCTGGGAAAAATAGGTGGGATCCTCCAAAGAGCAGTGGCGCAGTGTGTTGGGCTCTTCCGGATTTCCGGCAAGAAAAACCCGGTTGTCGAAAATCTGAGCCATGGTGCTTTTCACCACCTTCTCCCGATTCCCGGGAACGTGCTTTTTAAACCGAATGGACACATTATCCTGTTTCGCCGGCGCGTCTGTCAGCGTCACAATCCCCAGCTTCGCATTCACCGAGGAAACCTTCACAGGATCCCCGTTCACCGTTACCTCCGGCAAAATTTTGTCGTCGATGTCATGGTCGTCCAAATAAAACACTTTGCTGTCCGCATTCCCTAAAAAGGTGTTGATCCGGTAGTCAGACAGCAAATTCACATCCTCCAGCGCCTTGCCGCCGCCTGAGGGGCTTCTGCCAATGCTGGTGGTGGGGACGTGCCCCTCCACTTCGGCTAAGCTTTCCCCGTCATAGCAAAGATAATGTTCCCCATCCAAGAAAAACCACTTGCTTCCAAAGGCAAAGCCCTGACTTTTCCCGGCTTTGAGTCCCTCTCCCAAAAGCCGCACAGTTTCCCCATCCACCCGGTAAAGGGCGTTGCCACTGTGTACCAGCAGACTGCCGCCAAAGCCGTAAATGCCGTAAACCGGCTGGGAAAAGGGGATGCTTTTTTTCAGACCCGGCCGGGTGCGGATGCTCTGGGTGTCCTTATAATTGCGCCACATATTCAGGCTGTCGGGGCTTCGCTGGAGGCTGATCTCCTCACCCCGAAAATCCACGCCCCGAAAATCGCTGTAAATTCTTCTGACAGTGGCCATCAGAGCGCCACCCCGCCTTCCACGAAAATGCCTGCCACGTTGTACCGGGGATCCAGCCGCCGCAGCAGATCTTCATACCGTTGGGCATACATTTTTCCGTATTGGGCAGTGGGGTCGCTTCTTAACAGATCCGCCGCCACCCCATAGGGGAGGATCTCCAGACAGTCCGGGCTGAGGGAAAGCTCCGTGGTATCTGCCGTCTGCCGGGTGATCCGGGTGGGATAGACGAAGCATTCAATATTCGCCACCCCATCCTCTTCAAACACCATCACAGAGCCTGCGGCCCGGAGGGTGTAGGGCACTCCGGAAACGGCTCCCAGCTGATAGACCTCCGCTCCCAACGCCTTGCCCAGGGCAGCAAAGTCCAAAACTTCCCCCGCCTTCACCGGCAGCTTCAGGAACCGGGGCAGCTTTTTGAGCCGTGCCAGCTCAAACTGCAGCTGATCAATGACGGGATTCAGCTTCCCGGCAATGTCCGGATCCTCCGTAAGGAAGGCACTGTCAGGATTCCCTTCCTCGATCAAAGCCAGAATTCTCTCTTTCATTTCAAAAAGTGTCATAATATCCTCCTTTGTAATGGATAATTGATAATGGATAATTGACAATTATGGTATTTCCTTCGGAAATACTTTAAAAAATGTCGCCAGCGGCGACACCTTCACTCTTCACTATTCACTATTCACTATTCACTCTTCACTCTTCACTATTCACTCCCCCGTAAAGCCTTCTCCTTTGGGGAAGGTGGCAAAAATCTTCGATTTTTGACGGATGAGGGGCAAATCCAAATCCGTCGCCAACGGCGACACCATCACTTTTCACTCTTCACTCTTCACTTTTCACTCTTCACTATTCTCTCCCCCTGTAGGGGACGGGTCTCCCGTCCCACAAACCTTCCCCCTGTGGGGGGAAGGTGTCATGCCCCAAAGGGCATGACGGATGAGGGGCAACGATCAGCCAGCCAAAGGCACCTTGACCACCTGAATGCGATCCTCGTCGATGACCTGAGCGCCGAAGGCATCCAGACCACGCACGATGTCCTTAAACCGCTTCTCGGAGCGCAGCGCCTCCACCTCGTTGATCTGACCGACAAAGGCGATGGCCTTCTTGCCACGAACGTCGCAGTATGCGTAGGTATCGTCCTTGGCCATGTTGTTGGACATGACCACCTGGAACTCGTCGTACATGCCGACGATGCCCTTCTGGATGTAACCGGGGTTGTCAGTGGACAGGGTGATGAGGCAATTCTTGAACACGTTGTACACCGCGGGGGTGATCTCAATGACACCCTCTTCGTCGAAATTGCGCTCCCGGAGGGCAACGATGGCATCGTCGATGGCCTTCTTCACCGCCTCCTGAGTCAGAGCCTCCGCGGTGGTGACGTTGGTCTGCACGCCCTTGATCAGCTCCGCCACATAGCTGTCACGCTTGACGGCCAGGCCGTGGACCGCCTTCTGCTGATAGCGCTCCTTCAGGCCGGGAACGGACTGTGCCTTTTCCACATCGTCCACATAGAAGGCAAAATAGTTGGCCTGATCCACATTCAGAACCTGGCACTTATCCTCCATTTCCTGAATTTCGATATCCTTGGTGCCGTCATAGGCGGCGATGGTGGGATCGCCCACACCCAGGATCTTGACGCTCTGGGCGAACTGACAGTCACCCTCGTAATCCCGCAAGCAGCTGTCCACCAGCTTGCACTTCAGCTCCAGATCATCCTGGATCTGCTTAGACCATACGGTCTGAATAAACTTTTCTACTGCCATAAAAAATCATCCTTTCTTGTGTTTGGCATAAAATTTTTGCCGCCAGGCAGACGCTCTTTCCCGCCCAACAAATTGCCATTTCTCGTGCTGACGCACGAATGGATAATGGATAATTGATAATTGACAATTGTGGTATTTCCTTCGGAAATGATTTAAAAATGTCGCCTTTGGCGACTCCTTAATTGTCCATTGTCAATTTTCAATT
>JAFQGT010000026.1 GCA_017415425.1 Oscillospiraceae bacterium | reverse complement strand
TTGTTGCCCAAGCGGCAACTGTTATAAAGATCCAATAAAATTTTTACATAAAAAGGAGAGATTTATTATGAAGAAAAAGTTTTTATCTCTGTGCATGGTAGTGGCTTTGTCCGCAACCGCACTCATCGGCGGCACTTTGGCATATTTTACTGATACCGACGCTCAGACCAATACATTTACCACCGGCAACGTAGCCATTGATTTGTGGGAAGACTTCGGTGACAACGATGGTCTGGAAGAACTAATCCCTGCTACTGGCTCTGCTCAGGATGGCACTTTGAAGAACGGCATCGAAAAGGAAGTTTATGTTAAGAACACCGGCTCCGAAGATGCTTATGTTCGTGTACATATTGCCATTCCTCAGATTCTGGACGATGGCGCTGATACCTTCAATGCCGCTGCAAACGTTCTGCACTTCAACTATGCTGATGAGTCTATCGGCGAGGGCAAGTGGGATTGGTCTAAGGCGGCTGATGATAACAAGTATGTCGGCGATTGGAACTACTATACCACGCAGATTGGTGACATCTGGTATAACGTTTATGTGGTGACCCATACCGGCAAGCTGTCCGAGGGATATGCAACCGTTGATGCTATCAGCCAAGTTTACTTGGACTCTAAAACTACCAATGAGGACATCACTGATATCAAGAAGGTTTTGGGTGACGAATGGAAGATTGCTGTGGTGGCAGAAGGCACCCAGGCAGAAGGCTTTGATAATGCTTATGATGCGCTGAATACGGCTTTTGGTGTGCCCGGTGAGGATTATACTGTTGATTTCAGCAATCCGATTGCCGAAAACGAGACCTGGCTTGATACTGTGTCTTCTCAGGGCAAGTAATTACATATCAACATATAATTTACGGCTCTCCCCCTGCCCCCTCACGGGGGGCGGGGTACATGGGTATATCGCATTGGGTTGGGGTATCTCCATGTGCCCTGTAAATTTGGGGGAGCATAATGCACAAAATAAAAAATTTTAATAGAGGTGAAGCCAATGAAAAGAAAATTATTCACGCTGGCTACAATTGTCATTTGCCTGTCTATATTGGCGGGCGGCACTTTTGCCAATTTCACAGCGGAGGGCACGGCCCACAACGTCATAACCTCCGGCAAGGTGGATGTGGAGCTGCGGGAATGGGCAGATGACGGGATGGAGAAGCCGTTCCCTGACAAGCCTGTGCCGGTTATGCCCGGTACCGAACAAACAAAGATTGTTCAGGTGGAAAATGTCGGCACGGCGTCTGCTTATGTGCGTGTGCTGGTGGAGAAAAAGTTTGATGGTGAGCCCGGTTTTGTGGGCGATACAGACTTGATTGGTATTGACTTTGACACCACAAATTGGACCGCAAATACAGAGAGTGACGGCAAAACCTATTATTACTATAAAGAGGCTTTGGCTGGGGGAGCCACAACCGCACCGCTGTTTAAGAAGGTGACATTTAATGGCCCGGATATGGGCAACGAGTATCAAAACCGCAAAGCCTATGTAAATGTATATGTGATGGCTGTGCAGGCGGCCAACAACCCTGTTCCTGATGGCGGTACTGTTGCCGACGACGTTCAGGGTTGGCCTGAACTGCCGCAGCAATAATGAAGATTAGGGAGGAAATTTAATATGAAAAGAAAGATAATGGCATTGCTCCTGATCTTCTCGATGATGTGCAATATGTTGCTGCCCGGCGGCACGCTGTTGGTGGCATCTGCGGATGAGAATAAATTGATTTGCGAGCAGGCAGAACACAGCCACGGTGATGATTGCTACATCTATGGCGAGGAAATTATTTGCGGTTTGGAGGAGTTTGCCGGCCACACCCACGGTGATGAGTGTTATACTCTGGTTCCGCTGGAACAGCCTGCTTGCGGCCTGGAAGAATCTGACGGACATACCCACGGTGTGGATTGTTATGATGCCAAAACCGAGCTGATTTGCGGCTTGGAGGAAACTGCCGGCCATGCCCATGACGATGGTTGCTATGCATGGTCGCAGAAAATGATTTGTGGAAGCACCGAAGAAGGCCATGAACATGATGACTCTTGCTATGAGGATGTGCAGGGAGAATTGACTTGCACCGAGGAGGAAACTGAGGGACATCAGCACGGCGAGGATTGCTATACCGTTACCGAAACCTTGATTTGCAAGGAAGCTGAGGTTGAAGGTCATAAGCATGATGATGCGTGTCTGTATGATAAACAGCTC